>CAMDQC010000258.1 GCA_945905735.1 Prosthecobacter debontii | reverse complement strand
CTCGTCGAGATTATCGAGCGCGCCTACCGCTCGTGCACGCCCAGCTTGATCGTCGACGTGAGTGCCCGCGACGAGCGCATGCCCTGGATGGGCGACTGCTACACCGAACACGCGGGTTCACTCTCCTACCTGTTCGACTTCGCCGCCTTCGGAGCCAACCTCCACCGCAACATCGCCGACAGCCTCAATTCCGAAGGGATCTCCCCGGAGATGCTGGCCAAGGTCCGGGAGGAGGGGGCCGACGCGATAGCGAATTGGTCCGACAGTGGCGTGATACCCCCCTTCGATATCTGGACGCACTACGCCGACCGGCGCGGCCTGGAGCGGGCCTATGCGGGCGCCTCCCGCTACATGGACACCATCGCCCGGTACAATCCGGACGGGGTGCCCCGCAAGCGGTACATCACGCGGTATGGCGACTGGCTGGGCGCGAAAATGACCATTCCCCCCGCAGCCACGGCTTGGGAGCCGAAGGGCGGGAAGGGGGCTCCCGGCGACCTCTTCGGCGCGGCCTTCTGGGCCCATAGCGCCGACACGGTGTCCCGCATGGCCGAGGCGCTACACAAGTTCGAGGACGCGGCCCGTTACCGTGCCTTGGCGGACAAGATCCGCGCCGCCTTGGTGGCCAATCATGTCAAGCCCGACGGCACCGTTTCAGGCAACGAGCAAGGAAGCTATGCGCTCGTGCTCGGCCAGGGTCATCTCGACAGCGAGCTGCGCGACAAGGCGGGACGGATGCTCCTGGAGTCGATCCGGAGCTATCGGGAGCACCTGGCCACCGGTTCCGTGTCCAACATTCCCCTGCTGCGTTACCTGGCGGAAAACGGCCACCAGGACCTGGCCTACCGCATGGTCATGCAACCGACCTGCCCGTCCTTCGGGTTCATGGTCGACAACGGCGCCACGGCGATGTGGGAGCGCTACGACGGGTGGCACCCGGTGCTCGGCTTCAATCCCTCCCCGATGAACGGCTTCAACCACCTCGGGATGAACGCTATCTTCGAGTGGATCTTCGGATCCGTCGGTGGCATCCGGCCCGACCCGGAGCAACCCGGCTACAAACACTTCTTCATCTCACCAAAATCGCCGAAGGGTCTCGACTGGGTCAAAGTCCGCTACGACTCGGTGCGCGGCCCGATCAGCGTGGAATGGAAGAAGGAAAACGGCAAGCTCGTCTGGAACGTCACCGTTCCGCCAAACACCACCGCAACAGCATACATCCCGTCCTCTTCGGCCGAGGACGTTACCGAAAGCGGTAAGTCACTGGCGAAATCGGAGGGCGTGAAGTTTACGAAAATCGAAAACGGTCGCGCCCTGTGCGAACTGCAATCCGGCACCTACCGCTTCGAGAGCAAACAGGAGGAGAAAAAACAACGATGAACCACACGTCCACACGTCAGCCTGAATGAACCTATCTCAGATGGAAACAAATATGAAACAAACACTCACCATGAAAGCCTCATTCATTTCATGAAAACCACCCTCCTTATCACACTCCTTGCCTCCATTGGCAGCGGCCTATTTGGCGCAGAATCACAGCAAGCGGATGTCGTCGTCGTTGCCGCAACACCCGGCGGTGTTGCTACTGCCGTCGCAGCGGCCCGCTCCAGAGGACGCAGGGGACAGACACTCCAACCCTTTGTGGAGTGAAATCTAGGTGTGCCCCTAGCGAGAAGTGCCTGTCCCCAGTAGAGTAGCGAGAAGTGCCTGTCCCCAGTGCCTGCCCAGTGCCTTCGCTCGTCCCCAGTGCCTTCGCTGTAGAAGATTTCCCCTCAAGCGGTGCAATACCGCTGCAAAAAGTCCGCTGAATCTTTCGCGCAAGTCTATCGGCCCCACTCCCAGAAACACACGAAGACTACCGGTGAAATTGTGTCCGCCAGCAACGCCTCTGCTGCCGGTGGCAAAAGCGGCGCTTTGGCGTAGGGCGGAGCAGTGGCTACGAGAGCCAGTAGTGGGGATTAACCAATTGCCGGTCCCGTAGCCTCTCAATGGGCCTCAGTAAGATGCAGCCGCAGAATGCGAGCTTTCAAAATGAATGCAAATCAGCGGCCGCCATGCATTCGATCGGTCGCGCGCCCGACGATCGATATGCACTGAAACGGTGCCGATACCGATGAAAATACCCCTCCACAAACTCAACGGAGCCAAGCACCAGTCCCTCCGTAAAATGGCGAATCCTGCATTGCAAGGCCTCGGCGACACCCAGCTTTCCCCCAGCCATTACCACGGACTCAACCTGCCAGGCTGCAAAGCCTCTACGCTTTTTCTCGGCCGCCTCGTTTCCTCCAGTAGAAATCCCCCCCGCCTCAAAAAGTTGACACCGATAGGCTGCCAGCCGTTTGCCGATCGAACTCGAGCTTGTAGTAAATCCCACCATCACAGAAGAAATTGCCTCACGAGACTCCCTTATCCCAGCAACTGCCTCTGCGTATCCACACCATCGGTATTCTTTGGGATCAGTTACCAGCCCCGCGCGAACCGGATTTAGATCGATATAACATGCCACCACCCGCAGAGCGACGTCTGCTTCCACAAGGACGCTCCTAAAGCGCTCCTCCCACAGCGTGCCCTTCCGGTCATAAGCACCGTTGTACCATTGCGAGAAGCGCTGCTTAAGCACTCGCATGAAATAGCTCACATCCCACATGGTTGAAAAAAAGCGTTCACGAAGCTCCTCCGCCCGCTGGTGATCACCACTGGCACGGAGCATTTCGAGTCGTTGCGCTAGAGTGCTGGCGCCAAACGAGCACTGCGCCTTTCGTAGCAGCTCCGTCAGTTCCGCGTCGGTGGGCAGAAGTTCCTTGGATGGCCGTCGCGGGACTTCCAGCAAAATATGAAAGTGGTTCGACATCACGCAGAAGGTGATGATTCGTACTCCACAGTACGCTTCATACCCGCGCATGATCCGGACAAAAATCTCTTTCTCTCTCGCTTCCAACACAAACCGGCGATCAACAATCCGAGAAACACAATGATAATACGCCACCTCAGCATCCGGTTCCCCCATAATTCGTGCGCGCCTCATACCACTCCCTACGTC
>CAMDQC010000257.1 GCA_945905735.1 Prosthecobacter debontii | reverse complement strand
CACCACGGGCGACGTTCCCGCATCGCCGAGGATGCGCCGAGTGCGAAGGCGTTCGAGTGGCTCTTTCGGCAGTTGAGCACGGGACATTCGCTGCCGCCGCAAGTGCGGCTCTGTCACTGCGGGAAGTGTGGGCGGTGCGGAAAGACTCTGACGGTCCCCGAGTCCGTGGAGTCGGGGTTCGGCCCCGAATGCATCAAAGCCATCAAGGGAGGCAGGCGATGAAGGCGCTCCGCCAGTTGATGCGCGCAGTTTTCGCGGAGTGGCTCGCCGATCTCGGCGCGGTGCTTCGCAGTCTGAAACCAAAACCAAAACATAAACGATGAACCACATCACAAAGCCAATGCTCGCCGGCAAGTGCGAGCGCCCGAATGACCTGTCCTTTCCCGTGCTCGCCACGCCGAAGCTCGACGGCATTCGTTGTCTCAAACTCAACGGTCGCGCGCTGACGCGCTCGTTCAACCCTGTATCAAACCGCTTCACCCGCGAGTGGATTGAAGCGAACCTGCCCGACGGCCTCGACGGCGAACTGATTGTGCGTGGCACCACGTTCAGCGAAACTTCCGGTCACATCGGACGCGAGTCCGGGGAGCCGGACTTCACCTTTGCCGTGTTCGACTACGTGAGCGACGGCGTGGACGTGCCTTACGTTTGCCGAATGCAAGAACTCGCGCGATTGCCGAGATTCGAGCACTTCGAGAAGATACTGCCCGTCACGATCCACAATGCCGAGCAGCTCACGGCTTACGAAGAAAAGTGTCTCGCCGATGGATACGAGGGCGTGATGATCCGCACGCCCGATTCTCCATACAAGTGCGGGCGTTCCACGGAGCGCGAAGGCTGGCTCTTGAAAATTAAGCGGTTCGAGGATGCGGAGGCGGTGGTGCTCGAAACCTACGAGGGCATGAGCAATCAGAACGAAGCGCAGCGCGACGCCTTCGGGCGCACGAAGCGCAGCTCGGCGCAAGCAGGTAAGGTGGGACGCGGCGAACTCGGCGGATTCGTCGTCCGAATCCCCGAGACCGGCATCGAATTCCGGCTGGGCTACAACCATGTGCTCGGCGGAATCGATCGCGTGACGCTCTGGGAGCGGCGCGACTCATTGCTGGGTAAGCTCGTGAAGTTCAGCCATCAGCCCAGCGGGGCGAAGGAAGCGCCTCGCTTTCCAAAGTTCATAGGGTTCCGGGAGTCGTCGGATTTATGAGCACTCACCTTTCGCGCCACCCAAACGCTGCTCCGAACAATGGTGAAAAATATGGCGATTCAATCCACTTCCCGTTCGCGCACTGGCTGAACGAGGAAAGGGCATGTCTGCAAAAACCAATACAAACCGCGCTCAGAAACTACGCACTCTGCGTAGTCTGCGGAAACCCGAGGACGTCGAAGCGATGAACATTCGCTTCGGCGTGGAACTAGAAACCAAAGTGCCAATCACCAGCGGCGTCGCCGTCGGCGGCTATCACGCCGGGAATCCGGTGCGAATCGGCAATGCGACCAACGGGCAGCAGCTCCTCGCGCCCACTTTCAACGGTGCGACGTGGCGGGCTGACCGCGATGGCTCAATCACCTGCCAGCCGGGTGAGATGCCGTGCGAATTCGTCTCGCCCATTCTCCACGGAGTCGAGGGCATTGAGAATCTCTGCCGGTTCATGGAATGGATGAACGCCATCGGCGCGACCGTCGATACTTCGTGCGGCGTCCATATCACCGTGGGAATCGAGTCGGTCATTGGGAGCCGCGATGCGGGCAAGGTGAGCGAGTTTGTGCGCAAGTTGGCGCACATCGCCCAGTGGCACGCGATGTCCCTCTACGGCCAGACGGGCACTGGCCGTCACCTGAATCGCTACAGCCACACGCTCGCTGCGGACGTCGAGCGCCACATGAAGAAAATCGTGAGCACGAGCAGCGTCGCGGATAAGCAAGCCGCCGCAGTCGCGTGCGGGCGCGGAATGCTCAACGTCCAAAAGTCCTTCCGAATGCGCGGCGATGACTATGTGGGAGCGGTGGAGTTCCGAGTGTTCGCCGGCACCACCAGTATTCAAAAAGTGCTGCACCACTTGGCAACGGTGCTCGGACTTTGCCGCCGGGCTTCGCAGGTCCAATGCCTCGGCGCATTCCGCAAGAACAAGCTGCAAATCAAACGCACGCAAACCGCCGAGAACGCCGTGCATTTCCTGTGGGATTACCTCGGGTGGACCGGCAGTGCGCGGCCCGTCGCGCTCGGGCTGTTTGGCCGACTCCACCGCGACTTCCCCAGCCACGGCCCCGAGGCGCTGCGCCTCTGCCGCAAGTTCGATGAACGCTATCCGGAGGCCCGCCTGTGAGCGCCTGCCCTCTCAACTCTCAACCACCAGCCATCCACTAAAACAATGTGTGTCGTCCTTATCTGTCCACCAAAGCAACGGCCTGACCTGACCATCCTACGCGCGTGCAACGCCGCCAACCCGCACGGAGCCGGAGTGGCTTGGCGCGAAAAGCGCCGCATCCACTGGCGCAAAGCACTCACGCCCGGCGAAGTGAATCATCTGATCCAGAACGTGTCCGGGGAAGTCGTCATTCACTTCCGCTGGGCCAGCGTCGGCGGGATCGAGCCGCTGCTTTGCCATCCGTTCCCGGTCACCGCAGATGCAGCGCTCGGCTACGAAGGCGTTTGCAAATCCGTGCTTTTCCACAACGGGACGTGGAGCAACTGGAGCACGGCGCAGGAAATCATCGGCGACCTCGATGGACCGATGAGCGACAGCCGCGCAGTCGCCGCGCTCGTGCATCACAAGGGTGCGAAATTACTCAAAAAGCTGCCGGGCCGCTGGGCTGTGATGAACGGCAAGGAGATCGAGTTGTTCGGCGACTGGGTGCCTTGGAAAGGCCTGCTCGTGAGCAACACCAGCTTCACCCCATACCTCGCGCAGAGCGCGCGAAAACCCACCCTTTCCAGCAGCCGACCGCACGCAGCGGGCGGTTGCCGCAAACCGAGCACAGCGGGCCATACGGGCCAGCTCCCGCTGCCGCTCGGCAATCACCAACGCTGACCCGAACCATAGAAAAACAAGAAAATGAAACTGTTCAAATTGATAGCATCCAAAGCCGGCAAAG
>CAMDQC010000256.1 GCA_945905735.1 Prosthecobacter debontii | reverse complement strand
TTGAGGATGCGCGAGGCTTCCGCGGCGTCCTCCGCGAACATCTCGTAGAAGTCTCCGAGCCGGAAAAGCAGCAACGTATCCGGCGGTAAAGTGCGCCGGATGCCGTGGTATTGCTGCATCATCGGAGTGAGCGTTTCAGTCATCGTCGGCGGAGGCTAACGGCTCACGCACGCACGGCAAGCAGCGCGTGCTCCCTACTTCCCTTTCGTGATTTTGATGTGGTCCACTTCCTTGCCCGCTGTGTTGATCTGCCGGAGAGTGAAGGTCGTGGGGGAAAGTTCGATGCTGGTGAAGCTGTGCTCGGCCACGTATTTGGCGGTGAGCGGCTGGTAGTTACCGGGGTGCTCTTTTTCTAGTTGGGCGACTGTCTTTTCCAAATCGACCGAGTAGAGCCGCGCGCCGCCGCCGCCGCTGACGATGTGGATGACGCCTTCGGGCGTGGTGTCGGTCACGCCGTCGAATGTTTTATCGAGCGTGAGAGTGCCGTTGACGCGCCCGCGCTTGTCGCGCCCGCCTGGGCCGGGCGCGAACTTGAGGGGCATACTGCGTTGGTAATTGTGGACGTGCCCGGCGAAGACGACATCCACTCCGGCACGCTCGAAGAGTGGCGCGAGTATTCGCATTTTCTGCTCGGTGTAGTGCTCGCGGGAGGTGTGGAAGGCGGGCTGGTGGAAGCAAACGAACTTCCATTTTTGTTTGGACTCGGTGAGGTCCTTCTCGATCCACGGGAAGATTTTGTCGTTCTCTTTCATCGCGTAACTGTTTGCGTCCAGGACGAGAAAGTGACCTGCGCCGTAGTCGAAGGAATAGTTGCTCATCGCCGGGTATTCGGCTCCGGCGCTTGTTTTGAAGGCGGTCGCGAGCTTCTCGTCTTTGCCAAGGGGGACGCTCCACAAGCCGAGGCCGGGGCCATTTTTCGGAACGGAGAACCAGTAGAAGCAACTGTAGGCGTCGGGGTAATCGGGGAACTTCTGCGTGTCGGCGTCGTGGTTGCCGACGATGGGGTAAATGGGGACGGTGGCCATGAGCGGTGCGCCGGTCTTCGGGCTGGCGAGGGCGACGTCGTTGTAGCAGGGGAAGAAGTGGTTCAGATACTGCAACACGCGCCCGCCGGGATAGACGATGTCGCCGAGAGCGAGGATGAAGTCGGGCTTGGCGAGGCTCATCTGGTGCGCGACGGAAAACTCTTCGGGCTTGTTGCTTGCCATGTCGCCGACGGCGATAAAGCGGACGGTTTTGGTGGCGCTGGCGCGCGTCTTTACCGTCGCATTACGGATGACGGCGGTGCCAAGCCGGACGCGCCACTCCACTTCGCTATCCATCGGCAAATTAGGGAGGATAGCGCGGTAGCGGAGGTAGTGTTGCTCGTGCTCTTTCAGCGTTGGGAAGGATTCGACGATGGCCTGCTTCACATCTTCGAGGGTCGTCGAGGGCTGGGGCGTGGGGAGGCGGAGCTTCGGCGTCGCGAGGGCGAAATCGAGCGGCGTGACCTCCGCTGCGACGGTCTTCATGGGCTGGCCTTTTACGGCGTATTCGACGGTGAACTGTCCGGGCTTCGCATCGGTGAGCCACGTCAACACTTTCACGTCGGGGCCATCGAGTTTCGCGCCGTCGCCGGGCTGGACGTATGGTTTTACCAGCACAGTCTGCGCATGGAGTGCGGTGGCGAGTGCGATGCTGAGGACGAAAACAGATTTCATAAAGTGCTGCGGACAAGAAGCGACGAAGGCGCGCTTGGCAAGTCGGGGCGTTGTTTTTTATGGGAGGAATCAAAGTGGAATCACGAATGACGAATGAAGAAGTTCGCCGGGTTCGTCATTCGCCATGTTTTACCTGCTGGACATTTTGCCTTCGATAGGGCCATTTCCCATAAAACTCGAACCGTATGTCTCGCCGCCTTCCAGTGCTTTCTTTAGCCGCCAGCTTCCTGCTTACTTTTGTGCAGGCGGGTTTCGCGCAGGCTCCCGATCCGGGCCGCATCTTTATGAAGGACGGGCGCATCCTTACTCCCACCTCCATGAACCGCTCCGGCGACGACATCATGGCGACATTCCCCCGCCAGCAGAAAAATGCGGACGGCTCCGTGGTAAATATCCCCGGCGCAGAGATGACGGTGGGCATCAAGCTGGCGGAGATTGCGAAGCTTGATTTTGTAAAACCGCCCATCATCGACGCCGCTCCAAAGGCTCTCGCCGAGGGAAAGGCGGAGGCTCTTCTGAAGGCGATGCAGACCGACGTGGACCGATTTGCTGGCTTCCGGGATGCGCCGGGGAGCTGGTGGGTGGACCTCGTGCCGATGCAGATTCAGGCGCTGCTCTCGCTCGAAAAGGACAAGGAAGCGCAGGATGTCGCGGACACCTTTTCCCGGCAGGCTTCCAACCCCGAGAATCAACGGCTGACGAAGGCTTTTGCCGGCGTAGCGAAAACGCGGAAGGGCGAGCATAAAACGGCTCTCTCTCTTTACGACGAAGCGGTGAAGTCCGTCCGGCGGCACGACATTCTCGGGATGATCTCAGTGAATCGCGGCGACAGCCACCTCGCCATTGCCGATGCGCTCAAAGCCGAGAACAAAGGCCCCGAAGCAATCATCTCCTACGAGCAAGCGTTGCTGAATTACACGCGGATTGCCGCCCTTTATCCGAGCCAACGCGGCTACCTCCCGCAGGCGACATTGGGCGCAGCGCGAGCGCACTTCGGGCTCGATGATTTTGAGCGCGCGAAGCTGGCTATCAAAGAGCTGAAAACCGACTACGCAAGCACGGCAGAAGCAGCGGCGACCGATGAATTACTAGCGAAAGTCGAGAAGCGGGAAAAAATCCTCGCTCCTGCAAACGAACCCGCAACCGCAGAAAAAAAGGAGTAAACCATGGCCGTCACCGCAACACCCAAAGCTGTTAAACCCAAAGCCGTCCCGAGCGGACCAAAAGGACCGTCGTTTTTGCAAAAGCTGATGACGCGGAAGTTCCTCTTCTTCTCCATACTCGCGCACGTCATATTTTTTCTCGCCGCAGGCTACTTCATCGTCACCAAGCAGACCGTCGGGCGGAAGAAGTTCATGCCCCCGCCCGGCAGCGCCGAGCAAGCCCGCGCGGGCGCAGAGCACAAAGTTTCACTAGGTCGGAAGCAA
>CAMDQC010000255.1 GCA_945905735.1 Prosthecobacter debontii | reverse complement strand
CCAGCCGTGGGCGTTTTGGTATGGCGCGATCGAGCCGCATCGCGGCTACGAGTTCGGCTCGGGCATCGCGAAAGGCGGGAAGAAGCTCGCAGACATCGACCGCGTGCCGGGCTACTGGCCGGATAACGAGACGACGCGCACGGACATGCTCGACTACGCATTCGAGGTGGAGCACTTCGACGCGCACCTCGGTCGGATGCTCGCGGAGCTGGAGAGGCGCGGGCTGCTCACGAACACCCTCATCATCGTCACCAGCGACCACGGGATGCCTTTTCCCCGCGCGAAAGGGAACGCGTATGAGTTCTCCAACCACATCCCTTTCGCAGCGATGTGGCCGAGCGGCATCGCCAAGCCGGGCCGGGTGGTGGACGACTTCGTGAGCTTCGTGGACCTCGCGCCGACGTTCATCGAAGTGGCCGGGCTCTCGTGGGCGGAGACGGGGATGGCGGCATCGCCGGGGCGCAGCCTCACGGATATTTTTCGCTCGGAAAAGAGCGGCGTCACCAACCCTGCGCGCGACCATGTGCTCGTGGGCAAAGAGCGCACGGATATCGGCAGGCCGGGCGATGTGGGCTACCCCACGCGCGGCATCATCAAGGGCGGGCTGCTCTATTTACAGAACTTCGAGCCCACGCGCTGGCCCGCCGGGAACCCCGAGACGGGCTACCTCGATTGCGACGCGGGGACGACGAAGTCCCTCATCCTCGACATGCACCGCGCCGACCCCGCCGAGCCGCACTGGGCGTTGTGCTTCGGCCTGCGTCCGCGCGAGGAGCTCTACGACCTGCGCAAAGACCCGGACTGCCTGAACAATCTCGCACTTTCCCCCGGACGCCCCGCCGAGCCGCTGGCCGTGCGCGAGCAAATGTTGGCCGAACTGCGCGAACAGGGCGACCCGCGCATGGGGGCCGATGGCGCGATTTTCGACCGCTACGAGCACGCGAACAAGGGCCACGTCGGCTTTTACGAGCGCTTCATGCGGGGCGAGAAAATGCAGACCGGCTGGGTGAAGCCGACGGACTTCGAGAAAGCCCCCGTAGCGCCGTTGCCGTAATCGTAGGTTGAGCGGACCGGATCCATTTTCTCTCGACCACCTCCCCCCGCTGAGAAGTAATGCAACCGCCATGCATCCGTTACGCATACTTTCCGCCGCCAGCCAAGTCGCCGCTTACCTACGCTCAGCGATTGCAGCGGGCCGCTGGGCAGAGACGCTGCCCGGAATCGAGTTCCTAGCCGCACAGCTTGAGGTCAACCGAAAGACCGTCGATGCCGCGCTCAAGCAACTCGAGCGTGACGGGGTGATCGTCGGGCAAGGACGGGGCCGCGCTCGCCGCATCGTCCGGGCCAATGGACACTCCACCCGGCCGATTCGCATCGCTATGTTGCCTTACGAACACGAAGACCTTTTTTTATCCTACATCGTGGACCTCCAGCACTCGCTGGCGGAGGCGGGGCATACGGTCATCACTGCGAAGAAATCTCTTGTTGACCTAGAGATGGACCCGAAACGAATCCAACGGCTCGTCGAGCAAACCCCGGCAGACGCGTGGATCGTGATGGCGGGCTCGAGCGAAGTGCTGGAGTGGTTCGCCCGGCAGCCCATCCCGGCATTTGCACTGTTCGGACGCAGGGTGGGAATCCCCATCGCTGGCACAGGCCCGGAAAAAGGAACCGCTCTCGCAGTCGCGACGCGCTCGCTCGTCGAACTCGGGCACCGCCGCATCGTATTGCTTTGCCGGAGCGAACGACGAAAACCCAGCCCGGGAATCACCGAAAGCGCCATGCTCGCAGAACTCGCGGCCCACGGCATCCCGACGAGCGATTACAATCTGCCAGACTGGGAGGAGACACGGGAGGGCTTTTGCGAGTTGCTATCGTCATTGTTCCGCGTCACGCCGCCCACCGCGCTCGTCATCGGTATCGGGACGTTTTACGCCCCAACGCTCCAGTTTCTCGCGACGCGTGGGCTTCGGGTACCGGAACAAGTCTCGCTCGTGTGTACCGATCCAGACCCCGGCTTTGCCTGGTGTACGCCGACGGTCGCCCATATCCGCTGGGAAGCAGAACCGATCGTGCGCCGCATCGTCCAATGGGCAAAGAACGTAAGCCTTCGGCGCAAGGACGTGAAGCAGACCTTCACGCCCGCGGAATTCATCCCAGGCGGCAGCATTGGCCCCGCTGTGCACGGCTAATGCGCCGGAGCTCTCGCGAATAATCTGCCGGGCCGAAGGCCAGACAAGGCTGTGCCGACGCAGCCACCCCTGACCACGTCGGCACTTACCTCGGTGCAGGGCCTCATGTCCCCCACCAAGAGGACACGCGACTTCTGCACTCCGTTCCAGAATGAGCGCAACCCGTCAAAGCGCAACTCACCCCAAATCGAAAATCCCCTCTACTCCCGGCGGCGGCGGCGTCCGGCGAGCATGGCCAGTCCGCCGAGGAGCAATGCTGCGCTTCCGGGTTCGGGCACGGCTTGCAAAACGAAGTCGTTGCCACCCGTTACAGTGCCACCGACGGAGTCGCCAAAATAACTGACGAAATAGTCCTGCCCGTTCGGTGCGTAAACGTGACTGCCGTCCGCAAGCCCGGCGAAGGTGCCCGTGATTGCGTCGGAGCCGTCGTTGATGATGGCGAAAAATAGATCGTTTGTGACCGAGGGCGTCGTGAGGTAGCTGCCGGAGAGGCTCAGCGTGCCGCCCAGCGTGACGCCTCCGGTGACGTTGAGAACGTCGTAGTTCCCCGCGAGAGTTCCGTTCACTTCGAGAGCGAGCGATGCGCCAGTGTTTAGGGTAAATGCGCCGGTATTGAGCTGACCAGGCGAGAGGCCAGGCGAGACGGTGCCGCCAGTGTTCACGGTGAGGGCACCAGTGGTGCCGGTGCCGCCAAGCGTGCCGCCAGTATTTACGGTGACCGCGCTGCCGCTGATGCTGCCGGTGACGACGAGTGTGCCTGCGTCGATGGTGGTCGCGCCGGTATAGGTGTTGACACCGGTAAGCGTCAGGGCGCCGGAGGCGACCGTGAGGCCGGTGGTGCGGGTTCCTGCGCCAAGGACATTCACAATGGTTCCAGCATATTCGGAAGTTCCGGTGGTGGTGAGGACGGAGTCGGCGGTGGTGGAGCTGTTGCCAATG
>CAMDQC010000254.1 GCA_945905735.1 Prosthecobacter debontii | reverse complement strand
AACTCATTTGCTTTTCCATGCTCTTGTCTATCAGCTCTATCGCCCGCTGTCCCGCTATTTTACAGGGACTTTCGCTTTATTCAGCGTTTCCCTAATTTCTCGCAGTCCCTCCGGGACAAAACAAATGCCCATCCGCAATCCCAGGGCGTCGCCTTGGCCCGGCATGTCCCCCGCCGTGGGCGCTCAAACTCCGGCGGCGGTGAAGACGTCGATCACCTGGCCTCCTTGCGGCGCTGGCTTTCTGTGTGGGTGCGGTAGGCGGGATTGGTGCGGAGGTATTGAATCACGAGCGGGTCGTTGTCTGCTTCGAAGCGCTCTATGAGTGCAGGCTGGAGGTTTGGATTGGCCGCGAGCCAGACTTGCGCGATGTGTTCCCCTTCCCGGTAGATCCGCCATTGGATGTCGGGCGGGCAGCGCGGGTTGAGCGCCGGGCTGACGTAGCCGGTTTCGCGTCCGTCGAACATCTCGACGAATACTTTGTCGGGCACATTCGGATTGCGGATGATGGCGTCATTCACGGTCGTGTATTTCCCCGGTGTGCGAAAGCTCAGGACGATGTCTATGGGGGTCGCCGGATTGATGACGAGGCCGGTGGTCACTTCGAAGTTCTTGTGCTTCGCAAGTTGCAGGAGGATAGGCTGCGGCGTCGTGGGATTGCTCGCGAGCAAGTGGAGCACGGGGATACTCGCGTCTGCCAGGAGCGCCTCCGCTTCCTTCGCGGACAAAGGACCCTTGGTCACCAGCCGTTCGATGAGTTCCGGGTCGGTGCCTTTGTCATGCAAGGTGGTGCGCGCCCGCGACTCGTAGAGGGGCGGTTCGTTGCAGGAGGTGAGCGCCAGCAGCATCGTCGCGAGCGTGAGAAGTTTCATAGGCTGCGGATGGTGAGGCCGCACGTGCATCGCAGGCGAGCGGATTCCCGGTTGCCTGCGTGCGGGAGCTCGTCGCCTGTCAGGCCGAGGTCCTCGCCGTGCTTGGTGGCGGCGTCGAGTTCCTTGGCGAATTGGATCCGCTCTTCGATGACCTGCATCGTCGAGATGGCGCGCTCAGCCCCAAAGGGGCGAGATATGCCAAGCTAGGGCAACGCCCTGGGATCGATCCCCAAAAACATCCCAAGCCCTTCCTCTCGCACGTAGTTTCCCGAGCGATGTTGCTTCTCCGCGCAAAGGAAACGGGGCTCCCTCGTTCCCAGCAATCAGTTCAGCGCTCAGAGCGGAAAATCCACCGTCTGCCTTGCCAGCGCGATGCGGCAACCCTAGACCCTTCCCCATGCCGCCAAAAGCGAAGCCTACAAACGACAACAGCAGCGCCAATCTCGGCTTTGACGGAATCGGCGGTGCAGCCATCCACGCTGGTATTGTGTTTCCAGTATGAACGCTGTCGAAATCGAAGAAGCCGTTTCAAATCTCGCTGAGGCTCCATTTGATGCGCAGAGCTTCCCCTTCACTTTCCTCGCGGCGTTTGGGAACAAGGAAACCACTCTCAAGCGATTGCGCAGTGGTGACTCGAACCAGTCGGACCTTCCCGGTGGCGTTCTCCAGCGGAATAACATTCACATCAAGGTCTGCGCAGTCGGCCACGTCACGGCCACGCTCAAAGCTCTGCGGGAAAGCCCGAAGACCGCTTCGCAAAAGGCGAAGTTCATCCTCGCCACCGATGGCAAGAGCTTCGAGGCGGAGAATGTCGTGGATGGCGAAACGGTCGCCTGCGACTACCCCGACTTTCACAACCATTTCGGCTTCTTCCTCCCCCTCGCCGGCATCACCACTGTCCGGCAAATCCGGGAAAACGCCTTCGACATCAAGGCGACGAGCCGCCTCAATAAGCTCTACATCGAGCTGCTGAAGGAAAACCCCGCATGGGACACGGTGGACCGCCGCAACGACCTGAATCACTTCATGGCTCGGCTGATCTTCTGCTTTTTTGCGGAGGATACCGACATCTTCCACGGGCGCGGACTCTATACCGCCACCATCGAGCAGATGAGTGCGCGGGACTCCTCAAATACTCACGAAGTCCTCTCCGAGCTATTTCGTAGCATGAATACCAAGCTCGCCGAGCGCGAGAAGGAGGGAATCAAGAGTTGGGCAAATGGCTTCCCTTACGTGAATGGCGGGCTTTTCTCGGGAAGCGTGGACGTGCCGCGCTTTAGCAAAATCGCCCGCTCCTACCTGCTCCACGTCGGCACACTCGACTGGACGAAGATCAACCCCGACATCTTCGGCTCCATGATTCAGGCCGTGGCGGATGACGAGGAGCGCGGCGCTCTCGGGATGCACTACACCAGTGTGCCGAATATCCTCAAGGTGCTAAACCCGCTCTTCCTTGACGACCTGCGGGCGAGGCTGGAGGAAGCGGGGACGAGCCCGCAAAAGCTGCTCAATCTCCGCAAGCGTATCGCCCGCATCCGCGTCTTCGACCCTGCGTGCGGCTCGGGGAATTTCCTCGTCATCGCCTACAAGCAGATGCGGGAGATCGAGGCGGAGATCAACCGCCGCCGCGGCGAGGCCGAGCGCAAGTCCGACATTCCGAAGACCAATTTCCGCGGCATCGAGCTGCGGCATTTCTCCTGCGAGATTGCGCGCCTTGCGCTCATCATCGCCGAGTATCAGTGCGACGTGCTCTATCGCGGCCAGCAGCTCGCCCTCGCCGAGTTCCTGCCGCTGGAAAAGGCAAACTGGATCACCTGCGGCAACGCCCTGCGGCTCGACTGGCTGAGCATCTGCCCGCCCACGGGAAAAGGTGTGAAAAACCGCGCCGAGGATTTGTTCGAGACGCCGCTGGATCAGGCGGAGATCGATTTCGAGAATGAGGGTGGGGAGACTTATATCTGCGGAAATCCCCCATATCTGGGAAGCAAGTGGCAATCGAAGGAACAGAAAGCTGACTTGAAGAGTATATTTGAAGGGCGAATCAGTTCGTGGAAGTCGCTCGATTATGTTGCTGGCTGGTTCATGAAGGCGGCAAATTACGGAACAAGTGCGAATGCCGCCACCGCATTGGTATCCACTAAGGAAACGCTGAATAAAGCGAAAGTCCCTGTAAAATAGCGGGACAGCGGGCGATAGAGCTGATAGACAAGAGCATGGAAAAGCAAATGAGTTTCGCGGCAGCGGAGTACAGCGAAAAAAAGAAAACCACCCGGCGGGAGAAATT
>CAMDQC010000253.1 GCA_945905735.1 Prosthecobacter debontii | reverse complement strand
GGAAACGTGAAGCTGCCCGAGCCGATGTAGTGAATGAACGGCACGACTCCCGGCGCACCGTAGTCCGCGAAGAAAGTCACCGTGCCGCCGGGATTCACCGGGACATCCCTGAACGTGAAACTTTGATTCATCCCCGGCCAACCGGTGCTGAGTTGCGCGGGTCTGAGTGCTCCCGAAACGCTGAGTGTGCCGACTCCCGCAGGGCCACCTGCGATGGTAACAGTTACATAGATGGTGCAAGTCGCCGGTGGCACGATGAAGCACGATGGGCCATCCGTGTCGAGGTCTGCTAAAACCTCTACGGTGATCGTCGGCACGTTAGGATTCGGAGGCTGGTGTGGTCGCGGAGGCTTTGGCGGTACGGGAGGTTTCGGGCCATCGCCTCCACCATTGCCATCGACGCCGGAGCCCCATCCTCCCCATCCGCCGCCGGTGTGGCCGCCTGGGCCGCCGCCATCGCTGTCACCACCCACCGGATCGGAGATCGGTGGATTCGTCGGATCAGCCGGATCGGACGGGTTGGACGGATCGCTTCCACCATTGCCAGGCGGCTTTGGCGGCAGCGGAGGTTTTGGTGGACGCGGCGGGTCGGGAGGATTCGGAGGATCGGGCGGGTCCGGTGGCTGTGGTCCATTGGGCCACGGCTCATCCGTCCAATCGCGCGCCATGAACTCTTCCGCGCCAAAATCACTTTGTTGCACGACGCGACGATCTGCGAGCTGCGTCTCCCACACAGGCTGCGTGATGAGCCAGACGTAGTGCTCAACGGTCAGCCACTTACGCCACAACTCCCGCCGCACTGCGCGCCCGCCGAGTGCGATGCTCCGCGCCTGAAACCAATTCAGATTTTTCATGGCAGTTCGAGTTGCTGAGTGTCGGCGATCAAATCGCGGGTCACTTCGACGAGGAATGTGCGCGTGGTGTTGCGGAGAAGTGGCGGTCCGACTTGCGGATCGTAGTTGTTGAGCTCGATCCACTCAAACTCGCCGAGCGCATTGAACAGCGTGCCAGCGTCCTTTTCGTAGTTGGTGAGGGCCGATGTCAGGTCGGGGCTATCGAGCCGGACGTGCAGACGAAACGCCGTCTGCTCGCCCTCGCCGAGTTCGCGCCAATCATCCCCTTCCAAGAGCACGGACTCCGGCTCCAGTTCCTTGAGCGCAAATTTGAGCGCGGTGATGTCGAGGTCGGCAACCACGCCGCCTTTGAGAAACGTGACGTGAAATACGAGATCATCGCCGCGTTTGGTCCAGAACAACGGCCCGCTGTCTTTGCCTCCGGCATTCCCAAAGTTTTGCGGGTTCAGCGAAACCATGCGCGTGAGCAGATCGATATAGACTTCGAGCACGCCCGAGGGCCGCACGCTGCCACTCGCTTCAATGCCGAACGTGAAGATGATCGGATCGCTTGCGCCGTCTGAGTTGCCCGCGATGAGCGAAACGACGAACACGCCGGGCAGCGTTGCCGCACCGGAAATCCTCCCCGTGGGGACATGGAGCGCGATGCCAGGCGGGAGTGGCGACGTGTTCCAAAATGTCGGCGAGTTCGCGGCGTGCGGCTGAAACACGAAGTGCTGCCACTGGCGGTAGCCGAGGACGCTCTGTGTGGTGTTGATGACGGGTGCGGCCATGTCAGGAGATTTGTGCTTTGGCCTGCGTCAACGGCGCAAAGACGTAGCCCTTCGCGCCGCGCACGCTGTTTTCGGTATCGAACTGAACGAGCCGCGCACGCAGCACGAAGCCGGGTGAAAGAGGTGCAGATTCCGCCGGGCACGCGCTCCAAGCCGTGTAGAGCCGACGCTCGGCAGACATTACGTTGTCGAGCGAGCGTTTGATCATCGCGCCGAAGTGATGCTTCAGTTTGAGCCCGCTCACGATGATGCGCTGCGAGAGCAAAGGCAGCGGACGCCACACGACATCGGCGAGGTTTTCCGAAACGGGCGCTGGCGTTTGCCGCCCCGGCGCGCTGCCCGCTTCGATGACGAGGAGGAACTGTGCACGGGTGTTTGCGACGAAGAGTTGCAGCTCCAAATCGAACTCGACGGCGAAGCGTCCATCCGGCTGCCACATCGCTTCGTTGATATGAAGGAGGAACAGCTCGCGCTCGAAATCGAGCGGGTAAAACGAGTTCGTCTGCGCGGCCTGTGTGAGGCGATACCACGCGCGCCCGTCGCTCCCGACAAAGCCCTGCGGTGCAAGGAATCCGCCGCGTCGGCCAAGTCCGCCCGGCACGAGCAGCGGAACGTCCGTCGTGTTTTGAAACACGTTACCCACATTCGGCTCCGGGCGCGGCAGCGGCACGGTGATGGGAACGACCGTCGCATCGTGAATGGCGGGGAGCAGTCCTGGCGGACGCGGGAGCTTGTCGGTCTTGCCGTCGCCGAGTGATTTCGGATCGAAGTCCGCTGGTAGTCGTCCGCTCGGAAACACGTCAATGACGTCTGGGATGACGATGGCCTGCGCCACTTCGTTGTCCCGCCGAGTGAGCAGGTTCGGTGTGGGCAGAAGGTCCTCGATGGCCTCAAGGCGTGCAGTGACATTGGCGAGTGCATCGAGCAATCCGACGATTTGCTCCATCGTGTGCGTGTGAGCGAGGAATGCGCTGCGGGGCCCCGCGCTGGAAATGACGACGGCCAAACTATTGAGCGCAGGCGGCGGCTCGTTCTCCGGGAATGTAAGGATGAGTTCGTTCGCGCTGGCGATGCTAGCGTCGAAATCGGCGAGCACTTTGCCGCCGGGAAAGTTTTCCCGAACGGTGAGATGAATCGCCTCGGTGCCGAGATTGTGAGCGAAAGAGAACGACCTCAGTTCGCCGTCGCCGAACACCGCGACGTAGTGCTGGACGCCGAAAATGATCTGGTCGGGAGTGAATGGGATGTAGTCGCGCGGTTGCGGTGGGCGCAGCCAATCCATGTTTTGAATGAGGCCGAGTTCCTCCCAGATTTGTTCGCGCACCACTTTCACCGGCTGCTGAAAGAGCGTCATGATCCGGCCCGTTACCGCCGGGTCGGCGATGTCCTCGCCGTCGTCCACGATCTCGGCCTCCACCTCGAACGGCACTTCGATTTCCGCCACGGTTCGTAGCGCCGCTGCCATCTCCGCGCGGTCGAGCGGCAGCGTGAACGTGAGCACGCCCGGCGCGAAGGTGTTCACCTCAACCGTGATGAGTGGCTGAGCCGCACCGCTGAGCTTTCCGACAAACTCTACGTAGGCGTTGTCAGGCTCGGGGTTTGTGACCTC
>CAMDQC010000252.1 GCA_945905735.1 Prosthecobacter debontii | reverse complement strand
GAGGATGAGAAGGGGCAGCAGTCGCCGCATCATTATTTAAGCAGGAGCACCGCTGAGCCCGCCCAGCTCAAGTTGTGGATCGATGACGGGCGTTTCTTTCGGCGCCGGCACCGTCTTGCTGACGGGGCGAGCGGGTGGGTTGCTCATGCCGCCAGTTTTGACGATGTCTTTGACTTGGTCGCCGTCAAGCGTCTCGAATTCAAGCAACGCTCTGGCGATAATTTCGAGTTTGTCGCGATTGGCCGAGATGAGTTCTGTCGCGCGGGCGTAGGCGTCGTCGCAAAGTTTCTTCACTTCACGATCAATCTCTTGCGCGGTGACTTCGCTGAAGCTGCGGCTGCGGCTGATGTCGCGGGCGAGGAAGACGTGCTCTTCACCTTCGCTGTAGTCCACCATGCCGAGGTTCTCGCTCATGCCCCATTCGCAGACCATTTTGCGCGTGATGTTTGTGGCTTGGCCGATGTCGCCACGGGCGCCGTTCGTCACATCGCCGAAGACGAGTTCTTCCGCGACGCGCCCGCCCATGATCATGACGAGGCGGTCGAGTAGCTCTTTCTTGCGATGGGTGTATTTGTCCTCCGTCGGGAGATACATCGTGGAGCCGAGCGAAGGGCCGCGAGGGATGATGGTGACTTTGTGAAGCGGGTCCACATTCGTCAGCAAGCAGCCGAGGATGGCGTGGCCGGCTTCGTGATAAGCGGTGTTTTCCTTCTCCTTATCGGACATCGCGAGCGAGCGGCGCTCTTTGCCCCAGCGCACTTTGTCGCGGGCTTCTTCGAGGTCCAGATGGGCGATAGCTTTCGCACCACGGCGAGCGGCAGAAAGCGCGGCTTCGTTGATCACGTTGGCGAGTTCCGCGCCGCTGTAGCCGGGCGTGCCACGGGCGGTCACCGCGAGGTCCACATCGTCGCCCATTTTCACTTTCTTGGCGTGAACTTTGAGGATTTCTTCGCGGCCCTTTACGTCGGGCAAAGAGACCGTCACTTGCCGGTCAAAGCGGCCTGGACGCAGGAGCGCGGGGTCGAGCACATCGGGGCGATTCGTCGCCGCGATAATGATGACGCCGTCTTGCGTATCGAAGCCGTCCATCTCCACGAGCAGCGCGTTCAGCGTCTGCTCGCGCTCATCGTGTCCACCGCCCATGCCGTGTCCGCGATGGCGACCTACGGCATCAATTTCATCAATGAAAATAAGGCACGGCGCAGCCTTCTTGCCCTGCTCGAACATGTCGCGCACGCGGCTTGCGCCGACGCCCACGAACATCTCCACAAAGTCCGAACCGCTGATGGAAAAGAACGGCACATCCGCCTCGCCCGCGATAGCGCGAGCGAGCAACGTCTTGCCCGTGCCCGGTGAGCCGACCATGAGGATGCCCTTCGGGATACGCCCGCCGAGCTTCTGGAAACGCTTCGGGTCTTTGAGGAACTCCACGATTTCCTGCACCTCGTCCTTCGCCTCTTCCACGCCAGCGACGTCCTTAAACGTCACCTTGTTTTTATCGCGAGCGAGCATCCGCGCCTTGCTCTTGCCAAAGCTCATCGCGCCTTTGCCAGCCATGCGAATCTGCTGCCGAAAGAAAAAGTAGATGAGCAAGATGATGAGGAAAATCGGCATCAAGTTCACCATCATCGTGACGAGGAGGCTGTTGCCATCTTCGCGCAGTTGATAATCCACGCCCGCAGCGCGGATGTCCGCCTCCGCCGTGCGGTTAAACTCCATATTGATCTGCACGCGGATGGGCTTCTTGTCCCACTCCGCCTCGATATGGTCGAGCACGCGCCCTGGAGCGACGACGATGATGACCGACGACTTGTTGATCTTGCTCTCCTCCTTCTTCAGCTCCTCCAAGAACTTCGTGTAAGGAACTGGCGGATTCTTTGCGTTCGGATTTCCGTTTGCATAGAACGCCCCGCCGATCAGCGCGATTGCGACTACGAAAAGGATGAGCCCCCTCCAATTAAAGTTTGGTTCGGGCGCTCCGTCTTCAGGTTCGCGGTTTGGTCGTGAATTTTGCTGGGCCATGTGTGTCTTAAAAAGTCGGTGAATCTAATGCGTGAATGCGTCTGGTCAACGGCTTATCCCGACTTTCCAGCACGTCCCGCTCCTAAAATAGCGCCCATTCTCGCCGTGGCAGGTTCTTTCACCCCACAAATGCACCATACAGCTCACTCACCACAGCCGAACTACTCCTTACGCATCAATGGCAGCATCTCATCCAGCGGCTCCTCCCAGCCCTCATTGAAAGTCACCAAGCCCTGCCACGCACCGAGCAAGGATTTCGGCTGCGAGGACATCCGATTACTGGGCGATTCAATACGCGAAGTGAGGAAACGAACGAGTTCCACCTTCTCATCCATTGGTAATGTGTCCGCTGCTGCTTCGATTTCGATCAACGTGCTCATACGCGGAAAATGCCCGACACTCTGCGGAGCGTCAAATTTTCCTAAACAAAGACGACGATTACGTTTAGGTAGGCGGCCCCTCCTTCCTGACGAGACTGAGTCTGCGTAATCGAAATAATCTCGGATGGACTCTCCTTTTCAATCCATTCGTTCATCATTTTTTCAATGTAGCTTGGCGTAATATTAGGGAAGACTTTAATCCTCAGTTTCCGATTTGGAATCTTGGGGGCGGCTGCAACTCCAAGGTCGGACGGCAAAGATGAGTCATTGGTTTTAGTAGGCACAGGTGCGGATGACTCAGTTTTCGGCTTTGCGCTTGGGTTCAGCACCGTACACGAGGTATCCGAAAAAACCGGGAGACCATCGATAAATTCCTGAGTAATTCTCTCATTTCCCATGCACGCCTTTACGTCGAAAAATTTCTTCAGAAAGGAAATAGATTTCGAAATTGAGCCAAATTCAATTCTGCCTTCGTACCCTACGCCAGCCCAACAGTGCGTTGCCCCGTTGGATGCGGTTTTGAAGAGTGATGAAATTAGGATGTTAACGCCTTGGGCTTTAATCTCACCGATCAAATATCGGGCTGTGTTATCTTCGGCTTTTAAGTCCAAGTGCCCGTCAGCGCGGCAAATTGCAGCGAGGTTTTGCTTCGCACCGCAATTCTCCACTATTCGGATAGCGAGATCATGGAATGTTTTACCGTCTCTCTGTAACTCATTAAGGTAGATTGGATTTCGCATCGCGGGTCTAGTCTTGATGAGCGTGTTTCTTTGAGCCTCAAAAATGGCGTGTCGGGGATATTTTCCACGGACCGACAGCAATTATACTAAATTTCATAATTAAAGTGACATTTTAGAGTAAAAAGGCAAGAAAGCGAAATGGCAGGAGTGAAACTCAAACTTGGACTACCGGAAATTGCAGCGATCATAGACGAGCGGCACGCGAACGAACCCGATGGGTGGAGCAAAAACCGACT
>CAMDQC010000251.1 GCA_945905735.1 Prosthecobacter debontii | reverse complement strand
CCGCTGCCGCGAAACTCATTTGCTTTTCCATGCTCTTGTCTATCAGCTCTATCGCCCGCTGTCCCGCTATTTTACAGGGACTTTCGCTTTATTCAGCGTTTCCTTAGCGCAACCCACAAAGCCCATGGCAGACAATCAAACATCAAATAGAATCGAAAAGTTCCTGCTTGAATTTACGGGCCAAGTCTCGGTAGAGAAATCTCGGGCGGCCCTCGTCTGCTGGGCTTGATGCCCAAAGTGGCGACATTCTCCGCTTAAACTCCGGGGTCCAAAGGAAGCACTTTGAAGCACTACAGTCGCCGTCTCGAAACCTTGTCAACCAATCCGACACTCGATAGATGCCGTCGCGGGTAATTCCCCACGAGTCGCGCTCCTGATGGTTAAACATCCATCCACGGATTACCGCGTCCTTCCGGGACCACGCAATCAGGCAGTGCCACCGGGGTTCCCGATTTAACGCCGATGGATAGGGCAGTTGGTCTTCCGGCAAGTGAATATCGAACCAATGTTTGTTGGCGATAAAAGCTATCGCTTCCTGTTTCGTCACCGTAACTCGAATTTCGCTGAGCGCGACAACGAGCATCATCATGCACTGGCCTCTAGCTGAGTCGTATGCAATTGGAGGCGGCATTCTTGTGTTGCAAGGGATTAAAGAAGGCTTTTCCTGTTACCCCTCCACCGTCACCCTTACCACCTCGCTCCACGCCCCGCTGACTTCCGTGCCGTCCCAGAATTTTGCGCGGTATTCGCGCCATTCGGCGGTGCCGGGGGTTTTCACGGGGCGTTTGTCTTCAAACGTGGCGGCGGTGGTGGGGCCTAGGTCGGTAAAGCCGGTGTCGCCTTGGACGCGGCTTTGCAGGACGTAGCCTTTGTTGCCGCTCTTAATCACGCGCACTTTCACGATGTTGCCGTCCACTTTGGCGCTGATGTCGGGCGGCTGGGTGCTGGCTTCGGGGGCGGTGCCTTTGATTCCTAAGTCGAGCATGATGGACTCGGAGCAGCCGGGCGCTGTTTTCCAGCGGGCGATGACTGTGAAGAGCCAGGTGAGTAGGCCCGTCGTAGGGCTGGCGCCGCCGGCGGGCGGCGTGAAATTTACCACGGGCGGGACGGTGGGGACGGTGGGCGGTTTACCGGTCTCGATGGCGTTGCGAAACGCGACGGCGGCTTCGGCCTGTTTTTGGAGTCCGTCCACCCACGGGCCTTTGACGTAGCAAAGGAGGAGGCAGACGGCTTTCACTTGCGCCATCTCGCCAGCGGTGCTGCCGAGTTGGGTGGTGTAGCCTCCGCATTTGTTGCCGAGGTTTTCGAGCCATTCGCATTGGTCGGCTTCGCGGTCTGGGTAAAATCCTGTGGAAGATGCCATAAGTGTATGTTTCTGTTAGTGTTGTGTTGTTGGTTTGGATGAAAAATGGGTCGAAAAAGCCGCGTGGGCGCTGAAAAACCACGCGTGGGGAATGAAAAACCACGCGTGGTTTTTCGCGGACCACGCGTGGTTTTTGAAAAAGGATGCGTGGGGCGCAGGAAAGGAGCGCTGCTTTTTGGCAGCGGACGAATGGTTTCCCACAGCGGACGCGTGGTTTCTGGAAAAGGGCGCGTGGTTTTCCGCGCAGGATGCGTGGCGGGCGGAAAACGACGCATCATTTGGGGACGAAATTTGCGACGGGCGGGCGAGGGCCTGCTCGGAATACGCGGACAATTTGTAGGCTGTCATTCGCATCACGGAGGGTATGAAAGACTATCAATGCGGGGAGTCAATCAACTTCTATGACTAATTTACACGTTGAGGAACTGAAACGGGAAATAGCCCGAAGTCGCGAAAACGCCTCTCGCCTTGCTCGGAAAATTGCCTACTTCGTCGCTTCGAGACTCGCCATGGTGGTGTCGATCGCGCCGCGGAGGATCCAGGCGCGCTGGCGGGCGGAGGTCTCGGCGCGGGCGGCGGTGAGCGCTTTGGCGAGGGTGGCGCGGGATTGTGCGGGGACGCTTTCCATGGTGCGGAGGGCTTCGCTGGTGACTTCGTAGATGGCGGCGCATCCGGCGACGTCGCCGTTGTTGAAAATCGGGACGCCGCGCTGGACGGCCAGTTCGATCAACTCCGACGCTTTCAACGGGCCGGTCTCTGTCTTTGCGGGAATCAGGACTTGGTCGATGACGTGGATGATTCCGTTGGAAGCTGCGATGTCGGCTTTGAGCAGCGCTGCTTTTCCGATGAGGACGCGACCGTCTTCAAATTTGAAGGTGATCTTCGAGCCTTGGAGCGATGCGGCTTCGCGGACTTCGAGCGCCTTTGCGAGAGGCACGCGTCCGGCGAAGACGTGGTTTTTTAAAATGGCGACGAGCTGTTCGCGGTTCTCGGGGCGAAGGAGCGAGTCCACGGTGCCGGCGGGCAATTTCGCAAATGCGTCGTCGGTGGGCGCGAGGACGGTGAGCGGCCCTTCGCCCGCGAGGACGCCGGCGAGTTCGGCGGCGGTGGCGGCGGCGAGCAGGGTCTTGAATCCGCCTGCGGCCTTGGCGACGTCCACAATGGTCTGCGCGGTTTTCGCATCGGCGGCAGGGGCGTCGCCGGCGGCTTTGACATACTCGACCTCCAGCGAGAACGGCCCTTCTTTTTTGTCCGCGAGCGTGAAGCCGACGGATGCGATGGATGCGGGGTTGATGGGCTTTAGCGGCAGTTCGCGTCCGAATGCCTGGAGCTTGAAATCGGCGAAGGGCAGGCGCGTTTCCTTCCACTCGCCGGCGGTCGTGGGCAGGAATGCGCGGTAGGAGGATGCGCCCATTTGGTCGGCAAATCGCACGTCCACCCAGTAGGTGCGTCCGTCGCCTTTCGCCTTCACCACCAGCTCGGAGGTGCCCGCGAGGCCGAGGTCGGTTTCTTTCATCCGCACGGATGCAAAGCCGCCGTTATTGGCCAGCGAGAGCTCGCCGCTGAAGATGAGGGTGCCTTGCTCGGAGCGCTTGAAGCCGCCTTTTGAGACGCCGCCCATCACGCCGTCGTTTACGGAGGTCCACGCTTTGAGCGCTTCGTCGCTGGTGAATGCGGCGACGGGTTTTTCCGCTGCGGAGAGCGCGTGGTGGCTGAGAAGCGAGATTGCAGCGATTGCGGCGATGCAGGCGTTGGACGTGAGCAGTGTGCGGATGATTTTCATGGTTGTGAGTGTTTGAACTACCACTCAGCAAACGCTCCCAACGACGCTCCGGACTCAAGAATCGCACTGCACTGCCACGGACTAAATCCGGCTCCCCGCTGTTTAGAGTGGGATTCAGAGAGGAACGGCATTGATGAACTGGGCCGGATTCTTGGGGGAACAATTACGCTGACGCGGGAGAGGAAAACGCCTACCCAAAGGAGACACCATTGGAAGCAAACGCATTATTCGAACT
>CAMDQC010000250.1 GCA_945905735.1 Prosthecobacter debontii | reverse complement strand
ACCATCGCGCAACTCACGCGGCGTCCACACACGCCCCGCTTCATCGACCTTCAGCACTCGCTCATTTTTCGGTTCCATAGATTGCGTAATGTATGACCTACGCAATTTACGACCACCGAACTCACACGGCGCTATGCGTGACGCTTACGAATGTGGTTGCGGAAGAATTTGAGCGAATCAACCCCGAGGATTGGCGGTGATTTTCGATACGAATGCAGTTTCGGCGTTTTTCGAGGGTGTGCCTCGATCTCCCCGATGAAATCCTGAATGTGCCCGACCCACTTGCCGCGCTCATCGCGGCAAACGAATACTCGGGCCGCGAGAATGACGCAGAAAAATAACCAGCGCCAATGAACGACGACACGATAGTCAGTCGATTGTTTCTCCACATCATTTTGACCACAAAGGCGCGGGAGAAAGTGCTTTTTCAAGAGCGCCGGGAAGGCCTCTATCGCGAGATTTGGCACATTCATCGCAACCTCGGGTGTCGTCTGATTTGCGTGAGCGGAAGCGAGGAACACATCCATATTCTCGTAGGGTTTAAACCGACGATCTCGTTGGATGGATATGCCAATGCAGTGAAGACCGGTGTCGCAGCGTGGATTGAGGCGGAGGCGGTTTTTCCACAGTTGAGTCTGGCGTCGCGGAAACGGGGAGATTAGACGCCGTTCTTACGCGGCATTCGTTGGTTGAGCCTTGGATGAAGCGCGAATGCTAATGAGCGCTCGCATTTCCCCGCACATGGAACAACTCTGCGCAGGTCCAATGCACTCGCCATTTCGCTTTTTCGCTTCATTCATCGTCGCTCTCTCGTTCGCTGCCTGTGGTAAGCCATCCGCGGCCGTCTCCGCACCGCAGCAGGGGACACTGCGTGTCGTGTCTTGGAATCTCCAGTGGTTCCCTGGGCACAAGCCCGAGACGACGCCGGAGATCGCTGCCGGACACATGGCGGCAGCGCAAAAAGCCATCGTCGAACTGAAGCCAGACGTGCTTCTGCTGCAAGAAGTGAGGGGATGGCACGGCGCGGCAGAGCTGTGCAACGCGGTGCCGGGACTGACTCCGCAAGTTGTGACGGCGTTTGACCTGATGATCCCAGATGGGCGTCCGCAGAATCTGGCAATTGCCTCGAAGTGGGCGGCGGATTCCGCGTGGTCGGCGAAGTGGACCGGCGGGCACTATGGGCCGCCACGAGGCTACGCGTTTGCGGCTCTGGATGCGGGCGGCGGGCGGTTTGTGCTGTGCTGGTCGCTGCACTTAAAAAGTAACCTCGGAGTGTTCGATGAGAACGTGGCGATGCGAGCGGAGTCGGCGCGGCAACTCATCGCGCACATCCAAGAAATGTTGGCACTTTACGGCAAGCGCGGACCGTGCGCCGTGGTGGTGGCGGGCGATTTGAATACGTCAGTTGACGACCCGAAATTTGCAAAAGACCCGACGATGGCAGGCCTCATCGAGGCTGGGCTGTGGTGGACACACAAAGGCGTACCATTTGCAAACCGAACGACGATTCCCGGAGAGGGGAACTACCCGGATAATTGCTTCGACCACATCCTCACCGCAGGGCTCGGGCGCCCGGTGGCATTTGTGAGGCCGTATCCTGGGCTGAGTGATCACAATCCCGTGGTAGTGGACATCGATCTTTCCAAGGCGGATTTCCTCCCCGTCATCGACGGCGCAGCGGGCCTCAATGCACTGGCAAGCATCCCCGCGCCAAACGTGCCGGTGGAGCTACCAGGCGTGCTCGCCGCGAGCGACGATGCTGCGATCCGCGCCGCCATAGGAAAGCATGTGACCATCCGCGGGAAGGTCACGGGAGTCGGTGCCACGAAAACGGGGACGATGACGTTCATCAACTTCGAAGGGAGCCCACGTGGGAAGTTTGTCGCAATCGTGAAGAAGGACTATCTCGCAAAGGTAGCAGCCGTAGCGGGCGGAAAAATTGAGAGCCTGGAAGGCAAGACCGTGGAAGTGCGAGGAGAACTTATCCTTTATAGAGAGACGCCGGAGATTGAACTGCGAGAGGAAGCCAACATTCGGATCGTGTCGCAATAGTTTCGCTGCGCGAATAATTCCGCCTCGGGGTGGCGTGAATCCCGCTTTTGCATCCGCCGAATATGGTCGATCCCATTCCGAACATGGACAGTGAATTCAGCGCTCAATTGCAGGCTCTCGTCATCGAGGCAGCGCAATCGCGCGAGGCTGATCTGAGCGCTCATGTCGCCCCGCCGAGGCCGACGGCAGCGCCAGACGTGCAATCACTCGTCCGGCGAGTTTTGGATAGTATGGAGTCGCTGCACCGCTCCCAAAACGAGCAACTCGCGACGCTCGATCGATTGGACCGGCTTGCTGCGGCCAGCGAGTCTGTGCCGCAGACGCTCGCCGAAACAAAGCAGTCGCTGGAGTCCCGAAATACGGTGAGTAAGGCAATGTTTGAGGCACTTCACACCGAGCTCAAGACTTACAAGGATGCCTTCATCCTCGAATCGGTCCTTCGCCCCGTGATTCGTGATCTCATTTCCGTATATGACGACATGGCGGACATCCACAGACAGCTTACTTTGACAATTACATCGTTCGACGATCGGGATTCCGGAGGCAGCACATTTAGTCTGCTGGAGAATATGCGACAGGCGGTGATGAACCTCGATCACAACACGCATTTCATCCTCGAAGTCCTCGAGCGCCTCGATGTCACACTAGTGCCTTTGACGTCTGAAAAACTCGACAAGCGAACACAGAAAGCCATGTCGGTGGAAACCACGGACGATCCTGCGAGGGATCAGGAAATCGTGAAGGTCCTCAAGCGCGGCTTCGTCTGGAGAGAACGCCCAATTCGCCCCGAAGAAGTCGTCATCAAAAAATGGAAGGAATCCCCTGCTATTACTTCAGAACCAGTCGAATCCAATGTGTAAATCAAACGCATCTCGGCACAATTATTGCGACGCAAGCCCAACCAAACAGCCCTAGCCATGTCAGAGAATCCTACAAATCGTAAATCAATCGGTATCGACCTCGGAACCACATTCTGTGCGGTCGCCCATATCGACGCCTACGGAAAGCCTCAGATCATTCCCAACGCGGAAAGCGAACGTATCACACCCTCCGTGATTCTGTTCGACGGAACAAATGCTGTCGTGGGAACGGTCGCGAAGCAGAACGCCGTCGCGGAGCCCGACAAGATTGTCGATTTCATCAAACGCGAGATGGGAAAATCGAAATCCCAATTTTCTCGGGCGTTCGGCGGCAAAGTGTATTCGGCGGAGGAGCTGTCCGCCGTCATCCTCCGGAAACTGAAGAGCGATGCGGAAAAGTATCTCGGCGAGCAGGTGACGGACGCCGTCATCACAGTCCCCGCATATTTCAACGACGCAGAACGAACGGCGACCCTCCACGCTGGGCAGCTTGCGGGATTGAATGTCTTGCAGATCATCAACGAACCCACCTCAGCGGCCCTCGCATACGGCCTCGACAAGCTAGACCAAGACCAGACGGTCTGAGGTGGACCCCGTTCTTCGGCCAGAGTTAATGGAAATTAAGCTATGGCGGAGAGACGTAAAGAA
>CAMDQC010000249.1 GCA_945905735.1 Prosthecobacter debontii | reverse complement strand
CGAATCCTCGCCGCCCCCACAGCGCCAAGCGCCGCCCAAGCCGTGCAAATGTAGTGCAGAAAACCCGCCTCCCTCGCCCCAAAACCCGCATGAATGCAAGATCAGCCCCCGCCAACTGCGGAACTTGGGATAAGACCAAAAACGAGTTTGCGCCGTATATTTCGGAACTCATCGAGATGGCAAAGGCAGGAAAGAGCACCGCCGAATAGGATTGCGGGAGCGATGAGGCAGGCCTTCTGAAACGGTTCGCGAGTTGACGCTCCCGCGAGCTATGGGCACTTTCCCCGCATGAGCACACTTGCAGAAATCGAAGAGGCGATTGAGAACGGCGGGGACAGATCGATTATTCTCTGAAAAAATCCCCGCGAAGGCATTTCCACGGTGCGACGGGTGAAGATAGTAAAGCGTCAGGCTGGTAGCCGTCCAAGACCGAAATGAATGAGACCCCAGACTAATCGTTCGGTCCCTCGGAGCAAAACGATTTTGGCTCCGAATCGGTCCAGAACTGAAACTTTCCGATTTTGACACTTCTCCAAGCCAGATCGAAATCTTCCAAGAATGGGAGCACCGCGCTAATCCGTGGAGCGCCAAGATTGAACTGTGAGCAAGCAATTGAAAAATAGTGTGGCTCAGGAGGCTCTCCTCCGTCTTCGACGGTAGCGACGATAACACCCATCACCGTCCCATCATCTTTAACAAACGGGCCAGGGTTCTCAGACAGCGAAACGTAATATCGGAGCGCATCCATAATTCTGCGTAATCGGCCGCGCGCAAACGGTCAAGCCGTGCTGAATCCTTGTCCGAAATCAAATGCGGGCATACGGGCCGCTTTGGGCGCTTGCTCGTGAGGAGGAATCAAGCGATAACGACGGACATGAAACGAGTTCTCACCTTCGCCTGTTCGATATTGGTTGCCACAAACTACACGGCAATCGCCGCGCCAGGTGACCTCGACCCAACTTTTGGCGTGAACGGCAGAGTGACGACTGATGTTGCCACCAGCACTTTCGAGGGCGCTTACGCAATCGCGATACAGGCAAATGGTAAACTTGTCGTAGTGGGCAACAGCCAACCCACCGCAAACCAATACGACTTCGCCACAGTCCGCTACAATGCGAACGGCGGCGTGGACCCTAGCCTTAACGGCACCGGACGGATCACAACATCTTTCAACGTGAACGACTCCGCCCATGGCGTAGCAGTCCAGATGGACGGGAAGATCGTGGTTGTTGGATACGCACAGAGTGGCTCCACGAGTGTCTTTGCCCTCGTCCGCTACAACAGCAACGGAACTCTGGATCCGACATTCAATAGCACCGGAAAAGCGACTACGGCGATAGGGACGAATGATACCGCTAATTGCGTCGCCCTACAGAGCGATGGAAAGATTGTTGTGGCAGGCTCTGCCGCAAACCCATCCAAAAGTGACTTCGCAGTGGTTCGATACAATACCAACGGAGTCCTTGACACTACGTTCAACGGCCTTGGGAAAGTAACGACCGACATCGGCGGGCTGGGAGAGAACGATTCTGCGTCGTGCATGGCGGTTCAACCCGACGGCAAAATCGTTGTGGCAGGTAACGCAACGATCAATGGCCTCATCAGATTTGCCGTTGTTCGCTACAATGTTGACGGAACATTGGACGATGCATTTGGCAATGCGGGGATAGTGGTTACCGACAGCGGAAATCCCGCGGATTACGCGGTCGGCATGGCATTGCAGTCAGACGGGAAGATCGTTCTCGGCGGGTATTCGAATGTGGGGGATCCCCAAGGCAACTACATTACATTGGCTCGGTATAATCCGAATGGCGTACTCGATACAACGTTTGCCGGGAGCGGGAGAATCTCGACGCTATTGAGCCCAACAGGGACTTTCATCAGTGGTCTGGCACTTCAAGCAGATGGAAAGATTGTCGTGGCAGGAGGCCCGCCAGGTGGCGGAGTACTGCTTGCACGTTACAACGCTAGCGGCAGCCTCGACGCCAGCTTCGGCACGAACGGAAATGTTTTCGAAGTAATCGAGGGGAGCGCTGGCCCGATTCGCGCGATGACAATCCAACCTGATGGGAAGATCGTGGTGGTCGGCTCCGCAACAAATAACACGAATTTCTTTGCCATGCGCTTCGAAGCGCAACCATTTGTGCCGGAAATTGTAGTCGAGCAGCCAGCCGGTACGGCACTCGTGGACGGTCTTGCTACTGTGGCTTTTGGCAATGTGCTCGTGGGAGGCAATGCCAGTCGTAGCTTCACAATCAAGAACAGTGGAGGCGCTCCACTTACCGGACTCAGCGTCACATTCGACGGAATCGACGCGGCTTCGTTCGCCGCCACGATCAATCCCGCTGTTTCCGTCCCAGCGGGCGGGACTACGACATTTACCGTTCGCTTCGACTCAACAAGCGCGGGTAGCAAGACAGCGGCGCTGCACCTCGCGAATAACGACAGCGATGAATCGCCTTTCGACGTAGCCCTTACGGCTCGGGCACTCGCACCGAATGCCGATGACGATGGGGATGGCGTGACCAATGAAGCAGAGTTGAATCTCGCCGCGCAGGGCTTTGATCCTCTCGTGGTCTCCACTTCGCTGCGAACGTTGTTCCATGCCAATGCTTTGGGGCTTGGGCTCTATCGCGCAAGCGACGTCCAGACTTTGGCGCTGGGCAGTCCTCTCCTGGACAAAGACCCGGCGAGCGGGCACTTTCGGCTGGCGCTTACCGTAGAGAAATCCGCAAACCTTGCGACATGGGCACCACTTCTAAATTTCACGCCAACTTACGATGCCGGAACCGGGAAAATCACCCTCGACATCGCGCCCGATGCGGCGGCGGCGCAGTTTTACAGAGTACTCGGGCAAAAGCCGTAAGACTTTCTTTGTTTGAGCATGCCGGACAAGTCCCAACAGCTATGGAACCGCCTTCGGGGCGCAATCAGCGACTCCCTGACGTTCGCTCAAATTAAGGACGCAGCGGGGCGGGGCGGCCTCCCGCTCGAACAGCTTGGGGAAAGCCGATCAGGCGATGAAATGGAACATTTCTGACTCCTTGTTGGCTCTTCATTTCGTTTTTCTCGCCTGACCATGTTTGCCCAGCCCTACACCAGCCCACCCTGCGGACTGCCTGCGGGAGTTTATCTTCCACTTTTAATCACACCCGACTTGCTCCCTTCCGACTCTTCCCTCTACGAAGGAGCGCGGATGTGGATATTGAGTGCGTGATTTCAATGAAAGGACTGGTCTTTTTTCTCGCAGGAACGTGTGCGTTTGCGGCGGAGCGTGTGGTGATTAACGAGGTCCACTTTGACCCGAAGGACAAGCGCCCGCTGGAGTTCATCGAGCTGCTCAATGCGGGCGACGCTCCGGCGAAGCTGGATGGCTGGAAGCTCGATAAATTCGTCTTCCCGGCGGGGACAACGCTGGCGGCGGGGGCGTTCGTCGTGGTGGCGCAGGATGCTGCGGCGCTGGAGAAGGAGTTCGGCGTGAAGGCGCTCGGGCCGTTCGCGGGGAAGCTGAGTAATGAGGGCGAAAAGCTGACGCTCGCGGACGCTGGGGGGCGCGTCGTGGAGTCGGTGAAATACAGCGCGGGCTTCCCGTGGCCGACGGCGAGCGCGGGGATGGGTTCGTCGCT
>CAMDQC010000248.1 GCA_945905735.1 Prosthecobacter debontii | reverse complement strand
CAAGGCGCGAAGGCTTCGCCGAAATCGGATCGTGTCGTCCAATGGCAGCCGCTTGCTGATTCTCTCGGCGCGATCTTCGCCGTCGCGGTGACAGCCGACGGCCAGTTCGCAGCGTGCTCCCGCGCGAATCGCGTTTTCATTTACCATGTTCCGTCGGGCCGCCTAGTCGCGAACGAAGCAGCGCATCGCGACCAGGTGAACGCCCTCGCATTTAGCCCTGACGGCACGCTCATGGCGTCCGCCGGTTATCGCGAAGTGAAGCTCTGGCGGCGGACGACGAACGCCAGCAAGCCCGCGCAGGCAATCGCGGTCGAGCCAAGCAAGCTCGGCCGTGTGGAGGGAAAGACGCTCGCGTTTTTGAACGCCGAGGGAAAGCAGGTCGCGCAAGTGGACCACGGCGATGCCGTCGCGTCGTTTGCCGTGCGCGCCGACGCCCAACGCTTCGCCACCGCAGGCGGGAACTTTGCAAAGCTGTGGAGCGCCGATGGCAAGCTCGTCGCCGAGTTGCGCGGCAACCGCTACGCCGATGAGTTCGTCACCGATAGCGATCGCGCTTTGCAAGTCGCCACCGGCACCGTCGCATACCGGAAAGAAAGAGTGCAGGCTGCGGAGAAGGCACTCGCAGCCACTCAGGAGCGCATCAAGAAAGCCACCGAAGCACTGGCTCCGAAGCAGGCAGACTTGGTCGTGAAGCAAAAAGCCGCTGCCGACGCCAAGACTGCAATGGCTGCTGCCGAGCAGGCTCTCGCGATGGCGGAGGCGGATTTCAAAAAGGCCGACGAAAAGCTCGCCGCCGCCGCGGACAAGGCCGCGCAATCATCCGCCAAGGCTGCCGAGGCGATCAAAGGCGCCGCCGCCGTGGATGCGACAAAACTCGCGACGGATGCAGCGACCGCTTTGCAGGAGGCCGCAAAAATCCGGACCGACCGCGATAAAGCCGAGGCCGCGCGCAAGGACGCGACGACGAAGATCGAGCCCGCGAAAAAACTTTTTGCTGACGCCGATACCGCGTTGAAAAAAGCCGAGACCGCAATAGCCACGAGCAACACGGAAATCGAACTCTCGAAGGGCGAGGAGAAGAAAAACGCCGTCACCGTCGCCGACGCAAAATCCGAAGTGGACGCAGCCGAGGCTGCCCGAAAGAAATCCGAGGAAGAGCTGAACGCCTCCCGCGAAGCCGCGAAGGTTGCCGCACAGCCGATTAAGGCGATCGCATTTTCAGCCGACGGCTCGACCCTTGTGACCGCAGGTGAGGATCGGCTCATTCATACATGGAGCGCGGAGAACGGCGCGCCCTTCGAAGTGATGTCCGGTCAGAAAGCCGCAATCACCGCACTCGCATTTGCTCCGGGCGGAGAACTGATCTCCACCGCTGGCGAGACGAGTCTTGCGTGGAGCATCGCTCCGGAATGGAAATTCGAACGCAGCATCGGCACCGGCGAGCCTGGCTCGCCGCTCACCGATCGGGTCAACGCCGTGGCATTTTCCCGCGATGGGAAACAGCTCGCGACCGGCAGCGGCGAACCTTCACGCGACGGCGAGCTGAAGCTCTGGGACGTTGCCAACGGTCAGCTCGTCCGTGACTTCCCGAGGATTCATTCCGATGCCGTGTGCAGCATCGAGTTCTCGCCGGACGGCAAACTCATCGCCACCGGTGCTGCCGACAAAATGGCGCGGGTCACCGACATCGCGACTGGGAAAATCGTCCGCAGTTTTGAGGGCCACACGCATCACGTACTCGGGGTGAGTTGGAGTGCGGATGGCCGCACCGTGGCTACTGCGGGCGCGGAAGGCATGGTGAAGGTCTGGGACTTCGTCACCGGCGATCGCAAGAAGAACATCGAAGGTTACGAGAAGGAAGTCACCGCAGTGCGCTTCGTCGCGGCGAGCGGCAATCTGCTCACGAGCTCGGGCGACAACCGGGTCCGCCTCGTCGCGCTCGACGGCAAGGAAGTCCGCGCCTTTCCCGAAGTGGTGGATTTTATGCAGAGCGCCGCTGCGAGCGCCGACGGAAAATTCGTCGTCGCCGGCGGGCAGGACAGCGTTTTGCGCATCTGGAACGGTGCGGATGGAAAGGCGCTCGCGAAGTTTTTGCCGGAAAAAGCTCCGACGCAGAAAAACTAAAATACCTACGCCGATGCTCACCTTCCACGACTCAAATCCAGCAGGTTCTGTAATGGGGAGGCGGGATTTTCTTCGCGCAGGAGGTCTTGCACTCGGAGGGCTCACGCTCGGGGATTTGCTCACCGTGCAGGCTGCCGCAAAGGCGCGGAATCTCGCGGTCCGCGACAAGTCGGTGATCTTCCTTTTCATGCACGGCGGTCCGTCGCAGTTCGAGACGTTCGATCCAAAGATGGACGCGCCTTCGAACATCCGGAGTGCGACGGGAGAGGTAAAAACTTCGATTCCCGGAATCACGTTTGGGGCGACATTCCCGAAGCTCGCCCGGCTTGCGGATAAGTTCAGCATCGTGCGGTCGTTTGTGACGGGCGACGGAAATCACGACATCAAGCCTGTCGTCAGCCGCGATACGCTGAAGGCCAACATGGGCTCGCTGTATTCGCGGGTCGCGGGCCCGGTGAATCCAGCGACGACGATGCCGACAAACGTCGCGCTGTTTCCGCGTGCCGTGAATCCCGGCGCAGGCGAGGCGGTGCGGAATTTCGGCGATCTTTCCAGTGCTGGCGAAGTCGGGGCCGCTTATGCGCCGATGGTTCCGGGAGCGGGCGGTGGCTTGCAGGAGGACCTCAAACTGCATCTGCCGCAGGAGCGCCTTAGCGACAGGCGCGGCCTGCTGTCTTCGCTCGATGAATTCCGTCGGCGCATCGATCACAGCGGGCAGATCGAGACGATGGGCGCGGTTCAGCAGCAGGCGTTCGATACGCTGCTCGGCGGCTTGTCCGGCGCGTTTGATCTCGCAGGCGAAGACCCGCGCGTCGTCGCACGCTATGACACTGCGCCGCTTCTCTCTCGCGACCGCATCAGCAAGAAGTGGAACAATCACAAAAACTACGGCGACCACGCCGAGTCGCTCGGCAAACTCCTGCTCATGGCGCGGCGGCTTTGCGAGCGGGGATGCGGCTTCGTCACGGTGACCACGAGTTTCGTGTGGGACATGCACGCCGACGTGAACAATGCGACGCTCGTCGAAGGAATGGGCTATGTCGGGACGCCGTTCGATCACGCCGTAGCCGCGTTCATCGAGGACATTGAAGCACGCGGGCTCAGCGAAAAGATCCTGCTGGTCTGCTGCGGCGAAATGGGCCGTGCGCCGACCATCAACAAGGACGGCGGCCGTGACCACTGGGGAAATCTCGCGCCACTCATGCTCTACGGCGGCGGATTGAAAATGGGGCAGGTCATCGGCCAATCCACGAGGAATGGCGGAGAACCCGCATCCGACATCGTCACCCCGCGCGACCTCATGGCGACGATCATGCACACGCTCCTCGACATCGGCGAAGTCCGCTTGATGGACGGAGTCCCGAAGAACGTGCTCGATGCAGTGACCGGCGGGCAGCCGATCAAGGGGCTCGTTTAAGCCGCCGGGAGAATTTCCTCAATCGGCGCACCGAAAGGCAGGATGGGCATCGGGCGGCCTTGCAGGTCGAGGGTGCTCTCCGTGTAGTCGATTCCGAGGTGACGATA
>CAMDQC010000247.1 GCA_945905735.1 Prosthecobacter debontii | reverse complement strand
ACCTCCGTATTCCTCATCGCCGCTGGTGCAGCGGGGTTGATGATGCGCCGTCGCCGCCAGAGCTAATCTGAGCGAACAGACAGTCTTTTGACCAACGAAGGCAAGCCGCGAGGCTTGCCTTCGTTTTGTTTATACGGCTTCCTTCATTTACGTGAATCGCATCGTTGGATTGGAAACGGAGTTTGGTTGCCTCGTCACGCGCCAAGATGAGCGCGGCGCTGAGTCATGGCCGGCGCGCATTAAGAATCACCTGTTCAAAAAAGCGCGTGTCGGCGCACTGGATCGGCATCACCGCGATTATGAAGAGCCAGCGGGGAATGGTGGCTTTTTGCTGAATGGAGGACGGTTTTACCTCGATATGGGGCACCTCGAATATGCGACGCCGGAGTGTCGCACGGTGCGCGATGTGGTGGCGTTCGATTTGGCGGGCGATGCGATGATTCAGGCTTCGCTGGATGCGCTTGGCGTCGCAGAGGAAGTGTCGTTTTTGAAGAACAACGTGGACCATCACACGGGCGCGACGTTTGGGTGCCACGAGAATTACCTGATGCGCCGCGAGACGGAGTTTACGCCCGAGGCGCTTGGTTCGCTGCTCTCGTTCTTGGCGACTCGGCAGATTTTTACCGGTGCGGGCCGCGTAGGGCAGGCGGACCCTACGACGCATGAAATCGAGCCGTTGCCGCCGTTTGAGCGCGTCGATTTCCAGCTCAGTCAGCGGGCCGATCACATCATGAATGATGTGTACCAGTGGGTGCAGTTCAACCGCGCAATCATCAACGCGCGCGATGAGCCTCTGGCGGACTACCGCAAGTATCGGCGGCTGCACTTGCTCATCGGCGACTCGAATATGTCGCCCTTTGCCACTGCGCTGAAAGTCGGTACGACGCATCTCGTGCTCACGCTGCTGGAGGAGGGCCGTCTGCCGAGCAATGTGCTGCTGCAAGACGCCGTATTCGCCACGCGCTCGGTGTCGAGAGAAGGGCGTGCGGATGCGCCGGTGACTCTCTACGATGGCCGGGCGGAGACAGCGCTTGGGATTCAGGAAAAGTTCCATGCTGCTGCCGTAGAGGCGCTTGCGGGGCGGGACGAGGAGACGGATTGGGTATTGGAGCAGTGGGCTTTTGTGCTCGAAGGGCTGCGGGCGAATGATTTGGAGATGCTGATTGGCGCGGTGGATTGGGCATCAAAGAAGTGGCTGTTGGAGACATTTCGTGCCGAGCAAGGGCTGGCATGGGACGATCCGTGGCTGCAAAGTCTCGACCTCGAATATCACAACATCAACCCCTCACGCGGCCTCTTTTTCGCACTGCCTGCCGTGCCGGAAATCGCGGAGTTTAATCTGAGAATCCGCCGGGAGAGTGCGCTGCGCGAGCCTCCGCAGGACACGCGGGCGAAGGGGAGGGGAATCGCGGTGGAGCGGTTCATGGAGACGCAGATGCCTTATATCGTGAACTGGGATTCTATCGCCGCTGCGGACTTGCATATTTTGCCGATGAGTGACCCATTTATCACCTACGAACAGAACGCCCGCGCGCTCGTCGAATCTGCGATGATGTAAATGAACACGAACACTGGAACCAAATTGGGAAAAGGCTGCGGAGTCCTGTTTTTCAGCGTCTTCGCGATGTTCGGCGTGTTTTTCACCGCGATGATGGGGAAGTCCATGCTCAAGGACTGGGAGACGCGGAGTTGGGTGGCGACGCCGGCTGTTTTACTCGGCGTATCGCCGAAGTTGGAGAAGGAGCGCGATAGCTCGCGCGAGCCCGTGCCATTTCGATACACCTACGAAGGCCACACCTACACGCAGGACACGGTGACGCTCAAGGGCACGATGTCGGTGAATGGGAAAAGCTCCGATAGCGGGCGGCGGCTCCGCAATATGCCTGCGGGGACCAAGGTGACGTGCTACGTGAACCCCGCAAAGCCGGACGAGGCAGTGCTGGAGCTTCGCAGCCTCGGCTATGCGTGGTTCCTTTTACTGCCGGGCGTCTTTTTGCTCGTCGGTGTCGGCGGAGTGATTGGCGTCATCCGAGCCAAGCCCGCGCATCTTCAGCCCGCCTCCGAGCGGCATCGCGGGTGGAGATCCAACCCGAACAACAGCACGCTCGGCCTCCGTATCTTCGGCTCTATCTTCGCGCTGATCGGCGGTGTGGCGACTTGGTTTATCGGCGTAAAGCCGATGCTTGCCGCGCGAGCTGCGGAGCACTGGCAGGAGGTTCCCTGCAAACTCGAATCCGCCCGCGTGACGAACCATCGGGGCGGCAAAGGAGGGACGACTTACAGCATCTCCGTGACTTATCGCTATGAAGTGAGCGGGCAAAAATACGTCGGCGACCGCTATAGTTTCTCCACGGGCTCATCGAGTTCGTATGATTGGCGGGAGCAGGCCGTGCGCGAGCTAAAGCGTGACCCGCACCCCGTCTGCTACGTGAACCCCGACGACCCAAACGACGCCGTCCTTTCCCCGAAGCTGGGCAACGATGCGTGGTTCGGCCTGATCCCGCTCGTCTTCGTGATCGTCGGCATCGGCATCTTTCTCGGTGCTTCGAAAATGTCGCGCGCGCGCAGCGGGCCGAGCGGAATCCCGGTGCCTCAGCCGCAGCAAGTCGTATCGCTCGCGCATGGTGGCTACGAGCTGAAGCCCAGTGCTTCGCCGAAGGCCGCGTGTGTGGGCATGGGTTGTTTCGCGCTGTTTTGGAACGGCATCGTCTGGACGATCTTTCTTCAAGCCGACGCTCCTCTTCCTGTGCGGCTTTTTCTCATGATTTTCGTGCTCGTGGGGCTCGGGCTTATCGGTGGATTTGGCTACTTCATCCTCGCTCTGTTCAACCCCAAGCCCACGCTCATCGCCAACGAGCACTCCGTCGCGCTTGGCCGCTCCATCAAGCTCCAGTGGCGATTCTCTGGAAATACCGCGCGCATTTCCCAGCTCGCCATCACCCTCACGGGAAAAGAATCCGCGACCTACCGGCGCGGCACGAACACGACGACCGACACGAGCCTCTTCGTCCATCAAACGCTCTTCGAGACTCGGGAGCGCACGAATATCTCCGCCGGAGAAGTGACCGTCACCATCCCCGCCGACTCGATGCACAGCTTCGAGGCATCGAACAACAAGATCATCTGGGCCGTGAAGCTCCACGGCGACATCGCCAAATGGCCCGATGTGAACCTTGAGTTCCCCATCACCGTCCTACCGCTATGATTCGACTCGGCCTTCGCGAAAACATCACGTCCTTTCAGCCCGGCGAAGAAATCACGGGTGCGGTGCTGTGGGAGTTTACCGAGCTGCGCAAATCGCTCGAAGTTCGCCTCGTCTGGCACACGCGAGGGAAGGGGACCGAAGACGGCGCAATCGTCGCCACGCAGCCGCTCGATGCCACCAAGCTCGCCGACACGGCCACGTTTTCCTTCATCGCCCCGCAAGCCCCATACAGCTTCAATGGCACGCTCATCGCGCTCATCTGGGGCGTGGAGTTTATTGTTCAATCCGGCGAGGAGTTCGAGCGTATCGAGATCACCATCGCGCCTGGCGGGAAAGAGATCGTCCTCCCGCGTATCCCGCAGCCGACGACGATGGGCGGGATCAAATTTGGATGAGTGGGTTTCTTCCCCTTGCCACCACCCATCCTCCCCGCCAGCATCCTGAATGT
>CAMDQC010000246.1 GCA_945905735.1 Prosthecobacter debontii | reverse complement strand
GTAGCTGACATCATCAACAACCTTTCGGTGACGGCGTAAAAACATGCCGCACTATCCCAGCTTCGGACAGCGTTTCGCAACGGGGTCTTCTTCACTACATCGCCCCGCGCCGCGCTCCGACAGAGACGGCGTTCCCGCGCAGCAGGAGTTCGTCAGAGTAAAGTTTTTTCGCGGTGAGTGCGAACTGCGGAACTCGGGTTAAGCTGGTCAACTCAAGCTGGGCCGCTCCGCTCAACTCGTAATCATCGGCAAGATCAGCCCCGACTTCGACTCTTGTCCACACGTTGCGGGGCGAACGCACCTCCGCGTGGCGCAACGGCTAGGTGTCTTTTCGGGAGATTGTGGAGTCAAAAGCTCTCATTCAACCACCCTCCTGTACGGAGCTTCAAGCACCATTGTGGCCTGCGGGTTGTAATGGCGTCGTGGACGTTTTCGACGTCGAGTGCGCGAATTGGGCTAGTTTAGGAGTACCGGAGGGCTACCTGTAGTAGAGTGATGTCAGCGGGAGTTACGCCGCTTATTCGCGATGCTTCACCCAAGGTCTTGGGCTTTGCAGCAGATAGCTTTTGAAGAGCCTCCATGCGAAGTCCGTGCAAGACGCTAAAGTCGAAAGTCTCAGGAATGTGTTGATCTTCGTTGCGCTGGAGTTTCTCGATCGCGAGTTCTTGGCGGTGGATGTAGCCGGCGTGCTTCACCTCGATGTCGAAAGCCTCCCAAGATTCCACGTGGAACATTCCGAAGTGTCCCGCCGGTAGCATTTCGGGGGCGTTGCCAAGCCGTTTGAGCCACGGGAGAATTCGCATCCCATCGAACGAATGATTCGCCGCATACTCGCGAAGCTCGGCAATTTGTTTGAGTTTGTTCTTCACCCGAGCGAGGCGGTCATCGTCCACGAGTCCGTGTTTAGCGGCAAGTGGTGTGAGCCGGAGGTCGGCATTATCTTGGCGGAGAATGAGTCGGTGTTCTGCGCGGCTTGTGAACATTCGGTAGGGCTCGAGGGTGCCCTTGGTAACGAGATCATCAATCATCACTCCGATGTAGGCGTCGCTCCTTCTCAAAACAAGCTCGCCTTTACCTAGAGTTTTCAGCGCCGCATTCGTCCCGGCCATGAGCCCTTGCGCACCCGCTTCTTCGTAGCCAGAGGTTCCATTGATTTGCCCTGCGAAGTAAAGCCCTGCGAGGCGCTTCGTCTCTAGTGTATGGTGGAGTTGGGTCGGCATGCAGTAGTCATACTCCACAGCGTAACCGGGACGAATGATGTCCGCATTCTTCAATCCGGGGACGGTGTGGATGAAGTCGTATTGTACCTCCATCGGGAGACTTGTGGAAACACCGTTCACGTAGTACTCCTCACTGTGGAGCCCTTCCGGTTCGAGGAAAAGTTGATGTCGATCCCTCTCGGCAAACTTCACAACTTTATCTTCAATCGAAGGACAATACCGGGGGCCGACACCGTCGATTTTCCCCGCGTAGAGCGGCGATTTGTCGAGGTTGTTGCGGATGATGTCGTGGGTTTTGGTGTTCGTGTAGGTCATCCAGCAGGGGATTTGTTCCACATGGAACCGTCCGTCTTTCCATTCATTGAGGGTGAAAATGTCATTCCGGCTTTTTATAAGTCGGTCGGAAACGTAGCTGAACGGCATCGCGGGTTCGTCGCCGTTCTGCGGTTCGCACTTGGAGAAATCAATGGTCCGTCCGTTCAGTCGGCAGGGGGTTCCTGTCTTGAAACGGCCCACTTCAAACCCAAGCTCCCGCAAGCAATCGCTGAGCGTGGAGAAGCTATCGCCCATCCGACCACCTGCTTGGTTTTGCAGTCCCACATGGAGCAATCCCCGCATAAAAGTGCCAGTCGTGACGACGACAGATTTTCCGTTGAGCTGCAAACCGAGGTTCGTTTGGACACCGCACGCGCCGTTATCATCCACTAAAATGCGTGTAACATTCCCCTGCTTAATGTCGAGATGCTCCATCCTTTCGAGCGTCACTTTTGCCCGAAACTGATACGCCTTCTTGTCACATTGCGCGCGGGGCGAGCGAACGCTTGGTCCACGACTTCCGTTGAGCATCCGAAACTGAATGGCTGTCGCATCTGTGTTCAGACCCATTACACCGCCCAACGCATCAATCTCGCGAACCATCTGCCCTTTCGCCTGTCCGCCGATGGCTGGGTTGCAAGACATCTGCCCAATCGTATCGAGACTCTGCGTAAGCATCACCACCTCGCACCCCAGCCGAGCCGCCGCCGCCGCCGCCTCAATCCCCGCATGGCCAGCCCCGATGACGATGACATCGTAAGTTTTTGGATAGTTGAACATAAATGGTTTTGGCTTCAGCGGGGCCTACGTAAGTGTATAGGCGAGTCTTTTGCAAGTTATCCGAGGATACCCGCTTTTGCACGGGGCAGGAGCACGGATAAGTTAGTGAGATGCTCGATTCCTGCGAGATTGATGCTGCACACTTCAAGTTCGTCGCAAAACTCCGCCATGACCTGCCGACAAGCGCCACATGGTGTGACAGGAACGTTAGAGTCCGCACAGACGACCAGTTTCCGAAAGCTACGATGGCCAGCGGCGACAGCGGTGCTTATAGCGACGCGCTCGGCGCAGATGGTGAGGCCGAAGGAGAGGTTTTCCACATTGCAGCCTGTGAAAATTGTGCCGTCGGCAGTCTCAATGGCCGCACCGACTTGGAACTCCGAGTAGGGTGCGTAGGCGCGTAGGCGGGCTGCTCGTGCGGCAGCGGTGAGTGTGTCATCCATCATGGCGGCGATGCTTTTACACTATCCTAGGCTGTGGTGAAAGCGGATTTAGTGCATCTCTACAGCGCACGAGCCGAGGCCGCCGCGATAGTAGTTGAACTGCACATTTTGATGGTCAGCTAGAAGGGACATCGGCACGCAAGAGGTCGCGAGTTTTTTGCTGATCATGAAAGCCGTGAGCCGTTGGCCGAACGGATTGTCGTGCGTGCCCGCTTGCCAGATGGAAACTTTCTGCGCCTTCCACGTCTCGGCAGGGCCGACGGTGATGGCTTTGGTCGGCACCATTGAGATGTTCCCGCCACCGCTGGTGCGAGCGTTTTGGGCGATGGTGAGCGGGTGCAGATCTACGACGCGGGTCGGCAGTTTGCGGTATTCTTCCGGCGTGGGCGGGCGGGTTTTGTATTTTCCACGGCGGGGCAGGGGGTCGTTGAAGGCCCAATGCTTCACATCGCCCTGCCCGCCTTGCATCACCGCGCACGTCGCGGCGTCCCAGCTTGCGCGGTATTCGGCGGTGTCGGCTTTGGGAAAATGGAGATTTTTGTCCGGCATCCGCAGCTTTTTCTGGATTCGATCGAAGCACATCGTGCGGTCCGCTTTCTCGAAACTGAGCGGGTGCGACGCCGGGACTTCCTTGCCCGTTTCTACGTCGAACCATTCGTCCATCCCCCAAAAATGCCCGCTGCGGATGTCGAGTCCGAGTTCATTCACTAGTCGCGCGACGAGCGGGAGTTGCTCGGTCGGGCCGATGGGGCCGCAGATGCCCACGGGATTGTCCGCCGTGCTGGAGCGCCAGGCGGTGATGTATTCGAGGGCTTCGGCGAGGTAGAAGTCTTCGAGTGTATCGTACATCACGACACGAAAACCGGGCCGGCTGAGTTGCGCAATGTCCTTCGGCGTGAGGCGCGAGACGTCGTTGATGAGGTCGAG
>CAMDQC010000245.1 GCA_945905735.1 Prosthecobacter debontii | reverse complement strand
CCTCACGGCTTGACCGTGCCCGCATCGCACCAAAACGGGGCAAAAACAGCAATTTCTCGATGACTTTCCGCCTCAGAACCCCACTCACTACCACCCTGCCTCGCGCTTCTCTGCTCAACTCGCTTTATTCAGCGTTTCCCTAGAGGAGAAAGGTTTTGCAGGGATGACTCATCCCAGCGCGGGTTTTTCGCCCGTCACGGGCAAAGAGCTGACGCCAAGGGGTTGGCCAACACAGTTGACCAGCGCCTCCAAAAGTCGATTGTCAGCGGTGCCATGAATCTCGCAGCCAAGCCATTCTTTCTCAGTCGCAAAACGCCCGTTTGGATATTGGTGCTCCTCACTTTCGCATGTGGGCCGCTGCGTGCGGGGGAACCGAACTCTTTCTTCGCCATGGACACCGCCGCGCGCGGGAAACCGGCTGAAGTCGTAGCTCTACTCAAGGAACTCGGCTACACCGGGCTCGGGGGGCAAGTTGGCGATGGAGCGATGGCGACCGCTCTGGAGAATGCCGGGCTGAAGTTTTACAATGGCTACACCACGGTCGCGTTTCACGCCGAGCGTCCCGCGCCGGATGATAATCTGCGGGGCCAGATCGACCGCATGAAAGGGCACGCCACCACGGTGTGGCTCGCGGTTTCGCAAGTCGCGGATCCGCAGCGCAGCTTTCCCCGTTCTTCACCGGACGGCGACGAAATCGCTCTCGCGAGGCTGCGCGAGATTGCTGATTACGCCGAGCCGCGCGGGGTGAAGGTCGCACTTTATCCGCACGCGGGATCGTGGTTGGAGCGCGTGGAGGACGGCGTCCGCCTCGCTGAGAAACTGAACCGAACGTCCGTCGGCACCACGTTCAATCTCTGCCACTGGCTCAAGGTCGAGGGAGCGGAGCGCGACCCGGCCCCGGTCCTCAAGGCGGCGCTGCCGCGGCTCATGCTTATCACCATCAACGGAGCCGACACAGGCGAGACCAACAAGATGGGCTGGGACCGGCTGATTCAGCCGCTGGGTTCCGGCAGTTACGACGTTGCGGCCTTTGTCCGCATGGTTCGGCAGACTGGTTATCAGGGCCCCATCGGTTTCCAAGGTTTCGGCATCAAAGCCCCACCGCGTGAGATTCTGACGAAGACGATGGCCGCGTGGAAGGAGATAAACCAGAACGCGCCTCGCCCTAACGCGAAGGAAGACAAGTAGGCGTCGGAATCGTTTCGACGAGACATGTCCGGAGTCTCATCGGCTGAATTCACTGCTCAACTCCCATTATTCAGCGTTTCAATAAGCGCACCGTCAGCGAATCATGGCCGACGATGCGCTCATAGCGCGCTTCCCGTTCGACATGCGGCGTCTCTTCCAGCACGGAAATCGCGCCGACGCGCTCAGTGCATTTTTTGAGGAGCGTGCGAAGGATCAGGCGCGCGTGCGGCGCGCCGAGGCAGAGGTGTGTGCCAAAGCCGAATGACAAATGCGGGTTCGGCTTTCGGTCGAGGCGCACCTCCTCCGGCGCGTCGAAGACCGTTTCGTCGTGGTTGGCCGAAGCCCAGCAAAGGCCGATACGCTCGCCAGCATTCACCGTCACCCCGTGGACATCCGTATCCACCGGGCACACACGCCCAATTTGCGTGAGCGGCATAAACGCGCGAAAAAACTCCTCGCTCGCGTGGATGATGCGCGCAGGGTCCTCGCGGAGAAACTCGAGGGCGGCGGGATTGCGTCCGAGGTGACTAAGGGCGGCGGAGACCGTGTAGATAATCGTGTCGCGTCCGCCGGCAAACGTGAGATTTCCGAACCCCATCATTTCATCGCGAGTGAGCGGGCGTCCGCGAAACGTCGCAGTGGCAAGCGCGCTAAAGAAGTCCGCGCCGGGGTTTGCCGTCGCACGGTCGAACTGGGCGTGCAGATACTCCTCTAGGGCCGCGCCCTTCTTTAACCCACCCGCGACCTTAAAGACGTGTGTGCCCCATCCAATCCACGTCTCCGCCTCGCTCTCGGGGACGTTCAGCAGATACGTGAGCGCTCTCGATTGCAGGCGCAGTGCGAAGTCGCCCACGATTTCAACCGAGTCGCGCTGCATCGCGTCGGTGAGCAATTCGTCAATCAGCGCCTCCACTTGCGCGATCATCGCCGGGGTCTTTGCGCGGCGGAAAAATGGCTCGGCGATTTCGCGATACTCGCCGTGCTCCGGCGGATTGGTCTCAATGGGAAGTTGCCGCATCGTCCGCACGTCTTCCTCCGATGGAATCGGAACGCGAAACGGAGCGTCGCTACTGAAAGTCTGCCAATCCTTTGCCGCCTTGCGCACATCCTCGTGACGCAGGATCATCGTGATATCCTCGCCGTGAAACGGACACTTTAGAACGCCATCTTGGCTTCGGCTCTCGCGGAATGGGTCGGGATTTGGATTCATGTGACGCCCTTAATTCGAAAAATCGTGAAGGATTGCAAGCAAGGCACCGCCCGCGAGCGCGAATCCCCCGCCCCGCCGCCTTGAACCGACTCGAAATTTCCATGTGCAATCTCTCGATACCAAAACATACTCGCCCTCGTGTTATGAAATCCCGCATCTGGGTCCTCGGACAAATTTCACTCCTAGCCCTCATGCTGCCTTTGCGGGCGGATCTGGTCGTCTCGGAGTTTGGCGCTGCGAACGATGCGGTGCTCTTTGATGGGCTCGGAGAAGCGGAGGATTGGGTCGAGATTCATAATCCCACGGCAGCGACGGTAAATCTTGCGGGGTGGAAATTGCGCGACTCGACGACGACGTGGACGTTTCCGGCGACGACGCTTCCGGCGGGCGGATTCATGGTTGTGATTGCGTCGGGCAAATTGCAGCAACCTTACACGGACCCCGCGGGGTATTTGCACACGAGCTTCAAACTCGACGCAGCGGGCGAAGTGCTGTCGCTGCTGCGTCCCGACAACTCGGTGGCGCATGAATTCGCCGCGCCGGTGCCAGTGCAGAAGACGGATGTTTCATACGGGCTCACGCAGACGGTGACGTCGCTGACGACCTTCGATGCGGCGGCAAAGGTGCTTGTTCCGTCGGCTGCGGTGGACCCGCTTTGGCGCAGCGCCGTGGCATTTTCGACCGCAGGCTGGACGAATGGAAACGCAGCAGCGGGATATGGTTCGGTGGCGTTTCCCAGCGCGAGCGGGACGGTGGCGTATCGGGTAAATACGGGGACTACGGGGAACCAGGATTGGGGAGGCACGCTCGGCATGGATTTCATCGTGAACGAAAGCGTGCTCGTGACGGAGCTGGGATGCTTCGACAGCGGCGGAAACGGGCTCGGCAGCAACATCACGGTGCAGCTTTACGCCCGCAATACGAACGGCACACCGACAAATTTTGCGGACGACACTGCGGGCGCGGTGCTTGCGACGGAGACATTTTTCACGACCTCGCCGGGGACACTTTTGGAGGGCAATCGCTTCAAGCCGCTCGCGACTCCCGTGACGCTCGCGCCGGGCTCTTACTCGATTGTGGCTTATGGCTACAGCGCGGCGGAGCTCAATGGAAATTCCAGCCCCGGCTGGGAAACGAACAGCGGCGGCGGGAAGCTCTCATTTGTCGGCGGTGGCCGCTACGGCAACGCGGCCGTCTTCCCCACGAATCTCGATGGAGGGCCAGCCAATCGCTACGCGGCGGGCACGTTCAAATTTGCCGGACCGAATGACCCGTTCGTTCGCACGAACCTCCAACTCGCGATGAATGGG
>CAMDQC010000244.1 GCA_945905735.1 Prosthecobacter debontii | reverse complement strand
TTGCTTTTCCATGCTCTTGTCTATCAGCTCTATCGCCCGCTGTCCCGCTATTTTACAGGGACTTTCGCTTTATTCAGCGTTTCCCTAGGTAATTGCGGCGCGTTCTTGGCGGCGGCATGGCGATGATTTCGTTCATTGGTCTTGGATATAAAGTTACGCGACTTCCACAGCTTCGAGCTTCTCCTCGCTGCGGCGACGCGCTGTGCGTTTCGCGCCGAAGAGCGTGCGTGGTTCATTGAGGTCTTCAGGGAGTAAATCGGGCAGGGTGAGCTTGCGTTTCACCACCGTCTTTTGCCGACCACCGGGGCCGAGCAGATAGTCGAGCACATCCTTCCGAACGCGCTTGAACGCCGGGTCGCTGTTCAGCGCTTTGCGCTCCCGTGGCCTTGCAATATCCACAGCCACACTCGGCCCGAGCGTCGCGCCGGGGCCCGCGCTCAGCGGGATGATGCGGCCCGCAGTCATGATACCTTCGTCCACGTCATTCGTGATGAGGACGACGGTCCGGCGGTCCTGTTCCCAAATGCGGACAATCTCATCTTGGAGCGTCGCACGGGTCAGCGCATCGAGCGCGCCGAGTGGTTCATCGAGCAGGAGAATCTTGGGCTCCGCCGCCAGCGCACGAGCTACACTCACGCGCTGCCGCATCCCACCGGAAAGCTCGCGAGGGAGCTTCGCACGAGCGGGAGTCAGATTGACCATCGCCAGATACTTATCCACCTGCGCGCGGCGTTGCTCCGCGCTCCAAGTGGGGAAGACTTGGTCCACTGCCAAGGCGACATTCTCAGCCACATTGAGCCACGGAAGCAGCGAGTAGTTTTGGAAAACAATCCCACGCTCAGGGCTTGGCTCCGTGATGATTTCACCGCGCAGCTTCACCGTCCCACTGTCGGGCTTGAGCAAACCGGCGATCATCGAAATGAGCGTCGTCTTTCCTGCACCCGAGTAACCAACGATGGCGACGAACTCGCCCTCTTCGATGGACAGGTTTACATCGCGCAACACTTCTGTGCTGCCGAAGCTTTTGCTAACATTGTGTAGTTCAAGAAATGGCATGGCTCAGATCGTCTTGAAGCGCAGTTCCACCACGCTCATCAGCCGGTCGAGCACGTAGCCGACTACGCCGATGGTGAGGATGCAGAGGATGATGTGGGAGTAGCTGAGCGCGTTGTACTGCTGCCAGAGGAAGCCTCCGACGCCGGGGCGTCCGGTGAGCATTTCTGCGGCGACGATGACGAGCCATGCGATACCCAGCGAGAGCCGGAAGCCCGTGAACATATAGGGCAATGTCGCAGGCAGTAGCACCTTGAGGAGCGTCTTTGTCCGCGAGAGCTTCAGCACTTTCGCCACGTTCAGGAAGTCCTGCGGCACTGCGCGCACTCCCACGGCTGTATTCAAAACCGTCGGCCACATGGAGCACACCGCGATGGTGAATATGGCCGCGAGATCGCTCGCTGTGTATTCGCCCATGCCGGGCACGGTGAACTTCGCGGAGAGGAAGAGCACCATCCCCAGCGGCAACCACGCAAGCGGCGAGACTGGGCGAAGAATCTGGATGATCGGATCGAACATCTTCGCGAACGCCGGAGACAGCCCCAGCATGAAGCCGATGGGCGTGCCGATGAGCAGCGCGATGGCGTAGCCTTGCACGACGAGCTTCAGCGATAGCCAAGTGAACCGGAGCATCCCTTGGTCGAGCTCGCCGCGTTTTGCCAACGGTTGCGTGACGTAGAGTTTGCTCGCAGTCCAAGCCTCCGTGGGCGATGGAAGGTCCTCGGAGAGCCCCACACGGACGGTCTTGGTCACTTTGTCGCCGAAGTCATCTATGGAGACTTTCGTGATCGGTCTTCCAGCGATGATGGCCCAGATGGCGATGCACAGGGCGATGCCCACGAAGGGCAGAATGAGGTAGTCGAACTTGAATGATTTCATGGTCTTGAAATTAAAATGCTGCGCGACGGCGCAAGGCTTCAGCCTTTAATGGAATTGATCGCGAACGACTTCGCGAATGCTTCGAGGTCTGCCTTCGGGTCGAACTTCACCCCGTCGAAGAATGTCTCCGGCGTGCTGTCTGCGGCGCGGCCCGTTACGCCGAGTTCCTTCATCGCCTCTTCGTAAAGATCGCCGCGCATCACTTGCTTCGTCACCGCAGCGTAGTCGGGCGCTCCATCCGTGAAGCCCCATCGGCGGAGCTGCGTGAGCCACCACGAGCAGAACTTCGCCTGCGGGTAGTTGGCGTTGCGGTCGCTGAAGGTCATGTAGTCCGGGTCGCGGAATTTGCGCCCGTCGCCCATGTCATACTTCCCTTGCAGACGCCCGAGGATAATCTCTTCCGGGCAGTTGATGTAAGTCGCCGCACTCACGATCTTCGCCTGCTCGGGACGGTTCTCCATTTTATCCAGCCACACACTCGCCTCGTGCAGCGCCTTCAGCACAGCTTTCACGGTCTTCGGATTCTTGTCCGCAAACTCTGCGGTGAAGGCGCACACCTTCTCCGGGTGGTCCTTCCAAATCGCTTGCGTGCTCAGGCTCGTGAACCCGATGTCGTCGGCAATCGCCCGTGCATTCCACGGCTCGCCCACGCAGTAGCCATCCATTTTCCCCACCTTCATATTCGCCACCATCTGCGGCGGTGGGACGGTGATGAGCGACACATCCGCGCCCCCGCCCATCGCGTCGCCAGGATGGATGCCGCCAGCTGCGAGGTAATAGCGCATCCACATCGCGTGAGTCCCCGGAGGGAACGTCATGGCGAAAGTGAGCGGCGTCCCCGCTGCTTTGGCTGCATCCACAAAGGGTTTCAGCGCCTTCGGGTCTGCTGCGACCTTCCCTTTGTATTTGTTCGCGAGCGTGATCGCCTGGCCGTTGCGATTCATCAGCCACGGCACGACCATCGGCTTTTTCGGCGCACCTGCGAGGCCGAGGGTGGACGCGATGGGCATCCCGAGCAGCATGTGCGTCGCTTGGTTGTCGCCATTCGTGAGCGAGTCGCGGATGGCGGCCCAGCTCGCGCCTTTCGCGACGGTGGAGTTGATGCCGTATTTTTTGAAGAGCCCCTTCTCATGGGCGATGACGATGCTCGAGCAATCGGTGAGTGCGATGATTCCGAACTTCATCTCCGCAGTCTCCGGTGCATCGCTGGCGAAGACTCCCCCGCTCCAGCTCACTGGCAATCCGGCAAGGAGCGAAGCGGCTGTGGAGCGGCGAATGAATGAGCGTCGAGTGATATTGGTCTGTGTGTTGTTGTTGTTCATGTTCGACAGCCCCCTTAGCCACGCTCGTGCCACACAATAGAAAGCAGTCGTTCGACTTTTATCGAGAAATGATGAATTCCATTCACCCCTAATGCAATCAAGCACCGAGGCAAATTCAGAGCGCATCCCAACCCCGTGCCACGGAGAGGAATTTGAGTAAAACATTGTTCGCGCCACTGCGCCGATTCGTCGATCTTGGGGGGCTGGCGTTCGCCGAATATGCACCCATTTTCACCATGTGAACAAATCGCGACAGCGCATCGACCACCAAGTCCGACCTCTACGCAGCAGGAATGTTCAAGCAGCAAATCACGGTCATTCCGTCATTCGTTTGAGCGCCGCGCTTGACCTCTGCATTCCCTCGCTCTTATCTCCGCGCCTGCCTCGCACTGCCTTGATCAATTCCACGTCTGAAAAGCCAAAACACGAATGCGGCGTCTTTGCCGTTCACGGACACCCGAATGCCGCGCTGATGACCTACTACGGTCTCTTCGCTCTCCAGCATCGCGGGCAAGAGAGCGCGGGGATCGTCACCTCGAACGCCGCTGGGTCGCAGTTCAAGCGCCATGTGTCCATGGGGCTCGTCTCGCAGGCGTTCAAAGATG
>CAMDQC010000243.1 GCA_945905735.1 Prosthecobacter debontii | reverse complement strand
ACCGAGTGCTTGAAATGCGAACGTGGGCTGGTTACAGTCTGTCGTATCTTGAGTCGTGTGCATGTGCGTGGTTTTTGCCTTGATAATCAGAGACATATCGCACCGCTGCACGCGGCTCAAGATTCACGGGTGTGAGATTTGCGGGTTAGGAAAGCCCCGCTCCGATTCGCGCTTCCGCTCTCTCATCAGTATTATTTGGATGCGTGCGCCCTGCGGAGGTCGGTTGTGGGTCATGGGCGGTTGCCGGTTTCATGTCTGATGTGGTGGAGTTGGCGCGTTGAAGTGTGAAGTCGCCATAGAAGATCATGCAGCGCGAATCGTGAACGTGATCGATCTGGATTGAGAGCACGTAACCAAGTGGAGAACGACGGAAGGTGCCAGAGCCTTGGTTGGAGAATGAGTCCTCGTAGGCGAAGCGGAGGACACCGTCAGAGCCGATGTGACCAACGCCGCTGCCATCGGGAGATGCACCATGAGCATCGGGGTGAGCGGCAAGAAAATCCAAGGTGTATTTGCCGCCGTTGCGCGACACCGTAACAGAGATACACACATCGCTAGGCGCGATCCCGCCATTGAACTCGTAACTGCCGATGAGGGTGTCGGAGGTTCGAATCACTGACTTGGGTGCGGTTGGGAGGTTGCGTTGCTTCGTGTCTGCGCACGCAGTCAAGATTACCAACGCCAAAGATGCAACTTTGGAGAGGCATTGCTTCATTTCTTCGGAGCAACCGCTTTCGCCTTCTCGGGGTCTATGAATTCGGTGCTCACGGTGAACTCCTTCACGCGCTTCACCTCAGTCCCTTTGTCGTCCACAAAATGAAACGTCGCGGTGGTGAAGGTAGGCTCCGGCGGCGGGACGTAGGGTTGCCCCATCGTGCGCCAATGGCTGATCAAAAAAAGCACCGCGATGTGTGCGACGCCGACACACGCGACGATGCATGCGAAGAGTCCGAGTTTCATTTCGCTTTGCGGGATTGGGCACCGGCTTCGATGAGCTTCCAAAAGCCGTCCTTGTTGCTGAGCTGCTCGTCTTCCCCGGAGGAAATTTTCGAGCGGAATAGAAAGTCGCGGAGAGTGTTTTTGTGGAGCACGCGGTGGACGGTGATGCCCTCTGCCGTGCGCTCGAAGTAGATGCGGTGGTCCTTCGCGCGGTACCGGAAGAGCGTCTTCCCATCGCTCTCCAGCCGTCCGAATTTCTCCGGGTCGAGCTGGTCGAGATTGTCTGGCAGCACCTCAAACTCGACAAGCAGGTCGAGTTGCAGGTCTTTCGGCAGGGCCGCCATTTCGGCAGCACTCAGTTCATTAAAAACGATTTGGAACACGGCGGGCGCACCCTTCATTGAAAGCCTCCCAATGTCGAGTACTCAGACCATCTTCCCTAAATAAATGGACGCTGTGAGCAGGCAAAAAGACTGACGCGGGGAACAGGGTTAGGGACGGCGCATTGGGTTGTGCCGCCCCTCCTTCCGAACCGGACTGGCGACTCTCTCCCGACGTGTCGGGACTCTCCAGTCAGTAGGTGACTGCTTTTCGCAGACTGATGATTTCTCCGCGTTGGGTCGCTTCCAGGCTGAAGTCCCCTTGCTCTGCTAAGTAGTGTTCATCGCGACGATGCTCGTCACTCTTCCAATCCCCCTCGCCGCTCTGAACGCCCTCCCGTGGAAGCGAGGTTCGGAAACAGTCATCGCTCGGGTTACCGGTGGACGTCATTACGATGCGCAACTTGGAGCGTACGGCGGAACAATCCTTTCTTTGAAGTCGGACCGAACAGGCCCGATGATCAGGCTAATGGTGCCGCGGGGTCAGCACCGATGTTTGAATGTTGAAGACGTCGCGTTTATCCCGCCGGTTGAACTGAGGGTGCACACTGGATTTATCGGTATGCCTGCGAAGGCCGAGTTTCTCGCATTCCGCCCCACTGGGTCGCAATGATTGGGCCGGTCGCCGATCTCGCGACATGCCGCCCCTCGTGAACAATCAGTCTGTCACCGCCGTTTACGGTCACCGCCATTTACGCTGAAAAGCGCCCACGATCGCGTATTTGGTTTTCCAGCAGATTCAGGGAGGCCCGCAGATTATTTGCAGGTGGAAATCTGCTGGCCTCCTTGAATCTGCTGAAAGAAAGGTGTGGGGAATGCGGGCTACTTCCCCGCCGGCATCTCCCGCGCGCCTTGCGCTTCCGCGATGGGCCAGGTGGCGCGGTCGGGGCTGGCGTAGGGGCCTATTTTTTCTGCGGGGATTTGTTGGAAGCCGAGGGCGAAGGCGGGGCTGTCGGGGGCGAGGCGGTAGTCGTCTTTTTCGGGCGCGAGGAACTTCGGGTCGGCGATGATGCTATGCACGTCGCCGCCCATTTTTTGCCAGCTCTGCCATTCGTCGAGGGGTTCGGTTTCTTCGAGGGCGATGTCGTCGGCAAAGAGCGCGCCTTCTTTCTCCGCCCAGTCGATGCGGAGGCGGAATGGCTTCATGCGCTCGTGGTAGCCTTTTTCGCCTTTGGCGGGGATGGCAAATGCGAACTCGACGTCTTTCCATTCGCGGGTGACGGCGACGCTGCTGGGGCTGCTGGCCCAGAAATGGCCGGGCTCGCCGTCTTTTGCGCCGTGGTAGTATTGGACCATGAACGCGGCTTTTGCGGTGTCGCGGTCGGTGCGGAAGCGGGCGCGGATGCGGTAGTTTGCGCCGGGGCGGAGTTCGAGTTCGCGGGCGACGACGATGGGGTAATTGTCGCGCTTTTTCGTGTCGTCAAATGCGGCGTCGATGCGGAGGACGCGCTGGCCGGCGTCCTCGACAAGCGCCGCTTTTGCGGCGGGCGGGCGGATTTGGAATGTCCAGTCGGCAGGCATTTTTCCGGGCTCGCCGATGTCGAATCCGGGGTTGGCGGCGAGGTTGCCGCCGATGATTTTTCCGGTGACGCGGATGCCGGTTTTGAGCGGCTTGCCGTCGTGCCAGTAGAGGTTGTGGTCGAACGTATTTCGCGCGGCGCTGAATGCGACGGTGTTGAGCGCTTTGGCCTCGTCGTTTTTCCACGCCATGATGTTTTTTTGGAAGACGTTGCCGGACATGACGCGGCCTTCGGCGTCGGGGATGTCGCGCGGGTGGATGTTCATTCCGCGCATGTTTTTCCACGCGGAGAGATTCGCGACGGACTCGTAGCCTTTCACCATGGAGTCGAAGTGCGAGGTCCAGAAATGGTGGGTGGTGAGCCAGCCGTTGAACTCCCACTGACGCAGTCCGCCCTCGACGAAGATGTTGTTTTCCACGCGCGAATCGCGGGCGCTGTGGCCGTGGAAAAGCGAGCGTCCGCAACGGGCGACGATGTTGCCGATGACGTCCACGCCGCCGGAATTGTCGTCGAGATAAATGCCCCACGCGAAGTAGGGCGACACCCATTTGCCGTTCCATCCAAAGCCGAGGACGTCGTGGATGAAATTGTAGCGGATGACGGTGCCACGCGGGGAAATCCAATCGCGCCCGCCGCAATACGTCGCGCCGACGTCCTCGGTCTCGAGGGCGAGGTGGCGCATGTGGTTAAACTCCAGCGTGTGGCTGTTGCCGGTGAACATGATGGCGAAGCGCGGCGTGTCGTGGATGAGACAGTGCGAGACGCGCTGGCCGACGCCGCTGAGCGAGACGCCGACGCCCTGTTTATAATAGACGCCGGTGTGGTGAATGTAGCAGTTGTCCGCGAAGTTCTGCGCCCCGGTGAGCGTGGGAACGTCGCCGCCGCCGAGGGCGATTCCGTTGCTGCCGGTGAACGAAACATCACAGCCGACGATGCCGTTATCCACTCCGTCTTTGACGCTGATGCCCGAGCCGCCGAGGTGCCCGACATTGCGCACGGTGCAGGCGACGACGCGGTTGTGGTTCGCTTTGGAAAACGCGATGGCGCTGCCCTCGGCGCATTCAAACGTGAGGCCGCGCACG
>CAMDQC010000242.1 GCA_945905735.1 Prosthecobacter debontii | reverse complement strand
AAAGGCGTTAAGCTGGCCGACCCAGCCGCGATCCACAAACGCCTGCGCGACCCGCAAACCGGACGCATGAACCCGCGCAACTTGCAGCACCCGTATCCCGTGGACGCATCCGCACTACGCGCCCTCAAACGCGACCTACTCAAGCGTGTCGGGGAACTCGCCGCCGGCTGGAACGCAGGAGCACAAAAGCTCGGCGTGAAACTCCCCGCGTGGGTCGCCCGCCACGGCACCAAGCGCAGCTCAGCGGCAGTCATCAACACATTCCGAGTCTTCCGCATCATCCTCACCAACGCCGTGAAATACGTCACCCACGTCGAGAGCTACGACCGCCGCATCCAATCGGCCATCAGCATCCCGGGAAAGAAGATGCAGCGCCGCGCAGAGTTCCTTTTGACACGCGCTCTCCGGCGAGCGGGCTGGAAGTAAGTCCGCCCAAACAATCGCGGGATAGAGCAGCGGCAGCTCGCCAGCCTCATGCGCTGGAGGTCGTCGGTTCAAGTCCGACTCCCGCAACCAATCTCCGATGCCCAAAGCCACCGCCGTATTCGATGCCGATGACAGCCGCCTGAGCGGTGCGCTCGCTCGTATCAACGGCAAGATGCTGGCGCTGCAATCGCGCATCGCGAAGTTTGCGGTGGCGTTTATGGCGGTGAGAGCGGTGGCGGGTGCGGTGACGGCGGGGTTCGACCGCTTTAAGCAGGCGCTCGATGTGGGCGGGCAACTCAATGACCTCTCGGCCAATACCGGTGTGGCCGTGGGTGATCTGGTTGTGTTGCAGCAGGAGTTTGCGAATGCGGGCAAGGCGGCGGAGGACATTGGGCCGGTGTTTGGCAAGATGGCGAAGACGCTTCAGGGCGGTTCGGCGGACGACTCAATTAAGAAGCTCGGCATCAACCTTGAAGAGCTGAAGCGCAAGACGCCTGCGGAACAGTTTCGGGCGCTCGGTTCGGCTATCAATGCGGTGCAAGACCCGTCGCAGAAGGCGGCGGTTTCGATGGAGGTTTTTGGGCGCAGCGGTGCGGAGTTGCTCTCGATGTTCTCCTCTGACGGGTTCGGCGAGGCCGCGACGCAGGTTGGCTCGCAGGCCCAGATTCTGGCGAAGGACGCCGCGCTTTTCGATGACGTCGGCGACAAGCTCGCGCTCACCGGTATGAAGGTGCGCGGGTTCTGGGTGGGGCTGGCCGACAAGGTCGCGCCGGTGCTCAAGCCACTCCTCGATAAGTTCGCATCCGCGGACCTCGCGAGCTGGGGACAGAAGGCTGGCGAAGCGGTGGCGTTCATCGTCCAGGCGTTCGCGGATGGGAAGGTCGGCGACATCCTCTTCACGTCCGCTAAGATCGCCTTTGCCAACGCCGTGAACTTTCTCGCGGGCGCTCTCATGGCCGTGGCTCAGGCTCTCTGGCAGGCGCTTGTCGAGGCCGTGAAGAACGCCATCGCGCTCTTCCAAATCGTCACCTCAGCCGATTTCTGGATTGGCATGGGGAAGGCCATGATGGGAATCGCGCAAGGCTTCATCGCGTTCCTGCTCGATGGCATCGCGAAGCTCCTCGATTGGCTGTCCGGCATCCCGCTCATCGGCGATGAAATCGGACAGGGCTCGAAGGAAGTGCAGTCGTGGGCCGGTGGCGTGCGAGCGGCCAGTGACGCGAACAAGCAAGCGAGCGCAGACGTGCTCGCGCCCGCATTCGACAAGGCGGGAAATCGGATGCGTGAGACATTTGCAAACATCGGCACGGCGCTCTCCGATGGATTCACAAAGGGGAGCGGACTCATTGATACAACCGAGTGGCAGGCGCAGCTCGATGCCAGCGTCGGAGGTGTGATGGACCGCGTGCAGAAAGTCTCGGAGCAGGCACGCGAGGACGTGGAGCCGAAGAAGCCCAACGGCCCGCAGCTCAATCTTGACGACGAGGAGACGGACAAGCCGCAGAAGACCGTGAAGAGCGCCGTGTCTGCGATTCAGCGCATCGGCGGCGGTGGTGCAGCTTACAGCAACGGCGACCCGATGCTCCGCGAGCAGCAGCGGCAAACGCGCGAGCTGACCACGCAAACCGGGCTCCTGCGCGACGTGAAACGCGCCATCGAAAACAAACCCACCGCGAGCACCACGACGCTCAGCGCCGCCTTCGCCTGAACTCCATGAGTACACCACTTCCAACGACCGGCATCAGCGGCGGCATTTCCGAAACGGGCGTCGCGACCATCGAAGTGCCGATGTTTGTCGATACACTTGCGGAGGCGTTGAGCGTGCTGCCGAATCTCGGTATCGGCATTCCGTATCGCTCACGCTCCTTCACGCAGGAGGACGACGGAGGCTTCAAAGTGACGCTGCATTTTGAAGGAATGAGCGACGACGCGAAGGACGAAGATCAAGTGACCTTCGAGCTGGATACCTCGATGGCCGAAGACCCTATCCAGACGCATCCGTTCTTCGAGACCCTCAAAACGAGGTATGCGTGGGACGCTGCGAAAGAGCAGTTCGCCGAGACACTGCCCGAGACGAGTGGCGAGCAAACTGCGCTGAGCGGCAGCGGCAAGAAGGCGAAGAAAAACCCGATGTTCGGCGTGGATAACTGGCTCGTGGTCGGGGCGGTATTTCGCAAGACGTACGCGGCGCGCACCATTCCATCGGGCATCCTGCGCGGCATCGGGACGGTGGTGGAAAAGCCGCCCGGCATCGAGCAATTCAAAATCCCCGGCGCGGCGAAGAAACGGAACTGGCTCAAGCTCGCGCCGAAGCTCAAACGCAAAGGCAACGCCGTCGAAATCACGGAGGAATACATGCTCTCCGGTCCGAACGGCTGGCTGCGCGACGTGTATGGGCAAGCCCAACTGGAGGGCGGCAGCGAATGACCGAGCCGCCGTTCGTGAAGCGCGGGCAGGCGATTACGGCGATCCTGTGGAATCAGCTCTGCGCGGCGGTGCGCGCGTGCCGCATCATCGCGGGCGATGGCGTGCGGCTGCGCGAAATGCCGGACGGAACCATCATCACGTTCGACGACGACGGCGCGGATTTTGCGCATCCGCTCCAAGTGTCGCTCGTCGGAACGCAGGCCGCGAGCATCCGACCTGGCACCGTGAATCGCGTGGACGCGAAGATCAACTCGGTGCCGCTCGCGGGCACCGAGCGCGTGCCGCCGCCATTGCTCAAGTTCGGCAGGCCGATGCTCGATGCCGAAGGTCGCGGCTACATCTGCGTCGAGGTGACGTGCCGCGAGAACGATTGGTCGGTCGAGAAAGTCGAAGTCGTGCAGGTCGCCGATCCGAATACCGACGACGACGAAGCGAGTGATTCGCACGGCGGCAGTGGCGGCGCGGTTGCGCTTCCGGGCCGCCGTGCGCGTTATCCGCTGGCGATGCTGCGCCAGCGGAAAGGCGGAAAGCTCGACCTCTACCAAATCGCGTTTTTCGACCTGCAACATCGTGCTGCACTCAGCCCCGACCGCAAGAGCGCAACGCGGCACTTCTTCTGGCAATGATCGCCGCCGACGCATGGAACAAGCTCGTCGCCCAAGTGAAGCGTGCGCGTCCGTTGCGCGGCGTTCGTGCCGACACGAAGGAGCACCCGCGCGGCGTGATTGTATCCGGCGACGCGCACGCACTGTGGCGGCATCCGTGGTTCATCAACGCCCGCTGGGAATGGAACGACGACGGCACCGGCGAATGGCGTGCGTTCATCCGGCCCGGATTCGTCAATGGCCGCGACGCCCACATCCCGATGCCCGCCGATTGGCCCGACGGAACGCCGCCCGAGGACAATGCTCCTAGCGAGCACGATGTCCCCCTGACTAATGAACCTCAGCCGTATCTCACCCTCGCCAGTTGGCGCAATCCGCTGACTCCATCCAACGTGAGCGCGACACTCTCCGGGCAAATCATCGCCGCACCCGCCGAGGGCTATCCCAAGTATTTTGCGAAACTCGGAGTGAAAGCAGCGGCGAAAGGCGGCGACATCAGCA
>CAMDQC010000241.1 GCA_945905735.1 Prosthecobacter debontii | reverse complement strand
CGCGTCGTCAAATGCCAGATCTTCGACGGCGACATCTTCTTCCTCAAATCTCACCCAAAAATCGCCTCCAAACCCTCTGTCCTCCTGCATTCCCCGCCTTTCTAGTTTTGATCGCACGCAGAATTCCAGTTTTGTACGCTACACGACACAGGAACCAGAACTTCTTGCCTGCTGCCGCCCACTGAGCATCAAGCTGATCCACATCGATCTTCCGTGCCGCTTCTTCGCTGTAGCGCACGGAAAGGTTTCCTTGCTCTGCGCCATATTCTACCAAAAGACCGAGGAGCCGCCGGGCCGTTCCTAGTTTTTCAGTGAGGTCTGGCGCGAAGGCGAAACTCACGTCCTTCTGGTAGGTCGCCAGAATCGTGCGCACGAACCGTGAGAGACGCTCCATCGCAACGTCGCTCTCGGCAGAGATGTCGAACTGGCAGGTTCCCTTGAGTTGTTCGCGGGCGGCAATCAAAGCGTGTATCTTCGCGGGCAGAGTCTTCGCAGTCCCTAAAAGGGCTTCCTGCCAGCCGTTCGACCACTCGCTCTGCTCGATGATTGAGAAGTCCCTCGGCGCGCCCGTGTAGGCGTCGAAATTCAGATCCATGCGATGCGCCGTATCCGTCATGGCCGCGAACTCTTCCTTGCTGTGCTGCGTTCCACTCGCCCAGCTCAGCCGGGGCGTTCCCGTCCCATGATCCCGTGTCGCACGCCCGACGGCCTGATGAATGGTCATGCCATTCGGATGCCGCCGGTGCAGCCGTTCGCACACTCCGTTTAGACGATCTCGAAGAGTCGTGAGCCGATCAGTTTCGCGAGTCCAATCTTCCACGCTGAGATCGCCTCGTGTGCTCCATGCCCGGTCGAGTTGCTGAAGGATCTCTGTTTTCGATGTCTTGTTTGAATGCACCTCCAGGCAGAACTCCGCGATGCCTTTCTCCGCAAGGCGGCGATGCACGACTTCCAATGCGGCCATCTTCTCGGCTACGAAGAGCACCCGTTTGCCGATCGAAAGATTGTGCGCGATCATGTTCGCGATGGTCTGTGATTTTCCGGTTCCCGGAGGACCATCGAGCACGAAGTTACATCCCCTCGCCGAAGCCACGACCGCCGCAATCTGGGATGAGTCCGCCGGTAGCGGCGTGAACAGCTCCGCCGGGGAAATCGTGGCATCCAGCTCATCCTCTCTCGGGTAATGAGATTCGCCGCTAAACTTCTCCTCTCCACGCTCAATGAGATGCCGGACCACGGAGTTCGCCATCAGTTGCTCCTTCCGATCGGTGAGATCCTTCCACATCAGATACTTTGCAAATGAGAAGGTTCCGAGCGCCGTCTCCGTCGTCACTTCAAAGCCCGGGATTTCCTTCACCGCGATCCGCACGCGGTTCCCGATTCCCGTCACATCAATGCCGTTTTCATCCTGCGGGAGTTCACCATCGAGCCCCGGGATTTTCAGGTCAAAGTCCTGACGCAGAAGCTCCAGCAGGGTGAGGTTAAAGCGCGGCTCGTCTTCATGTACGGTCATCGTCACGCCGGAGAGCGCGCTTTTCCTCAGAAGCTTCACCGGCAGCAGAATGAGCGGTGCGCGGTAACTGCGCGTGTCATCGGCGGTCTTCTTCCAATTCAGAAATCCCATGGCGAGGAACAGCGTATTGGCACCGCCCTCGTCCATGTCCGTCCGGGCCTTGCGGTAAAGGTCGATCAGCTCCGCCTCCAGCTTCTTCTGCGGTAGCGACGAAAGCACCTCATTTGCGAGCAGCGCCTCGCGGGCGTATTGCTGGTGGAGTTCCTCGCGATTCTGCTCCGCATAGAGCTTCGCATCCCTGCCTCCCTTTTCGAGGTCCGGGAACGCGGAAATGCGAATCGTCTTCCCCGACGAAAGCATATCCTCCAGAGCTCCGGGGTCCGGGCATTGCAGCGGCACATGCTTGCAGTGCTCCGGCAGATGCAAGAGACGGTTGCGCGAAGTCAGGTCCAGCAACTTTCTTTGCCATTGCGAGATACGGTCGTCCGCCGACGTCGGTTCCTCGCTCATCTCCACGTCAAAGGCCGGTAGCCGTGGTGCCTCTTCCAGCGACTCGGAGACAGGCGTCGGAGCAACTCCCGTCGCTACGGTTCCGCTCGGAGTGGCTAGGCCCAGCGGTTTGATCTTCCTCATCCGCGCACGGCGAATGTCGATAGCCATGTGAAACTCCTCGTCGCTCAGATTCTTCTTCGCTGCATCTACCGCGACGCTGAAGGACGGAACCGGGGAATGCGTCACCAGCGTCGTTTCAAAAACGAGCAGTTCCTGAAGCTCCACGCGCTTCCGCACGGCGGCGGCCTCGTCGGTGGTGAGCTGGGCGAACTCCTGCGGCTGGAGCCATACCCCGACGAATGCGTGCTCTTTAGAAAGGAGGATCAGCGGGTTCAATCCTGCCTGTTCCAGTGCCGAGGCGAACAACATCGTTGTATCCAGGCAGGTCGCCAGTCGGCCTTCCAGAATCGTCCCCGGAGTCCGGACCTTCTGCCCCTCCATTTCGAAACTCGCGGGAGGATACGCGTAGCCCAGCCCCAGCCCGCCGATGGCCGACCAAATCGCGGATACCAGTTCCCAAGTGCGCGTGCGGGAGCGGCTCTTGTAGCCGTCAATTCCCGATTCCTTCCCCGCGCGTCGGAGGACATCGCTCGCAGCCTTTAGCACCTTGTCCACCGCCGGGTCGTTCGGCATGCAGAAAGCAGGGAGCAGCTCCGGCATGGATCCGCTGCCGCCCCACTGGTTCTTTGCCAGCAGTTCCACCGGGTATCTGCCCGCGCCCAAAGCGTGCGGGTCATCCCCCCGGCGAACCTCGATCAAGACCTCGCCACGCAAGCTCTCCGTCAGGTCTGCGAGATAGGCTGCATCCAGATTCAAATTGCGGTCACTCATCCGAATGGAACCGCCCGGCGCGAGGACATCAATCTTCCAGACTTTCGCCTCCAGAAAAAGCGGGGCGGAGCTGAGCTTTACCGTCAGATGCTCCAACGTTTCTTCGCCCGTATTTTCCAAAGCCAGCTCCTGGAGAAGTGCAACCGCGTTTTGATGGGAGGCAAACCCAATTTTTGGCGCGAGGCTGGCGGTGATTTCGAGTGGCATGGAATCCATATTTGATCCACGCCTGCTTCAGCGCAACGATCCGTTCGGCGTTCACCATTGGGTCGGCGGTGCGGTGGGCGGCGTGCCGAAGTGGGTTGAGCCGTCCGCTTCCGATCCTGTCACAATCCCCAGGGATTGATGGTCTTTACGTCCGTCGGAAAATCGGAAGTGTTTCGCGTGACCACGATTATCTGATGCACCAACGCGGTCGCCGCGATGAGGCTGTCCATGACATCCATGTTGAAGCCTTTGGCCTCGTGCTTGACGTAAAGCTTGCCCCACGTTTTCAGCGTCGCCGTATCGAGTCCGAGCGTTTGTTCCGCGAAGTCGTTTTCGAGCCCCTCCGCCCACTGCACTAGTCCTCGCTTTCGCTTTCCTTCCGGCAGGCGATGGAGGCCTTTCCAGATTTCGCCCAGCGATACGCTGGATAGAAAACATTCGTTCGCGTGAGCTTCGATCCACGCCAGCACTCGCGCGTCCGGTTGCTTCGCCGTGGCTTCGCAAACCACATTGGTATCCAGCAAGTAAACCATCGCCACGATCAGCCGAGGTTCACTTTCCGGGCAGCCTGCTTCAGGCGCTTGCCCACCAGCGGAGTCAAATCCTCGGGACAAGCCCGCAGCGCAGCCGCGAGCGATTTCTTCGGAGCCGCTGTCCGCTGATATTCCTCAGCCGAAATGACTACGACAGCGGGCTTCCCGTGCTTCGTTACTGTCTGCGCACCGCGCAGAATCGCCGTCTCCACGAGTTCACTAGGGAAACGCTGAATAAAGCGAGTTGAGCAGAGAAGCGCGAGGCAGGGTGGTAGTGAGTGGGGTTCTGAGGCGGAAAGTCATCGAGAAATTGCTGTTTTTGCCCCGTTTTGGTGCGATGCGGGCACGGTCAAGCCGTGAGGGCG
>CAMDQC010000240.1 GCA_945905735.1 Prosthecobacter debontii | reverse complement strand
CGACCAAAGAGCAACGCGCCGCGCTCAAACGCGATCTTCAACCCATCATCAATATCCACGACGAATTATGACCACTGACATCACTGACCTCGAACAACAGAAAGCCCTCGACCACATCCGCGACCTCATGAGCACGCACAGGCGCGAAGCCTTGGACGCGCAGGACGAAGACGGGAAATTCGGCATCGCGTTCAAAGCCACGTTCGACCGGGGCAACTCGCCGACGAAACTTAAGGTGACGTGCCGCATCGCGAAAACGATCAGCGACGAAATCGAAAGTGAGGTCGAAGACCCGCGTCAGCAAAAGCTGCTGTAACGCGCCGGAGTCGCCGTCCGGCCTTTGCGGCCCGGCTCGTACGCGAAAAGCGCGCTGGCGGCCGTTTGACGCGCGGCGCAGGCCATGCCTCGTCTTCGCTATCGCGCCACAACACCGCCCTCCCGCATTGAAGCCAAATTCGCGCTCTACTGGCGGTCGCTCGGCGGCCCGGAGTTGGAGCGCGAGCTTCGCTTTCACCCCGAGCGGAAATGGCGCGCTGACTTCGCCCACATCTCCAGCCGCACGCTCATCGAGATCGAAGGCGGCATCCTTGTGGAAGGCGGCGGTCGGCATAATCGCGCCGCCGGTTTCATCGCCGATGCCGAGAAATATCTCGAAGCGTTTCTCGCGGGCTGGATCGTCGTCCGGCTCACCTCCACGCAAATCACCGCGCCCAATATCGAGCGGCTCATTCGCCGTGTGAACCACGTTGGAACATGATGTTCGCACATGCGAATGTTCGTACGTGCAGACATGCGCACATGCGCACATGCGAACGTGCGGACATGCGAACGTGCGCACATCCACTGCCGACCGTCCGCGCTGACGCTCGAAAAGCCGTCCGCCCGACTGTGTTTCCGATGTGCGTACATGAGCACATGAGCACATGAGCACATGAGCACATGCGAACGTGCGAACATGGAGATATGATCATGTCGCAACATTGACACATGAGCATGTACGCACATGAGCATCCGACTACATAAAACCCGCGACGACATCACGCTCTTCACGACCAGCGAACTCACCCGCAAGCTGGACGTGCCGAGTTCACGCATGAAAACGGCCATCAGCGAAGGCATCGTGCGTCCCATCGGCACCATCGCGCACGCCGTTATCGTCGCGCTCACCGACGACGAGGTGGAATTATTGCGTGCGAAGTTTCATCCACCTGCCACGCGCAACTGACCCAATCACCCCACGCCGCCGCCGGACGTGTGGAGCAGCGTGAACACTTCATCCAACGCCTTGGCGCACTCCGCTTGAATCGCCGTGGCATCCAGCCCAGAGAGCACCGGCGGCAACTCCATCTCAAACTTGTGGCGAAACATATCTTTGGCCCGCGCCACCAGCTCGGTCCATGAAGTCCGCACCTCCTCCATCGCGACGTATTCGCCCTTTTTCACAGCCAGCCGCAGTTCGCGCTCCTCAACTTCCGCCAGGAGCTTTCGCGCCCGCAGCGCCGTCTCCACATCCGTTGCAGCCGCCTCGCCCTCCAGCCCATTACGCTCCATAAACTCGCGCCACGCCGCCACTTCATGAAACCCGTTCGCCGCCGCCTTCGGCGCATCCTTGCGCTTGCGCCAGTTTTGGAGCGCACGTCGCGTCACCCCAAGTGCCTTGGCCAATTCGACGAAGTTCTCCGCCACGGTGACGGCATTGCCCGCACTGGCAGCCATGCCCTGAAGCATCGCACGCTCGGAGCGATTGAGTTTGCCGCCTCCCTGCACTCGCTGGACGAGGTTGGCAAAATCTCGATTGAGCAATTTCTTGGCGATGTCAGGCGGTATGGTGTCCATGCTTGAAATGCACCGTCAACCACCTGACGAAAAGTGGGAACGAAGTGGGAACGTTCCCACTATCGCACGCGCCTGTGAAAACACCTTCAAAGCCCATTGTATTCGCACGCAACCACCTCTCTATAAGATAGATGGGCGATGCAATGAAGGAGCGTTTACAGCCGGTTTTTGAACGAATACCCCCCTAAAAAAGTGGGAACGTAAAAAATGGCTTCCTCATAGAATTAAGGTGATGGTCCCCCAACCCAAATGTAAGTCGCTCTCCCGTAAAAGATTGCTTGTGTGGGCGGTACGAACTCCCCCTCGGCTTCGCTCGGATGCGTGCCTCACATCCATAACAGAAGGCGTGTTCGTAGCGAACGCAGGCCCAAAGTTACAAACATGCCGGAAACAGCAGAGGGCCATTGGGAATCTGCATGGGACCACGAACGCCCGTTTTGTGCATATTTTTGCTGTCGCAGCGCCGCGAAGATTTGTAGAAACACTGCGTGCGTATTCTCTGCACCGCAGATCTTCACATTGGCCGGGTTTCCTCGCGCTTGCGAGAGGGAACGGATTCGACCGCGTTCACCACCCGCGCCGCGTGGCTGCGTGTGGTAGATCTGGCTCTGACGGAGAAAGTCGACGCGGTCGCAGTGGCAGGTGACGTAATCGACGCGAGTGGTAATTATTTCGAGGCATTTGGCCCACTCGAGACGGGATTGCGCAGATTGTCGGGCGCAGGGATCGAGACATTCCTCGTCGCTGGAAATCACGACTTCGATTCGTTGCCGCGTTTCTGCGACCAATTCCGAGACCCTCGTGTCCATCTACTCGGCCGCGGCGGAGTGTGGCAGCGCCATACACTCGCACGCGAAGGTGTCCCGCGGCTCCACATCGACGGCTGGTCCTTTCGCGCAGCCGATCATCGTGCGAACCCGCTGCTCGGCTATCGCTGCGAGCGCGACGCCACGCCGGTGCTAGGTCTGCTCCATTCGGACGTAGAGGGCGCTTACAGCTCATACGCGCCGTGCTCTCCCGCGGAGTTGCTGTCCGCCGGTCCGACGCTGTGGTTGCTCGGCCACATTCACCGGACAAATCAATGGAGCACGAGTTCCGCCATCGCATTTTACCCCGGCTCTCCGCAGGCGCTTGATCCGGGCGAACGCGGCGTGCATGGCGCATGGGTCATCGACTGGCCGCCTGGAAGCCCGCCCGCACTGCGGCACTGTCCTCTTTCAACAATGCGTTATGAGACGCTGGCGCTGGGTTTAGACGGATGCGACGACGAGCCCATGATCGAGGCCGCGTTGCACGGCTTGCTGGAAGAAAAATTACGCGCGGGCGCTGCCGAAGCCGGGCCGCTCGCACTGCTGACCTGCCGTGTACGGCTGCAAGGGCGCACAAAGCGGCACTCTCACCTCGCGCGTCACGGCTGGCCGCGCATCGATCAGCTCTGCCGCACCGCGCAAGGCGTCACCGCAGTAATCGAGCGCGTCGAGGTGGACACGCGTCCCGTGCTCGATCTCGACGTGCTCTCGCAGGGGACCAGTCCGCCATCGTTTCTGGCGCGGCTGCTCCTCGCACTCGAGCGTGGCGAAAATCATCCGCTGCTCGGTGCAGCGCAGCAGCACATCGAGACCGCCTTCCGCAAGATGTCCGTCGACGGCGACAGCGAGCCCGGCGGTGAGGCCGCACCGACGCAGGAAATTCCCGACGCTGCGCGCGTGCGAGCGCTTCTCCTCACACAAGGCCACCGAATGCTCGGTCAGCTCGTCGATCCCGCGCCATGACGACGCGCGCGTTGCACTTTCTTGAAGTCGATCTGCGGCGAGCGCCCGGCTGCGCGCGGGGCTGGCGGCTGCGCAATCTCAGTCCCGGCATTAACGTCATCGTCGGCCCGAACGCGTCTGGTAAAACAACTACCGCGCGCGCACTGACGACGGTGCTGTGGCCAGCTACCGCCGAACCGCGCACGGAAATCGTTGCGAGCTTTTCGCTGGAGGGTGCGACATGGCATGCGGAGATCGACGGAGGGCACGCTATATTTCAGCGCGAAGGCCAGCCAGCCGAGCGTCCACCAATGCCTGCGGCAGAGACAATGCGCGGACGCTGCAACGTCGCGCTGCACGACCTGCTGAAAACTGGTGATGACGAAATCGCCCGCGAGATACTCCGCGAGGCTGCGGGAGGTTTC
>CAMDQC010000239.1 GCA_945905735.1 Prosthecobacter debontii | reverse complement strand
GGAGAACACCATCCAGCGGGCGTGCGTGCTCTCCACCAGCGACTTGCTCATGCCCAAGGACATCCCGCTCGGGCAGATGACCGCCGAGCCACTGCCCGGCGGCTCCACGAAAGAAGAGGCGATCGAAGTGCTCTTCCGCGCCGCGCAGGCCGACCCGAGCGTGGAGCTGCTCCCGTGGCTAGAGCGCGAGTTCACCGTCCACGCGATGCGCCAGACCGGCGGCAATCAAGTCCGCGCCGCGAAGCTCCTCGGCGTCACCCGCGCAACCCTGCGCAAGCGGCTGGAGCGCTTCGGAGTCACGCGGGAGTTGGTGATCGAGTAACGAGCGTCTCAGCGAAAGCGCGCATTTCCAGGCGATTGCGGAGGGCTCCGAAAGAACTTCCCTAAAGCCCCCACGCTAACGCAACTTCCGTAGATGAACCGCATCACTGCGCTCCTTATCGTGTTTGTCCTCTGGGCTGGAATCTTCCTCCCCGGCTTGGGCTCGACCGAACTCAAGGGGGAAGAAGGTCGCCGCGTCATGCCCGCCGTCACTATGTTGGAGGGCGGGAGCTGGGTCGTCCCGCACGTTGGCGGCAAGCCCTTCCTGCGCAAGCCCCCGCTCGTGCAATGGTGCATCGCGGGCTCCATGAAGCTCTTCGGCCAAAACGCCTGGGCTGCCCGGCTGCCCAGCGTCCTCAGCGTCCTCGCGCTGGCCATCGTGATGATCGTGGTCACGCAAGGCTGGCTCATCACCGAGGAGTCTCTCGTCGCCGCCATCGTGATGATGACGCAGACCGCCACCATAGATAAATGCAGGCTCGCCGAGCTAGAGGCCGTCTATGTCGGGCTCAGCGGCATCGCCATCGTCCTATGGCTCAGCGGATGGGCGCGGGGTGTTTCTTCGTGGCGGCTGTGGCTGTGGCCGATGGTGTTTAATGCGCTCGCTCTATTGGCAAAGGCACCGCTGCACTTGCTCTTCTTCTACGCCGTCGTCGTCGCCGTCCTGTGGCAGCAAAAGCAGCTCCGTCGCCTGCTCGATCCCGCCCACGGCGTCGCACTTCTCGTCTTCATCGCCATCATCGCCGCGTGGGCTATCCCGTACTTTCAGCAAGTCGCCGCGAGCGATGCCGGGCGGGTGTGGAACCGGCAGTTCGTCGAGCGCATCACCGGCGCGGAGATGGATGTGAAGCGCTACCTGCTCAACATCCCCAACGGCCTCGCCAACCATCTCCCGTGGGTGCTCTTCGCCCCGCTGCTTTGGATGCGCGGCATAAACGACACGATGTATCCGCGCGGCTGCTCCGTCCTCACCGGCGCGCGCAACGCCGTCGTCGTCTGCTTCTTCGTCCTGCTCCTCATCCCCGGCGTACTGCCGCGCTACGTGCAGCCGCTCATCGCGCCGTTCAGCCTCATCCTCGCGCCTGTCCTATGGAACTGCCCCCGCCGCTACCGGCACTGGTGGCGCTACGCGCTCTTCGGGCTTACGTTTGTCCTCTTCCTATGCGCCGTCGCTGGGCCGTTCATCGTCGCGTCGGCGGAGAGACCGATGTGGACCTCCGGGCTGGCCATCGCCTTCGTCTTCGGCGCTTCGCTCTGCCTCATGCAGCTCCGGCGCAAGCTCCACGAGACGCTGCACCTCACCATCTGGACGGGCATCGTCGCCGTGATGGGCATCCTCCTCATGGCCACCGTCGCCATGCCCGCGATGAAAGAGGAAGACAACATCCGCAGCTTCGCCGAGCGCATCGACGACCACCTCGCGGGCAAGCCACTCCTCGCCTACAGCCTCGACGACTACGCCCCGCTGCTCGCCGTCCTCTTTTATATGGAGGGCAGCTACCGATACATCCCCGACCCCGCCGCCGCCCCGGCAGAAGCCGCCTATTACCTCGTGCGAGGCAAGGACTACGCGAAGTTTGGGAAAAAGTTCGCCGTCGCCGAGGAGGCCGTCGTCGGACTGGAGAAAGGCGAGGAGCGAGCCGTAGTCGTGCGGGCCATGCGGAAGTAACCCATCGTGGCCTTCGGGATAAAGACCCCGCCCCACGCTACGCAGGCCGCCGCACGATCATCGGCGCACTGCCGGCTCGGCGGCCGGTTTTCAAAACGACGTACACTTTCAGCGCCACGGCCGTGTCCGGCTGCGTGAGGCCGAAGGTCACCGTGAACTCGTTGGCCTCGCCGGGGTTGTGGCGGCCCAAATTCACCGCGTCTTCCTCGCTCCACTCCTCGCCGTTGGTGCCCTCCAGTTCGTAGTAATCGAGGTCCGCGTCCGTCGAAGCCGCATGGACGACGTGCGAAGTGCTCGGCGCGGTAAAAGTCGCGCTGGCCTGCACCGGGTCGGGCGTGTGGCCGGGCTCGGGCGTCAGTTTTGGGATCGTTGCGGCAAGCGCCGGAAGCTGCGAGAGCTTTTGCGGCGCGGCGACGCGATACGCCTTCATCACCGCACACGCATCATCCTCCAAAATCGTGCGCGCCGTGCGCGCCGTCTTCAAGCGCCGCTCCGCCTTCGCCGTAGCGAGATAGCCAAATTGCAGAGCGGAAATCATCGAAGCAAACGTCGCTTGCCCCACCCCACTCGCCAGCACCACCGGCAGCGTCACCCCCGCCGGCGCGGCCGCACCATTGATGTCCTCCCACAAAGTCATCGCATCAATCAGCGGCCTCGTGAATTTATCCTGCCCATCCCCCATGTTCGGCATCAGAGGACGCCCGCCGTAGAACGAAGTCGCCTGATAATACCCATCCAGCACCCCCAAAAAATCCTCCATCACCTGCAAAAGGGCCGTCTTTTCCATCCGATTCGCCCCGCGCGACGTCTCCAGATTATTCAGCCGCGCCTGCACCTCCGTCTGCGCAGCCAAAACCCCCATCCGCATCGCCTCAAAAGCCGCGAGATTCGTCCCATTCTTCCCCGGCACCGCCGGGATGAAAGGATGGGCCCCCAGGACCTCATTACATTGCTCCCAGTGACCGATGAACTCGTCCATGGTAGGCACAACAGTGGCAGAAGATGATACAGGCATAAAAAACAGTGGTTAAAATTGCGACTCTACCCCCAACTACCGCGACCCAAACGCCCCGTCAACACAAAAAAACCATCCACCCACAAAATAAAACACCCCACCCCTCCGAGCAACCCATCCAACTTTTGAAACAAATGATAAGCCGTGTGCCAAGAATGACACAACTTGTTTCTAAAATGCCGAAACTTGTGCCTAAAATGACCGCCATCGTTACTCTGCAAACCATTTTTGTCCATGCCAGCATTGATTGGCTCGCGGCGCGTCCCTCCCCATATTCGAGCATCGCAAACACAGGACCGACCAAAATCATTACAATTCGTCCCTCCCCGCCCATCCGTTGCAAGTGCCACAAACCAGCACCCGCCTCCCGCACTTTAGAAACCGCCCTCCCCTCTCGCGAACCGGCGCGCAATGTTCTGGAGGCGGGGTAAGTCATTCTTGATCGGTAATGAGGGTGTTTCCGCCGGGCGTGAAGAGGTCCCCGTCCGGGCTCCGGATGGAGGTATTGGGGAGTGCCACTTTTACTGCCGTCACCGCTTCGTTGGTAAGCCCATGACAGCCGATGACATCGAGGTTCTCCAAGCCTGTGAGCCCGAGAATCCCGTCCAGGTTCTTGAGACCGGTACAACCCACGAGGCCGAGCACCTTCAGCACCTTGAGTTCCCGCAACGCATCGACATTGGTTAGTGCTGCGCAACTGGAGAGTTCTAATCCTTTCAGTGTTTTGAGTCCCTTGAGCGCATCGATGTTTGAGATGCCGGGAGCTCGACCGATTCTGAGCTTGGTGAGCCCCTTCATGTCCTTGAGCGCATCGATATTTGTGAGGTTCGGGCAGTCGTATAGGTCGAGCGCGACCAAGCTCGACAGAGCCGTGAACTTGGATAAATCGCGCAGCGGAGACGTGGTGTATATCTCCATACCTTTCGGGTCCAGCCGATGGATCAGATCGAAGTGCTGCTCCCATTGGTCGTGATTGCTAGGGAAACGCTGAATAAAGCGAAAGTCCCTGTAAAATAGCGGGACAGCGGGCGATAGAGCTGATAGACAAGAGCATGGAAAAGCAAATGAGTTTCGCGGCAGCGGAGTACAGCGAAAAAAAGAAAACCACCCGGCGGGAGAAATT
>CAMDQC010000238.1 GCA_945905735.1 Prosthecobacter debontii | reverse complement strand
TCGCCCTCACGGCTTGACCGTGCCCGCATCGCACCAAAACGGGGCAAAAACAGCAATTTCTCGATGACTTTCCGCCTCAGAACCCCACTCACTACCACCCTGCCTCGCGCTTCTCTGCTCAACTCGCTTTATTCAGCGTTTCCCTAGCGATTCGCGGAGCGTCAAGACCGACATCAATCCACGAACGCGAACTCGTTCATGTTCACGATTAGCCTGCACGCATTCGCGAGTCCGTGCTTTGCGGCGTAGTCGGCGAGCGCGGTTTTTTCCTGCTCGGTCGGCGTGCGTTGGAAGGCGATGCGGAATGCCTCTCCGGTGCCGCCGTTCTTTTCCACGCGAGCCGCGAAGTGTTTCGCCATCACGACCATGAGCTGGTTGTTGAGCTGCGCGAGCGCTTGCAGCGGCGTGATGGTCTGGTTGCGCTTATCCACGAGCATCGACGGGTCGGCGCAATCGAACAAGGCCATCCACGGCTGCTGCTGGCTGCGCACGAGGAAGCGATACACCGAGCGGCGATGCAGCGCCGCGTCCTCCATGTCGGCGAGGTGGTATTCGTAATGCGGCGAATGCTCGGGATGTGTGATTTTGAAGTCCTGGAAACTCGGACCACCCATCTTGAGGTCGAGCTTTCCGGCGACCGCGAGCACGCTGTCGCGCACCGCTTCGGCTTCGAGTTTGCGGCGGTTTTGACGCCAGAGCAGCGTGTTATTTCCATCCACCTCGCGGGCTTTCGCGGAGTCGCTCGCGCTCGATTGCCGGTAGGCCGCGCTCAGCACGATCGTGCGGTGCAGTTTCTTAAATGAACCGCCCATCTCGTCGCGAAAACTCGCCGCCAGCCAGTCGAGCAGCTCCGGGTGCGTCGGCACGCCGCCCATGCGTCCGAAGTCATTCGGAGTGTCGGAGAGGCCGCGTCCGAAATGATAGTGCCACACGCGGTTCACGATGCTGCGCCATGTGAGCGCGTTGTTTTTGTCCGAGAGCCACCGCGCGAGTGCAGCGCGGCGTTCACCTTCCGGTGCGCTTTCCGCGAGCTCAAATCGCACGCCGATCGTGCCCGCCTTCACCGGCGCACCGGGGCGTGTGACATCGCCACGCGAGAGCAGCGTGATCGGACGCGGCTTGCCGCTCGTTCCTTTGAATGTCCCGCTCCCGCTGTGAATCGTCCCCGCATACACCCTCGACGGAGCCGGCAGCGCGGCGAGCTTCGCAGCGATGTCCTTTTGCGCTGCGATCAGCGCGGTGCGCTTCGCCTTTGTAGCGTCGTCGCAACCCGTGAGCAGGAGAGCTTCGCGCTCGGCGATGAGCTTCTCCTTTTCATCTACCGAAGCGGCGACGGGGGCGATGCCGTCGGTGAGGTTTGCTTTGCGCCAGCGCGGAGGGGCTTCGATGGAGTCGAGCGCAGTCACGGCTTTCCCAGCGGCGACATTCTTCCCCGCAGTGTCGAACACCTGCACCTCGGCGAGCGAGAAAATGAAGTCGTTTTGCCGCGGCGCGAGTTTCGTGGCCGTGATGCGGACGTAGCGTCCGGCGAGGCCATCGTCCTTCGCGACGTGCGTGGAAAAGGGCGCGAGCTTCGGGTTTGGAAAATCCGCCATGAGCGTGCGGTCGAGGTCGCGCCAGAACTGCTTCACGCCGCTCCGGAACTCCGCGTCGTCGCTCACCTCGATTTTGAACCGAACGGGAAATCCAAACCCCGCGCCGATATTGTTGAAATCATCGTAGCACGGCAGAAGCGTGACACGCTCAAGCGTGGCGCGTTCGCCGAGGTCGAGCTGAACCCATTTCACCACGTCCTGCACGGGCGAGATGGCCGAGTGATACCCGAAGTCGGGGTTCGTGTTTCCCTGCTTCGCCTTCGATGCGCCTTCGATGCGGCGCGTGAGCGCGGTGTATGCCTCGCCTGCTTTTTTGCGCAGAGGCTCCTCGATGCCAGCGAGCGCGCTCTCGTTGTCGGTGCGGGATTTCTCGAGCGCGAGAAATTGCGCGTTCACCTTGTCGTCCGGGTAGTATTTCCGGTCCGTGCGGTCCAGCGCCGCGAAGACCGTATGCAACGAATAATAATCCTCCGCCGAGATCGGGTCGAACTTGTGGTCGTGACACTGCGCGCAATGCACCGTCATCGACGTAAACGTATTCATCGTATTCGCCACCATGTCATCGCGGTCGAGGTGACGCGCAATTTTCCCGTCGATCTTTTCCTCCGGCACCTCCGCATGACCGATGAAATCCCACGGCCCCGCCGAGATAAATCCGAGCGCCTCGATGCCGTCGCGCGTGCCGGGAAAAAGCACATCCCCCGCGACCTGCTCCTGCACAAAGCGCGCATACGGTTTGTCCTCGTTGAAAGCACGAATCACGTAATCGCGATACGGCCACGCATTTGGGCGCGGCTGGTCTTTGTCGTAGCCGTGCGTCTCGCCAAAATGCACCACATCGAGCCAGTGCCGCGCCCACCGCTCGCCGTAACGGGGCGAGGCGAGCAGTCTATCCACCAGCGCCTCGTATTTTCCGGGCGACTGCTCGGCGACAAATGCACCCACCTCCTCGGGCGAAGGCGGCAGACCCGTGATGTCGAAATAGACGCGCCTGATGAGCGTGCGCGCATCCGCCTCCGGCGACATCGCCAGCCCTTTCTCCGCGAGCTTTGCATTGAGGAACCCATCGATCCCACCGCCAGCGCCCTGCACAGCGGGCAACGGCTTTAGCGACCACCAGTCCTTCTTATCCACCACCTTCGCGCTCGCAGAATCCGGCCACACCGCCCCGTCATCGATCCACCGCCGCAACACACCCACCTGCGCAACCGACAGCCGTTTCGCGTCCGACTTCTTTGGCGGCATCAGCATATCCTCATCGAGCCCCGCCACGTATTTCATCAGCGGACTCTCCGCACTTTTCCCCGGCACGATATTCGGTGCCGAGTTGTCCCCGCCCGACAGCGCGATGTGCTTCACATCCACGCGATACTCGCTCTTCTGCTTCTTCTCGCCATGGCAAGACACACAATGCTCCGCAAAAATCGGCTGCACATCGCGGACAAAGTCCACCGGCGCAACCGCAGCAGGCGGCAACTCCGCAGCACACGCCGCAGCGACAAAAAAGGAAGGAAGAAAGCGAATCATACGCGACGGAATAACCTACCCACGCCAATCATCCTAGTCCCGCATTCGCGGGACGCCGTCATCGCACCGCCGTGATCTTTGCCAGCCATTGACGCGCGAGGTCGCGGGCGGGGCTGGGGCGGAGGGTCCAGGCGTCGTTGTGATTGCGGAAGCCGGTGCTCGTGAATGTGAGGTTCGCGTCGGGCAGCAAGGGCTTCAAATACTTCTCAGTCTCGGCTGCGTTTGCGTCCTCGCCGCAGATGAATTGTGGGCGGTTACCGAGGCGTTTCAGGCGCGTGAGCGCGGAGGCGCGGTCCGAGCCGGGATACGGCCACGAGCGGACGCCGTCGTAGTGACTGTAGGCCAAGAACCCACGCCAGAGCTTCGCCGTCTCGTCATCGTGGAGACCGAGGAAATTGCACGCGATGGCTCCGCGGGAAAAGCCGCAGAGCACCACACGCGTCGCGTCGCCACCGAACTCGCGGCACACGTGGCGCACCGCTTCCCGACAATACTTCAGCGTCGGCTCGGCGTCGCGATTTGGCGGGTCGCCCCACCACGTCAGCGCGAGGTCGTCGCCCGCTGCGTTCACATACGGGAGGCACAGCCAAATGAACCCGCGGCCTGCGGAGAGACCGTAGCCGAGATTGCCGCCCTCCGGCCGTCCGGTGCTGATGTCGCCGAACTGATTCTTAAATCCACCGTTGCCCGCGAACTCCACGAGCACGGGCAGCTTCGCGTCCGGCTTCCAGTCCGTCGGCAGATACAGCACATGATAAACCGATGTGCCCTTCCAAGCGGCCAGCGTTTGCTTCACCCGCTGGCCAGCGGCGGGCAGCTCGGCGGTCAACGCAGGCACCGCGAGATCCGTCGGCACGCTGCGAATATCGGGCAACTCCGCAACCGTACGACCCACGATTGCGAGCAGCACGGCGGCTATGAGCGCGGCGGTGTGTTTCATCCGCAGGAAAGTAAGACAGGCTTCCCAGCCTGTCCCGCCCCAAACGACGGCTTGGAAAGTCGATCTACGTCGCGCCGCCCACGGCCTCAACGCCCTGCTCGAATACGCCCTCGGCACCAGCGA
>CAMDQC010000237.1 GCA_945905735.1 Prosthecobacter debontii | reverse complement strand
CCGTTCCAGAGCAAAATATCGGAGCCTTTCCTGCGAATCACACCAATCTCCTTGACCAGAAACGACCACCATTCCATCACTTCTTTACGTCTCTCCGCCATAGCTTAATTTCCATTAACTCTGGCCGAAGAACGGGGTCCACCTCAGTGTGACGTCCATCGGGAGCGGACATTTGTCGAAAAAGATACGGCGTAACGCGAGCCCTGCGAGCGGCGTAAGGTTGCTGACTTTGGTCTCGGCGAACCATAGTTCTTCCAAGCGCATGTCGCGCACCGGGGAGAGGTCTGTGACTTTGGTATAGGCGAACTTAAGCACTTTGAGCGGGAGCCCGACGAGAGGCCGTAGGTCGGTGACATTGGTGCAGAGGCTCACGTCCAGAAGGCTGATATTCGCCGCCTTAAAAATGGAGAGGTCGGTGATGTTTAGCTGATTCCATGCGGTGACATGCCACGAGCCGTCCGCCTGTCTCGCGATCCGGGCTGTGACGCCCATTTTGCGCAAAGTGCGCTGCCATGAGACGTCGTGGTCCCATTCCGCCCAGAACTCACCGGTAGTCTGGGTTGCTGCGGGGACGGAGCCTTCGGGCAGTCGGCTGCTCAGGCGTTCGAGCATGGGATGAGTGCGCAGTTTCTCGATGGCATCGAGTTCCTCATCCGCGAGCTTTTCGATATCGCTCGGGAGGGCGAGTGTGTTGAGGGTTTTGATGTTCGTGAGGGCGGTGAAATTGGTGGGCAACTTCACCTTGCTGAGAATGAGAGTGTCGAGCGGCAGTTCGCGGAGAAAGTCGAGGGCTCCGACGGTGCATCCTTGAAGCCAGAGCTTTTTCAGCGGGAGCTTGGCGAGCGGTGTGAAGTCGGTGACATTGACGTAAGAGCAGTTCAGCCACGAGAGCGGCATGTCCGCAAGCGCGGCAAGTGAGCCCACGCCGCGAGCATTCTCCAGATCGAGATAAACGATCGGGAGTTTGCTCAGCGGCGTGAGATCGCGAGCCTCGCTGTACCCGAGCTGCAGCGTGCTGAGCTTGAGGTTCGCGAGGGGGCCTAGGTCGGATGCCGGGGTATAAGAAAGATTGAGAGCGGTGAGTGTGCTCATGTCGGCCAGTGGGGTAAGGTCGGACACCGATGTGCGAGCGAGGCTGAGGGAAAGGAGCCGCATTTTCCGCAGGGGCCCGATGTTCCTGACTTCGCGGCAGTCGCCGAGGTCGAGGTTGCCGAGTGGCGCACCGACGAGTGGCCGGAGGTCCGAGATTCCTGTTCCTTTCAGGTCGAGATCAAGGAGTCCGTCGTTGCGTGCACTGAGACGCTGGGCGATTGGTTTTTCCGTCGGATTCGGCAGGTTGCGTAGGCGTGTGCGCCAGTAGTCGAGTGCGATTTCGTTCTCTTGTCCGATTCTTCGCGCGACGAGCATGATCTCCGCAGCCGGGCGTTTTTCCGCCGACATGGAGACCCGGAGCTTTGCGAACGATTCGCGGCTGAGACTTCCGTCGGGCTGGCGCGGCTGGGTGAGTAATTCTTCGCACAATGCGAGATTGGTAGTGGCGCGAGGGTGTCCGGGTAGGGCGACGAGGGCGCCGCGATAGTCGAGCGCCGCATCCTCCAACCGGCCCAGTGCTTGGAGGATGTCGGCGCGGGATAAGCGAAACTCGACCGAGTCCGGCTGAAGGCGAATGGCGTACCCGAGTTTTTCGAGGGCTCCGTCGAACGATTCTGCGATGGCCAATTCGCGAGCCAGCGATGCGAAGGCTGGCGCCGTGGCGCGCAGTTCTGCCAGCGCGTTGTTCGCCCGGATCGCTTGGGTGACGCTCACGGTCGTCGCAACAACAAGCGTCCCGGCGATGGCACTCGTCGTGAGGAACGCCGTTTTATTCCGCATGATCAGTCGGCGTGTGCGGTAGCCGAGGGTGGGTGGTCGGGCGACGACTGGCTCGGCCCGTAGGTGTCGTGCGATGTCTTCGGCGAGCGCGGATGCAGAGTCGTACCTGCGATTGCGGTCTTTCTCGATGGCTCGCATGACGATCCAGTCGAGGTCGCGCTTCAGTGCCCCGATGAGGCGCGGGGCCTCGATGTGCCGATGTTGTGCGACCGTGCGCAGTGCATCATCCCCGAGTGTCCCGAGCGCGGTGGATGGACGTTTGGGCTCGGTGGTCTTGATGATTCGCCGGATCGTTTCGATGCTGTTGTTCTCGATGACCTCTCTGCCAAATGGCGTGCTCCCGGTGAGTAATTCGTAGAGTAGAATCCCGAGGCTGTACACGTCGCTTCGAGTATCGATATCGAGCGCCGTCGTCTCTGCTTGTTCGGGGGACATGTAGAGCGGCGTGCCGACGATCTGACCAATTTCAGTGAAGAGCGAATGATCGGTCAGACGAGACTGGGTCGCTTTGGCGACTCCGAAATCAATCACCTTCGGGTCGGGCACGCCGTCGGTCATTCCGACGAGGATGTTCGAGGGTTTTAGGTCGCGGTGAATGATTCCTTTTTGGTGCGCGTGGTGGACCGCGCGGCAAATACGAATGAATAGCTCCAGCCGCTGAATCATCGAGAGATTCTGTTCGTCGCAAAACTCCGTGAGCTTCTTCCCTCGCACGAGCTCCATGACAAAGTAGGGTCGGCCAGAGGGTGTCATCCCGGCATCGAACACTCTCGCGATATTCGGGTGATCCATCAGCGCCAGCGCCTGCCGTTCCTGGTCAAATCGGGCGATGACTTCCTTCGTATCCATGCCGAGTTTGACGACCTTGAGTGCCACCCGACGCCGAACCGGTTGGTGCTGCTCGACCATCCATACAGTCCCAAACCCGCCGTGCCCGATTTCTTGCAGAAGCTTATACTGCCCGATGAAGTCCCCTACGTCTTCGGGCTTCAGGCGTTCGATTTCTGCCTGAATCGCGGGCGAAATCGGCGTGTCCATGAATCCCTCGCATTCGTGGGAAAGTAGCAAGCTCTCCACCCGCTTGCGCAGGGCTGGCTCACTTTGACATGCGGCGTCGAGGTAGTGAGCCCGTTCGAATACGGGCATTGCGGCGGCGCATTGGAAAATCTCTTCCTCGGTCAAATGTGGTATGTCTGGCATGGGAGCAATCGTGCTCATACCTATACATGCGAAAAAATCCGACAAAACGTATCACTCGGGGCGCAGATATTTTAATTATTTTTTCTACGGGCCTCCAAAATATCCTGGTGCAACCACGCTCGGGCGTAGGTCCAGTAACGATTTGCGGTCGGAATCGAGATATTTAACAGCGCGGCGGTTTCTTCGATCGTGATTCCGGCGAAGTATCGCAGTTTGACCAAATCGGCTTTGCCTCGATCCACGGCGGCCAGGCGCTCAAGAGAGTCGTGTACGGCGAGTAATTCGTCATCCGTCCCGCTAGGCGCGATGATTTCCACCTCCGAAACATCGACGTGCTCGGCGCCCTCGCCGCGCTTTTTGCTCAAGCGTCGAATTGCGCTTTCTACAAGGATGCGACGCATCGCTTCCGCTGCTGCGCTGAAAAAATGGGCGCGATTCTCAAACGAGACGCCGTCGTCATCGACGAGTCGCATCCACGCATCGTGAACGAGCATCGTTGCCTGAATCGTGTGCCCGTGATTCTGAGGGGAGAGTTTGGTGCGGGCCATTCGGCGCAATTCTCCATAGACGAGAGGGAGAAGGTCTTCTCCCGCTTGTCGATCGCCAGTTCGAATGGCATCAAGAATCATTGTGATCTCCTGCACGCTCCGTTCCATACCAATGGTGCTCAGGCGGTTGCCATTCTATTCGGCGGGTAAAAGCCATTCCCGACGGGCAAGCCATGCTCCGTTTGCAAACGGGAGCACCACCACCGACAGCGGCCCGTGCTGGTAACGGACAGTGGCGGACAACCCTCGCTCTTGGAGCGCCGCGTATTCCCGAGCACTTTGGCGCAGCACAAAAACATCGCGCGGCGTCGCGTCGCGAATCGCGATGTACACGGATTCGTGAGGTTCATCTGCCAACGAAGGCAGTGCGGCTTTCACCGAGCACGAGTGGACCAACCCGGCTGCGAGCGCCCATCCATCCTCAGCCTCGCTCGGCGGCGGTGAACCGGTCAGCGCGGAGGGGTGGATGACTCGCAAACGAAAGTCCACCCCGGTCCATCGTTCAAACTCCCCGAGCGAGCGGAGAGTCCCTAGGGAAACGCTGAATAAAGCGAGTTGAGCAGAGAAGCGCGAGGCAGGGTGGTAGTGAGTGGGGTTCTGAGGCGGAAAGTCATCGAGAAATTGCTGTTTTTGCCCCGTTTTGGTGCGATGCGGGCACGGTCAAGCCGTGAGGGCGA
>CAMDQC010000236.1 GCA_945905735.1 Prosthecobacter debontii | reverse complement strand
GGCTGCCATTGCAGAAGCTGGTGGAGCAACTCGGTATGCCCCAGCAACCTTTGGAACCCCCGGCTTCTGTGCCGGAACCCCGGTCCCATTTGCCGGAACTCCCGGCATCTTTGCCGGAACCCCGGGCATCTTTGCCGGAACCCCCGGCTTCTTTGCCGGAACCCCGGTCCCATTTGCCGGAACTCCCGGCATCTTTGCCGGAACCCCGGGCTTCTTTGCCGGAACCCCCGGCTCCTTTGCCGGAACCCCCGGCTCCTTTGCCGGAACCCCCGGCTCCTTTGCCGGAACCGCCGGCTCCTTTGCCGGAACCGTCGGCTCCTTTGCCGGAACCGCCGGCTTCTGTGCCGGAACTCCCGGTGCCGTGGGAAACGAGCCCGTCAGCAGAGGTCGCCACCCCAGAACAGACGCCGCTGCCTTCACCCAAAGCCCCGCTCCCGCTCGATGGCTACCTCGGCGAAGACGCTCATTTTCAAGTCACTGTCGCAGCGAGTGCGGGCATTCCGTTTTTGGCCTCGCTGCGCCCGGCGGTACTCGGTGCCACCATTCCAGCGCCGGAGATTCCTGCCGCTCACGCTGCGCCGCCGGAGGGGAGCGTCGCCGTGCGGCCTCTCGGGATTCAGCCGCCGTCGGTGAAACCGATCATTTTCCCTCCGCGGCCTGCATCTCCGGTGTCGCAAATCGCCCCATCCGCTCCGGCGACTCCATTGCCGGTTGCGCAGAGTGTCGTGCGGAAGAGCGGCGAGCGATACGCGGCTTTGCAGCCCATTTTTATGACGGACGACTCGCTCGATCTCCCCGCCATCGTCCGGCACTGCGCCGCGCTTCCCGGTGTGAAGGCCTGCGTTCTCCGAGTCGGCGCGGATGAGGAGAAAAGCGGAGAGTTCTCTAATGGCGACGACCCGATTTCGCATATCCAGACGATCCGTGCTGGTGATGTGATTCTGCGAGTGCTACTCAGCCCGCGTGGTTTCATTCCCGGCGTCCGCGAGCGACTCGCGCACGCGGTGGAGACCATGGCGAGTTGTGATTTGTGAGTCGTGAGTTGTGAGTTGTCGCAAGCGTGCTTCTATCACTTTCTCCGAACAGCGTCTCACACTCGCTTGCGAAAACTCTCAACTCTCAACTCTCAACTCTCAACTCCGAAACCGCCATGCCGACCATCGACTATACCGCAAAAGAAGTAGTGTTCCGCATCGCCGCGTGTGGCCCGGCCAGCGTGGGCAAGACGCTCCTCCTTTGGCGGCTGCACGCTCAGACGCCCGCCAACGAGAGGAGTGAACTGAGCATTCGTCCCCTCGTCGCGGATCAACTCGTGTCCTTTGAGTGTACGGCGCACGACCTCGTCCCCACGGGCGACTACCGCGCGAAGCTCCACATTTTCACCGTGCCGGGCCGAGTGAGCGACCCCGCCATCTGGCAGCGCGTCATGAACGATGTGGATGGGATTATTTTCGTCGCCGATTCCCAATACGAGCGCATCGGCGAAAGCGCAGACGCTCTTCGCGAACTGAATACTTTGCGAGGCATCGAGGGCGTGCCCCTCGTCTTTATCTACAACAAGCGCGACCTGCCCAACGCAGCGCCGATAGATTACATCGACCAAGTCATCAACAGCACCGAGCCGCGCATCCCGAGGTTCGACGGCATTATCTCGCAAGGAAAAGGAGCCGCTGAAGCCCTCGCCGCGCTCACCAAGCTCATGCTCGCCCGCACTGCGCAAAAGGAAGAAGAGCCCGCGCCGACCGCGCAGCCCGAAGCTCGGCAAGAGGTCGCAGTTGTCCCACCAGGGCCCGCCGTTTCGCTCGATGGTGGCTGCCTCTGCGGTGCTGTCCGCTACCGGCTGCACGGACTGCCGCAAGAGGTCTTCCACAGCCACAGCATCATCCACCGCCGCGCCCACGGAGCGCCGCTGGTGACTTGGGCTGCCTGCGCACCGAGCGATTTTACGGTGCAAGCGGGCAGTGTGAAAGAATACAGCGCGGAGGGCTGCGTCCGCACGTTCTGCCCCGAATGCGGCACGCCGCTGACCTTCCGCGAACTCGCCGCCGAAGTGCTCATCATCGCCGCCGCCACACTCGACACGCCAGAACTCCTCGCGCCCACGCGACACGAAGCCGCCGCCGACGCACTCCCGTGGCCGAAGATGACCGACGGACTGCCGCGGTCGTTGTAACGCTACACTGCTCGGTCGCCCTGCTCCTCGGTGCGGATGCGGATGGCTTGCTCCACGGGGAGGATGAAGATTTTCCCGTCGCCGATTTTGCCGGTCTTTGCGGTGCGGATGATGGCTTCCACGGCTTTGTCCAGCACGTCATCGGAGACGACGACTTCGAGTTTGATCTTCGGGAGGAAGTCCACGGTGTATTCGCTGCCCCGGTAGATTTCGGTGTGGCCTTTCTGGCGGCCAAATCCTTTCACCTCGGTGACGGTCATGCCTTCGATGCCGATGTCGGCAAGGCCGGTTTTCACTTCTTCGAGTTTGAAGGGCTTGATGATAGCTTCGATTTTTTTCATGGGATGAGTTGGTAGCATTTGGTTTGAAAAAATAAACGTTACGTTTCGATGTAGCCTTCTTCGCCGTGGTCGGCGAGGTCGAGCCCTTGTTCTTCGTCTTCGGGGGTTGGGCGGACGCCGATGAGCGCTTTCACCACGAAGAAGAGAATCGCGGAAGCTCCGACGGACCAGACGATCATGATCAGCGAGCCCTTTACCTGCTCCAGCCAGAGGCCGTTGCCGACGAGCTTGCTGAGGTTGTTGTCCAGATTTGGGTTAAAGTGCGGGTCTGCGAATACGCCCGCGAGGATGGTGCCGACGGTGCCGCCGATTGCGTGGACGCCGAAGGTATCCAGCGCGTCGTCGTAGCCGAGCATGGCTTTCAATTTTGCGCACGCAAACCATGTCGTGAGGCCTGCACAGAAGCCGATGATGACCGCCGACTGTGAGCTGACGAAGCCGCTCGCAGGTGTGATGGTCGCCAGGCCGGCGACTGCGCCCGAGCACATGCCGAGGACGCTGGGCTTGCCGCGCTGGATCCACTCGATCGCGCCCCAGACGAGGCATCCGACTGCCGCCGAGAGCGTGGTGGAGACGAAGGCCGTGGTGGCCACGCGGTCTGCCGCGACTGCCGAGCCTGCGTTAAATCCATACCAGCCCACCCACAGCATCCCGGTGCCCGCCGTGCAGAGCACCATGCTGTGCGGCGGCATGGGCGTGCGCCCAAAGTCCTTCCGCTTGCCGAGGAGGATGCAGAGGATGAGCGCCGACCAGCCGCTTGTGATGTGGACGACGATGCCGCCCGCGAAGTCAATGGCGTGGACCTTTGCATCCGCATTGGCCAGCCCATTGAACCACCCGCCGTCGCCCCAAAAGAGATGCGCTGCGGGGAAATAGACGACGAACATCCACAGCACGCTGAAGAGCATGACGGCGGAAAACTTCATCCGCTCCGCCACCGCGCCAATCGTCAGCGCCGGGGTGATGATGGCAAAGGTGAGCTGATAAATCGCCCAGATATTGTGCGACACCCAGTTGGAGTAAGTGCGGTTCGGCTCGAACTCCACGCCTTTGAAAAACGCGAACTCCGCACCGCCAAGGATGCCGCCTTTTCCAAATGCGAGCGAGTATCCGATGGCCCACCACAGCACGGTGACGACCGCCGTGAGCCCGAGGCATTGTGCGAGGATGGAGAGGACGTTTTTTCTCCGCACGAGCCCGCCGTAAAACAGCGCAAGGCCCGGCAGAGTCATAAAGAGCACGAGCCCCGAGCTGACCATGATCCATGTGTTGTGGGCAGGCGCGGCGTATTTCTCCAGTAGCCCGCCAGCACTCGGCGGATTGTTGGTCTGGATGGCCTCCAAATCGGAGACGCGCTGCTCCATCGGGGCAGGAGCGGCGGGAGCAGGGGATTGGGCGTGAGCGGCGAGCGGCGCGCTCAGGCAGAGCGCAGCCAAGCCCGCCATGATGGCGAGTTTTTTGAACATGTAGGTGTAGGTTGGATTGCCGACGACGGAGCCCCAGAATTACCGTCTGCCGAGATGTCGTCGCAGTGGGTTTTGATGTTCTGGTTCCCCCGGCGACGCGGCGGGAATAGGCGGATGCACCCCGCGTGGCAAGCGCTTACCGCAAGTCGAAAAGCAGCGCCTCTGTAGCCTCCGTGGCCGTGAGGGTGAAAGTGCCCGGCGTCTCTGTGCTGCCGGCATCGCCAGCGGCCAGCTTGGCGTCTCCCATCGTCAGCGCACCCCGCATCACTTGCACCCACGCGCCGCGCCCATCGGCAAGCTCGTGCGTGGTGCTCTCGCCCGGTTGGAGTTGGATGCGCCACACGGCTGCGTCTTGGTGGATGGTGGCCGAGCGGTCGCGTCCATCGGGCGAGATGACGAGCACTTTCGCCGCCGATTCGCCCGCCGGGTGCCACTCCGTGTAGCTCGGTGCGATGCCGTGCTTGCTTGGCTGAATCCAGATTTGCAGGAAGTGT
>CAMDQC010000235.1 GCA_945905735.1 Prosthecobacter debontii | reverse complement strand
GACTGCGGCTACTGCGCCCAATCCGCCCGCTACACCACCGGCGTCCAGCGCGAATCCCTCATGACCCCCGAGGCCATCGAAGAAGTCGCCGTCCGCGCCCGCGCCAACGGCTCCACCCGCTTCTGCATGGGCGCAGCGTGGAAGGGCGTAAAAAGCGGCGACCCCCGCTTCGAGAGCGTCCTAGAGAGCGTCCGCCGCGTCGCCCAGCTCGGCATGGAAGTCTGCGTCACCCTCGGCCAACTCGGCGAAACTGAGGCGCATGAGCTGAAAAAAGCCGGCGTCACCGCCTACAACCACAACATCGACACCTCCCCGGAGCACTACCCCAACATCGTCACCACCCACTCTTTCCAAGACCGGCTCGACACCATCGGACACGTCCAAAAATCCGGCATGAGCGTCTGCTGCGGCGGCATCATCGGCCTCGGCGAAACCGAAGACGACCGCCTCAAAATGCTCGAAGTCCTCACCAACTTCTCACCCGCCCCCGAGAGCGTGCCCATCAACTGCCTCATGCCCATGCCCGGCACCCCGCTGGAGGACCAAGCCCCCGTGGACATCTTCCAGCTCGTCCGCCTCATCGCCACCACCCGCATCGCCCTGCCGAAGGCCAAAGTGCGCCTCTCCGCAGGCCGCACGCGCCTCACCCCCGAAGGCCAAGCGATGTGCTTCTTCGCCGGAGCCAACAGCATCTTCTACGGCGACAAACTCCTCACCGCCGCCAACCCCGGCAAAGACGCCGACCACCAGCTCCTAGCCGCCCTCGACCTCAAACCCCAGATGCCATTCACCGGCGAACACTCCCCCTGCGCCGAAACGCAAGAGTGCGGCACGAAAATGGCCTGCCTCACCTAGCACATCGTCCTGCACCTCAAGCGGCGGGCCGCAGCGCGTTTGGAGTTCCGCCTTTAGGCGGTCCCTCTCTGCTTCGTTGCACGGTTCATCGGCTGAAGCCGGAACTCCGAACTGCTATTTGTGCTTTCCGAACGGCTTTTGCGCGTGTTGCCTCGGCGCTTTTTTAGCGGCGTGTGGCTGTGGAAATTGATTGCAGACCTGCAAAAATTGCTGCATCGTCGATGTTTCTTTTCAATTCGGCGTAATGAGTTACTGCGGAATCGTTTGATGATGATGAATCGTCTATTTGAAAAACCACTGCGTCTTCACACAAATTTATGGAGTCTTATTTTGGTGAGGCTGCGGTTGCAGTCAGAAAAAAAGACGTTGCGTTGTTATCAAAAGACGGTATTGTTTAAAGACTAGACGATGGGAGTCACCGTGCGGACGTTTCGGAAAAAGATATAGAACTCTGCTTTTTACAGACAGCTTTTTTGGAAGTAGTAAAAGGCAAAGCTTTAAGTTTTAGAGTTCATAAATCGAAAAACACAGACGCCGCATCGTCCTCAATAGCCGTCTTAAACCAACAAATAGGTCTTACACATCACAATGGAGTTCTGGGAAATTACAAAAGAGCGGACGCTGATTACACTTACGGCTTGGAAGCATCATCTTCCGGCGTTGAAGATTGGCACGCAGGACTCGGAGGCTCTAGTTGCGCTGTTTATGGGGTTTGAACCGCTGGCTTCAGCTTGTGTTCGTGCACAATATGCGTTCGATGGGGCTTATCGTGAGGTGCAGAGTGCGCTGGCCACGATGCGAGTGCTAGGCACAAAGGTTCCGCAGCTTATCGAGGGGCAGCTTGATGATAATCGGCTTATGATGATCGCGGTAAAGGCTTTGTATAAGACCTCTCCACGCACGGAGGATAGCATCTTGAAGCGCCTGCGAGAACTTCTGCCTGTCTGGAGCCGGGCGAATACTGCCCTTGCAGCGTTGACTCCTACACAGCCCGCCATTACTCGCAAGGTCGGAGGTGTCGTCTATACAGAAGCTTCGGCACGAATGCTGTACGATAGCTATATCGTCCTTATCGGCAGCCTGAGCGAGGCTGCTGCGCTCTTGGCGGCAGCAAATGAAGACCTCGCCGCGCATGATTTTGCGACGGATGAGCTGAACAAACGCTGGTATAAAATGGCAAAAGCTCTGGCAGATACGGAGAACGCGTTAGCTGAGAGCCTAGCGCGCATCCCTACCGAGCCGGGCACTCCTGCGCCGACCGTTATAGAGATCTCAACGATAGAGCAGGGCGGGGCAGGTGGGATGGAAGCGATAGTAGATTATGAGAAAGGCGGAGGAGACCACGCGACGACGCGCAATTTACGCTGGAAAGTCGAGGGGGTGGACGCGGACTTCGCGAACGTGGTGGAGCTGAACCGGGCGGGGAATACAATAGGGCCGTTTTTGGTAGGTCAAGTGGTGAGTATCTTAGGCGAGGTGATAAATAGTAGCGGGAGACGGACTTCGGCCATACGGAACATCACGATAGGTGCGCCGATACTCTGAGTCGTAGGTCACGCGCCCCCCCCCCAGCGTGAAAACCTTCACGCGGAGGGCCACGTGAGCTACGACTGCCTGCTGCCGAGTGGCGATTCATCGCGGAATGGCGGTTTACTTTCGCATTTCATCCGTACATCGTCCGCGCTCCATGAAGTTTTCTTGGCTCCTTATCTCCGCTCTCGCCGTCTCTAGCGCCTTCGCGCAGCAGGCGGAAATCCGCAAGTCCCTCGCTCGTATCAACAATACGGCGCAGGAGTTTAACTACCGTGTGCCGTGGCTGCCGGGGGCCATCGGCGGGGGCTCGGGGACGGGCTGGGCGGTGACGAAAGATCGGCTGATGACGAATGCGCACGTCGTGTCGAATGCGCGGCTTCTCACGGTGGAAAAGGAGGGCGACCCGAAGAAGTATGTGGCCACGGTGGAGCACATCGCGCACGACTGCGACTTGGCGACGCTCAAGGTGGAGGACAAGGATTTTTGGAAGGATGTGAAGCCGTTCCCCATCGGCGGAGTGCCGGAGATCGAGACGACGGTTTCGGTGTATGGATACCCGATTGGGGGCGACCGGCTGAGCGTGACGCGCGGGGTGGTTTCGCGGATTGATTTTCGCACGTATTCGCACTCGGTGATGGACTCGCATTTGTGCATCCAGATTGATGCGGCAATTAACCCCGGCAACTCGGGAGGCCCGGTTTTGCAGGATGGGAAGGTGGTGGGCGTGGCGTTCCAGGGGTTCATGGGGGATGTGGCGCAGAATGTCGGGTATATGATCCCTACGCCGGTGGTGCGCCACTTTTTGAAGGACATCTCGGACGGAAAGTATGACCGGTATGTGGACTTGAGCCTGACGACTTTCCCGCTGCAAAACCCGGCGCATCGTAAGGCGCTGGGCTTGCCGGATGATGATCGCGGCGTGGTGGTGACGGAGGTGGGCAGCGCGAGCGTGTGCTTCGAGCATCTCGTGGCGGGCGATGTTCTTTTGAAAATCGATAACGTGGACATCGCGAGCGATGGGCTCGTGGAGCTTGAGGGCGAGCGCGTGATTCTCGCGGAGGTCGCGGAGCGGAAGTTTAAGGGCGATGTGGTGAAGTTCGATATCCTGCGCGGTGGGAAGCCGATGAAGCAGGAGGTGACGTTCAAGGCGCCGTTCCCTTTCACGCATCAGGCAAACAGCTATGTGCCGCCGCGCTATGTGATGAATGCGGGGCTGCTCTTCCAGCCGCTGAACCGGAATTTGATGGCGGCGTATCAGTTCGTAAATCCGCGTGTGATGTATTTCTTCACGCACTTCGTGGACGACGAACTTTATAAGGACCGCGACGAGGCCATCGTGCTCACGGCGCTGCTGCCGGACCCGATCAATACTTACCTCGATGAGTTCCGCGAGGGCATCGTGGAGTCGGTAAATGGCAAGGCGATCCGCAATATGAAGGAGCTGGCGGAGGCGTTTGAGCAAAAGGCGGAGCAGCTCGTGATCGAGTTTGAGGGGCTGGGCCGCCCGCTGGTGCTGAATGCCGCCGATGTGGAGGCCGCGAAGGAGCGCATCCGCAAACGCTACAACGTCCAGCACGAGGCGAACATCGCGGAGGGAGTCGAGTAACTTTTTATGAAACGGAATATCTTTTTTGCCATCGCCGCCCTCGCCACGCTGTCACTCCACGCGGAGGAGAAACTGAGCGTCGTGCGCGTGAATATCACCAGCCAGCCGTGGGACTTCCTGCGCCCGTGGGGGAAGAAGCAGCCGACGACAAAGCGCGCCATCGGGGCGGTGCTGGAGGGCGGGAAAGTGCTCGTCACCGGCGACCTCGCGGGGAACGCGGCGTTCGTGGAATTTGAATCGCCAGAAGGCGGACGCAAGGTGCCCGCGACGGTCGAGTTTGTGGACTACGAGGCCAACCTCGCGCTGCTCAAGACGGACGACGCGGAGTTCATGAAAGGCATCCCGCAACTCGCAGTCGCAGAGAGCAGCCTCGGGGACACGCTCACCGTGTGGCAGCTCGAAAGCAACGGCCGCCTGCTGAAGACGGACGGCCCGCTCACCACGGCGGAAAACTTCGCGTATCCAGTGGACGGCGCATTTTTGATCTACCGCATGACGGTGCAGCTCCAAGGGCGGGACAGCAGCTTCACGCTCCCCGTCGTCCACGATGGCAAGCTCACCGGCGTCCTCATGGCCTACGACAACGCCTCGAACAACGCGAACCTCGTCCCCGCGCCGCTGATCCAGCACTTTCTCAAAGATGCTGCGGATGGGAAATACGACGGCTTCCC
>CAMDQC010000234.1 GCA_945905735.1 Prosthecobacter debontii | reverse complement strand
TGCTCTTTCGCCCAGCCGAGGGCTTTGACGAGGTTCGGGGAGTTGCCGCTGACGCTGATGATGAGGAGGACGTCGTCGGGTTGCGCGTAGTTTTTGAGCTGGCGCATGAAGATGTCGGCGTAGTCGTAGTCGTTGCCGATGGCGGTGATCCACGAGACGTTGTCGTTGAGGGAGAGGACCTTGAAGGGGGTGCCCATGGCTTCGCTGCTGTTCTTGCCGAGGTCGGTGACGAAGTGGGAGGCGTTGGCAGCGCTGCCGCCGTTGCCGCAGACGAAGATTTGGCGGCCCGCCCGGTGCGCCTCGCGGAGTGTGCGGATGAGCGGTGCGATCTCGTCCACTTTGATGGAGTCGAGGGCGCGTTTTTGTTCTGCGATGTATTGTTTGAGCCAGTCGAGCATGGTCGGGAAAATGCGTGGGGCGCTGGCGCGTGTCGAGCCCTATGCTCGGGGCGCGGAGCGCAAATCGGAGCGGGGCTTTCCTAAGCCCCGTTTGCCGCGTCAACGGTAACGGCACACGCCACTGAGGTGGCGCGCACGGGGCTTAGGAAAGCCCCGCTCCTTTCGCGCTAGGGCTTGGAGACTTTGATGCGTCCGAATTGCTTGGGGCCGCCGTTGATGGGTGTCGGCGCTCGCCAGGTTTCTAACACGGAGCCGTCGCCCATGGGGACGGTGTTGGTGAGCGCGCCGTTCGCGGTCCATGCGCCGGTGATGTCGCTGGTGAACTCGGCGGAGTAGGTGAGGTCTTCAGCGGCTGGGAAGCGGCGGAAGGTGAGCGTGAAGTAGTCGTTCGGCACGCCGAGGACGGTGATGTTTTGCACGGCGCGGGTCGGGAGTGGAGATTGCGTGTTTGCGTTTGGGTTTCCGCCGAATGCGTATTCGAGTTGGTTCACGATTCCGTCGAAGTCGGTGTCGGTGAGCTGGCCGCTCACTGCGTTGAGCGTGGCCCAATCGCTGAAGAGCGTTCCGTTTTCACCCGGCGTTCCGTTCAGGCGGACACTTGCCCGCCAGCTTGTTCCCAGCGCGTGATTTGGGGCGAGAGTCGGATTGATGAGGACCATCGAGTAGCCGCCGACGTCAGCTCCAGCCGGCCACGGCGCGGCTGTCTGGTAGCTGAAGTCCTTGATCGGGTCCGCAGTCGTAGCGCCAAAAATGATGCGCACTCGCTCGCCACCGTTGCTCAGTCGGTTGCCCGTTGTCCACGCTCCGGCGACTGGTTTCCCCGCTCCGTAGCGGTGGTTAAATGCGGCGACGTTTCGGACGACGAGCATTCGCGCGCCGGGAGCGAGAGAGGTGATGCCGCCGGACGAGAACGTGTAGTTCACGCCTTGGTCGAGGCTGACGTTTGCGAGATCGAGCGTGAGCGATGCTGAGATGTTTTGCAGCTCGATGTATTCAAAGTCGTCTTCGAGCCAGTTGTTACCCGTGGCGATCTCTGCGGGCGTGGCCTCGGAGGGATGATACATGACTTCGCTCACCATCAGGTTGTCCTTGAGCACTTGGAGATAGTTTGCGGTGGAAGGCGTGATCGCGACCGGGTCGCTCCAGTGGCTGAAGCGCCCGGTGCTGTCTTTATGCCGCACGCGGGCGCGGTAGGTGTGGCCGACTTTCAGCACGTTTCCGGGGACGGCGATGCTGGCGTTGAATGCGAGCAGTTCGCCGCTGGTCCAGACTTCGGTCATTTCGTAAATGCGGTCGTCGGTCGGCTCGTAGGCGGGCGCGGCGGGGTCCGTGATTTCGCCGATGCGCCATTGGATCGCGGCGAAGGTGCCGGTGCCTTGTGGGTCGGCAAATGCGCTGCTCGTAAACGAGATTCCGTCCACTGGATTTCCGCCGACGCTCGTGTTGGTGATCGTCGGTTTCGTGGGCAAAAGGCCGGCGTCGATAGTGTCGCTGATGCTGTCGAGATAGGCCGCGCGTCCGCCAGCGCCGACTGCGGGGTCGGCGCCTCCGGAGGTGTCGGTCCAGCCGGTGAACATGAAGGCTTTCATGTCCGCAATTTTGCTTGGCACGCCGCCGGGGTAGTTGGCGTTTGCACCGGGCGCGGGCCAGCGGGCGAGGTCGGCTGGGTAGAATGCGGCGAGCTTGGCGGCGGCGTCGTCCATGATGTCGTCGAGTGGTCCGCGTCCGCTGGCGACGTCGCGATAGACGAGGAGATCGCGGAGTTCCCGGATGGAGTTGCGGTGCGCGATGGACATGGAAGTGCGCGGCGTTTGCTTCGGCAGGAGCCATGTCGGCGAATCGACGATGTCGTAGTGATTGTAGAGGGCGTTGTGGACGAAGTCCCAGCCGCTGTTAAAGGTCGGGCCAAACGACGCATCCCAATCGTAGGGCATGTACCAAAGCCTGCCGAGCGGGTTTCCTGCTTGCGGTTCAAAGTACCAGATGAGGTTCTTCACGCGGTGCCGTCCGGTGGGTTCGACAAAGATGTCGTAGTGGCGGATGGCTTCCTGGACAGCGTTGTATTTGTAGTAGAGCGGCATGTTTACATACTGCTCCATGTACGAGTCCGATGTGGTCTGGTGGATGTTGTAGCGGATGTTGTCGAAGTCTTCGCCGAAGTCCACGCCGAGCGGAGCCTGGCCGCGCTCGGTCATCTCGCCGTTCTGCATCCAGTCGCTCATTTTGTAGAAGTTGCCGCGCTCGAGATTGCGTGCTTTCAGGAAGTTGCCGCCGTCGGGAAATTCGAGCGCTTGATAGAGCCCCCAGAAGTCGCCGAGCGTTGCGTGGGATTCACTCGCATCGCGCACGACGCGGAAGTGGACCCAGTGGCTTTCAGGAATGGGCACGCCACTGAGCGACCACATTTTTCCACCGATCTCATAGGGCAATCCGAAGTCGTAAAACCCTTTGTTGCCGAACATTTTGTTGAAGAGCATGTCCTCCCACGGGCGCGGGTATTCCTTCCCGCTTTCGTCGGCGGCAGCGAGCGGTGTGCCTTTCGGAAATTTGAAGCGGAAGTGCCGTTTGCCGGCGCCGTTGTAGCGCGAGTTGCCTCCGCGCAGACGGACGACGGCGTGGTCGATAACTTCTTTGCCGACGACGAGTGCGCCCTCGAAATTCTCAAAGCGGCGTGCTTCGAGGTCGGCGAGAGCGGGGGTGTTTCCAAACTGCTCAACGCCGTTGTAGGCGAGCAAAGTGGAGAAGTCCGCCGCGCGAGTGAGCCAGTGATACGCGGGCAATGTATTGAGCGTTGCTGGCGAGAATGTGCTCGCGCCGGAGACGTAGGTGGGCACGCCGTCATAGACGAAGAAGGCGAAGTTTTTCCGTGGGTCGTCGATCGATGGAACTCGCGTGTTCAGCGCAGTGAGATCGGTCGCATTGATGCGGTAGCGGACGAGTGTCCGGTGCGGTTGCGCCGGGATTATCGCGGTGAAGACGCCGTCGCCGACGAGGTCGCCAGCCACGGAGCCGTTGTCCACCATCGTGATGGTGGTCCAGTTCGCAGGCAGCTCAAATGCAGGATTCGCGGGCAGTGCTTGATCGGGGTTCGCGAGGATTTGCGCGTTTGTCAGCGGCAGGGTACTCGGGATGAAGTTGCCCGGTGCGACGACTTGGTAGCTGAGGGTCACTGCGCCAACTCCCTGCGGGTCGGTCACTTTCGCTGAGATGGTGATCGGTTGCGTGGAGAGCGGCGTATTCGGCGAGTGGTCGATGCTGCGGATGACTGGGCCGCTGGTTGCCGAAAAGACGGAGTTTTGCGCACCGGGAGTGCCGAGCGTTTCGGGGACGTTGGTGAGCGCGGCGTCCACGGAGAAATCGAACACGTTGTAGATGCCGAAGTCTTCCTGGTCCGCGCGCGTCTGCGGCGGTTTGGCGAGGCCGTGGATGGCAATGGTGTTTGTGCCTGCGTGAAGCAGCGCGTCGGCGTTGGCGATGACGATCTCGCTCCACGGATCATTGGCGCGTTCGTAGATGGCGCTGGAGTTAAATGCAGCGTCGCCGACGCTGTTCGGTGGGAATCCAAAGCGGGTGATTTCGGTACCGTTGATCCACACGATGGCGGCGTCGTTGTGCTGAACGCGCAGGAGCAAATGTTTCGGAATCGTGCCTGCGACGTTGAAGGTTTTGCGGAAATAGACGGATTTGTAGTTAGCCGTAAATGTCCCACTAAACGTCGCCATGTCGGTGAGTTGCGTGCCGAGCGTCACGCCTGTCTCGGTGTTTGTCGCGAGGGAGGTGCCGTTGTTTTGGTAAAAGACGCCGATCGGCGCGTTACCCGTGAGCCAACTCCCATCGAGCGTGAACGTCTCAGCGTGCCAGGCGCTCATCGGCGCGGAGGCTTCGCTCGTGCCTTTGCGGTAGCTCCAGCCGCTGCTGCCGGCGGCGAGGTAATTCACCACGGTCGGCGCTGCGGTACTCGCGCGCCAGTTACCGCCGAGATCGTTGTCGAGCGCGGTGTGGACGAGTTCGAGCGTGGGGCCGTCGCCATTTGGCGTCGCGGGCCACGGCGAAGTGATGCCAAAGTTTACGCCATCCACTTTGTTGCCGAGCGTGTCGCGGAGGACGACTTCCTCGCCCATGCTGTCGAGCCCGCCAGTCCACGGACCGAGCGCGGTGACGCCGTAGAGCGCGGCGATGGTCGCCGGATTTCCCGCGACAACGAGATACGCACCCGGAGCGATCGTGGTGCCATTTGGGAACACGTATTGCACTCCGCTATCAAAGCGCCACCCGCTCATATCCACAGTCGCGGCGGTCGGGT
>CAMDQC010000233.1 GCA_945905735.1 Prosthecobacter debontii | reverse complement strand
ATCATTGCAGCCGTGAAAGCGCGGCGGAAATAGCGCCGAGGTTTTCAGAGCTGTTTCAGTCCCAAGCCCCGAGTTGACGTTTCCACCCACTTCCCGCATCGTCCCGGCCAATGAGCACCATCACCGCCATTCTTACCGCAGACGAAGACGGCAGCCTCCACCTCCCGCTCCCCTCCGAGTTCCGGCATCGGCGCGTCAAAATCACCGCCACCATCGAGGCTGCGGATGAACTCCCCTCACGCCCCCAGTTCTCCCCTCAAGAGGAAACAGAGCGAAGGGAAAAGGCGCTTGCCGCCTTCCGCCGCCTGCACGAGCGAAATCCCTACCGCGAAATTACTGACCCCGTCGCATGGCAGCGCGAAATTCGCAAAGGCCGCCCGTTTAGCCTTTTTTGAACTCCACGCGTATCCCTTATGTAGTAAGTTTCAGGCAACCACTATCGTTTTATCTTTCAATATCTTATGAACTCTAATTATTTCGTTTTCGTCAATGGCACGCAAGAAGGCCCTTTCACAATGGATGACATTCGTGAGCGCTGGCGCAATGCCCCCGATGTGTTTGATACCCTTATGGTGTGGAGGGAGGGTATGGATTCATGGTGCCTTCTTTCAAGTTTACCCAAAACCGATACAGAGAGCGTTGCAGCGCCAGAAGCGAAGAACAGGAGTGCTGTCACTGGTTCCTTAAAGCATTGGTTTAGTCCTTGGCGTATCACCGTGGGTATCTCGATCATTATTGTGATAACGATTAGTGTATTGCTTGCAACAAGTAAGCCGAAAAGCGGGTTTGCTAAAGATGACCTTGAAAAAGTGGGATTTGCGACAGGTCATCTATTCTCTGGTTTTACTGAAAAGAGTCCGGATACGCTCATTTTGACATTACTCAATGTTGCCGCAGAGTTTAAGGGAGATGTTTTTATAAAGCAATGCTCCCCTCGCGGGAAACTTGTCTACGTGGAAAGACTTGCTGTTGATATGGAGAAGTGGGGAAAGCTGATTCCACCAGTCTCAACACATATCAAGGGTTCAATTGTGAGCATTAGGCAAATAATTTCTATTGGAGATGAGGGCGGCTTACGTCACGAAGATTTAGTAATGGCTATTGTAAAGCGCGTCATGGATAGGGATCCGAGTGCTCGCTGGGATAACGGCACACCTACGAGCGGGGCTCAGCCCAGTATATCAACCTACAAAAAACCAATCACAACAGAAGCAGAATTGATAGAATCAGGTCTCGATGCAATGGAGGTAGAGTTTCGGAGTAAGGGCCTTAAATTCGATAAACGAAATCCAAGTGATCGCGAGATTGGGATGGAGCTAATTCGTCAATCTATTAAGAATTAGGTAAAATCATAATTCTTAATATCACGGCTTCATTTGCTCCGTCGAAACATTGAACGCTGGGTGCTCTACGTACCTACAAAGTGGGGACTATTGCTTTAGCAGAATTGCTGGGTCACTTCCGTCTTCCTCTTGATATTCGTCAAGAAACCATTGAAAAAGAATTCCATCAACTCTTTTGAAAGTGCCTCCCAATGGGCGCTCCTTTTCAAGCTCATTGAAGCATTTAATTCCATCACGGATCAATTGCATTCCTTCCCGACGATCCCCGTGAGGTTGTAGATGCAATAAAGTTGCTATGCACCGCTGTCGGAAACGTATATTACTCTGCCAAATGGAGTTGTCCGGTGATTTCATTGCGAGTCGTTTATAGATTTCAAGCGATTCGCGCTCGCTTTTTAGAGCCGCATCGAAATCCCCCATTCTTTCTTGGACACCTTCTAAACTAAAAAGGCTTTTCGCAAGACTCGCCTGAAATTCCAGATTTTCTGGTTCACTTGTGACTGAAGACTTTTTAAGGTAGTAATCTTTTTCCGCTTTCGCAAGGTAATCTCGCTGGTTAGATAAATACTTATCCTTGCGTGCGATTTCTTGTTGAGTGGTTGAGAGACCTTGCTGCCATTCGGATTTTGATGGGGATTCTCTCACAAGCACTATACGGATAGCCTCGGATTTTTTGGAGCTCTCCAAGGACGCGCATGGGTTTTGCCGTTTTTCTTGCAGCGATGCGATTTTCTCATACAAAAGGGAAAGCTCCCATTGCCACACTTGATTCGATTCGCGAAACCGGACGTGCGCTCCAAAGGCTGATAAACGCTTGCTCTACGGGCGATTCCGTAATTTCATCCCGGTGCATGGCATGTGGGAAATGGTCTGCTTTTCGCGATCTGTTTCCCACGTGCGGTGTCGTTGATGGCGACCCGGTTTTCGTTGCTGGGCGCTCGAAACGTTGTGCGCGAAGTGATGTGCCGAACGGCGGTGTTGATTTGTTGGGCGGACGGTTTGGTTCGGAGGTTTGGTGCATCCGTTCGCATGAATGGAGATGCACGGTGTTGAATTTGGGACGCTTGGGACGCCATTTCAAACATTACGCGTAACGCGTGCGCAGGCGCATGGGCGCACGCTTGCGGGCATACGTGCATGGGGGATGTTCAAAATGGCGTCCCAAGCGTCCCATTTTCGCTTGGGTGCAGGTTGGTGCAGGAAACGGGGACTGAACGGCCTGGCTCCACCGGGTTTTGAGGGGCTGAAAACGTGGCGAGCGGATGCGCTGCTTCGTGTTGACACGAACGGAAGGGTCAAACGCCATGTCCACAACTTCCATCACACCCACCTACGTCTCGCTCCACCGGCTCGGGCAGCTCTCGGGCAAAGCTCGCGGCACGCTCCTACTGAGGATGCGCGACGGCGAACTTCTGCCGGATGCGCTCCTTGATCTCGGAGGGAAAATGCAGCCGCTTTTTGCCGCTGCCCGCGTCGTCGAAATCAAGCGGCTGCCATCGCGCAAAGCCGCGTCCACCCTTCATCCGATGCTCTAACGGCCATGCAATACGAATTCATTTCTGTGATCAAAGCCCTGAATGTCCCGCTGCTGCTCAGTGAGGGCGACTGCGCCGCACTGAGTCGGCTGCAAAAGCAGTGGGAGCACTGGGCGCAGCGCGAGCGCCAGCACGCAGCGGCGCGAATCGCCACGGAGCAGCAGGCGGCCTTCGATACTTTCCTCGGCAACCCGACCGCCGAGAACGAGCAACGGCTGCTTGTCCTGGCTGATGCAAGTCTCACGGGCACGCGCTACGCGACGCTGCGACGGGCCTGCGCGGCGTTGCGGGGCCGAATCAGTGCCGAGAGTGCGGACATCGTTTCGCCGACGCTAGAACGGGCGCTGGCGGCGTTGCGCACGGAGCACGTCCGGCGTCGCGAAGGAGCCGAGCCGGTGATGTCGAGCAAGGACCGCAACCCGACGGTCATCGAGTCGCGCCGGGCTGTGGAGTATGCGGAAGGGATCGGCAATCGCCTGCTGCACGCGAGCGGCGGAAAAAGTGATCTGTCCCCGCTGGAGCTGGCGGATGTGCTGATGCGTGGAGCCGACGATTTGACACCGGAGGATGGGAAATGATGACTATCGAAAACCGACTCGCCGCCGTGGTGTCCCTGCTTCCGCCGGGAGAGAGCGCCCGCTTTACCAAACCGTTCGCCCTCGATGAATCCGCCGACAGCCGCCTTGTGGAAGCCGTGCGCGCTTTGGCTAAAGCCGAGGGGCTCGTGTGTATGACGCCGGGCGAGTTTGCCCGCGCCGCGCTCCAGCAAACCGTGCAGCTTCCCGACGGGGATGAGCAGGAGACGATTGCCGTTCGCTTCGCCGCCATCACCGACCCGCGCGCGCAAACCGCGTTCTGGCGCTCGCTCACCGCCGAGCAACGCGCCGCCATCCTCAAAGCCAAGTAACCATGCCCAACACACTCACCAACGTCCAAGACATCAAGGTCGCGCAAACCGCGCTCCAGCCATTCCGCGCCGCGCTCACGCCGATGCGCGCCTTTTCCACCAACTTCTCGCCGGAGCCCGCTGAGAAGCTCGACACCGTGCGCGTGCCGTTTGTCGGCGCACCGACGCAATCGAGCGACTTCGCCGGGAACTACACCACGAACGCCGACTCGACCGTGACGGTCATCCCGGTGCAGCTCACGCGGCACAAGTTCAAGACCGTGCATCTCACCGCACGCGAGGCCGCCGAGACGGGGTTCAACGTGCTCGATACGCTCGTCTCCGCAGCGGTAAAGCAGCTCGCGCAAGACGTGTTGCAGGACATCTTCAGCGAAATCACAGCGGCAAACTACGGTGCTCCGGTGATCGCCGCGCTCGCGCCCGCCGCGTTTGACTACAAAAAGCTCCTCGCCATCCGGGAAGCGTGCAGCGCCGTGAAAATGCCCGTCACCGACCGCGCGCTGATCCTCGACGGAGCCTACTACACGAACCTGCTCGGCGACGACATCGTGGCAAAAAGCTACATCCCGCAAGTCGCGCAGCCCGGCATCATCGAAGCGCAAATCCGCCGCCTCGCCGGATTCGATCTGCACGAGACGGTCATCCTGCCCGAAAACGGAGAAAAACTCATCGGCTTCGCAGCCCACCCCAGCGGCCTCGCCGTCGCCATGCGCTACCTCATGCCCGTCGCCGAATACGACGAAGCCGGAGCCGTCACCGACCCCGAAACCGGCCTCACCTTCGGCTACCTGCGCTACACCGAAACGAGCAGCAACCGCGTCTTCGTCACCGTGGAATGCTTGTATGGGTTCAAGGTCGCGCTGGCGGATGGCATCAAGCGGATTGTGAAGCCGTAGGGCAAGGGTTCTGAGGTGGACCCCGTTCTTCGGCCAGAGTTACTGGAAATTAAGCTATGGCGGAGAGACGTAAAGAAGTGATGG
>CAMDQC010000232.1 GCA_945905735.1 Prosthecobacter debontii | reverse complement strand
GCATTTGATCTACGACCGCTCGGATTTGTATCGCTGGAACTGGCTGGCGCGGGCGCTGGATGGCGCGGAGAGGCGCGCGTTCATCTTTTGCCATTCGGGCTTGGACGAATGCTCGCAAGCACTCCGTGAAAAGTTTGCTGATGCGCAGTGGCAGGTGCTCGATCATTACGAGGCAGCGCGGATGACGGAACCCTCGATTCGGCGCGCACGTCGGCTGTATCCGCCGACGCCCGGCACGGTCACAGCGGCTTACGATGACTGGCCTGTGGAAGCGGAAAGTGCGGATGTCGTTTTCGGCATTCTCGCCATCCACGAGTTTCGCACGGAGGACGAGCGCGCCGCGTGGTTTGCGGAGGCTCGACGGTGCTTGCGAAAAGGCGGGCGTGTCGTCCTAGTAGAACACCTCCGAGATACGGCAAACTTTCTCGCGTTTGGCCCCGGCTTTTTGCACTTCCACTCACGGCAAAGCTGGCAGCGCGCGTGGGCCAGTGCGGGGTTGGTCATTCGCGACGAATTTTGCATTACTCCTTGGGTCCGAGTTTTCATCCTCACCACACCATGACCGAACTTCTCACCACTCTTCTCCGCGCTGCGGGCGTTGGGCTTATCCTGCTCGCCGTCGTCCACATCCCGATTGGCAAGCAGCTCAAATGGCGCGAGGACGCTGCCCGCCTTTCGCCGGTGAACGAGTCTATTTTCCACGTCCACGCGCTATTCATTTGTCTCGTGCTGGTGATGATGGCGCTGCCGTGCATTTTCGAGCCGAGTGTGTTCATAGAGAAAACGCGCGCCGCACGCTGGCTGACGTGGTCGTTCTCAGTGTTTTGGGCGGCAAGGCTGTACGCGCAGTGGTTCATTTATCCGGCGGCACTGTGGCGCGGGAAGCGGCTGGAAACCACGCTGCATTGGTTTTTCACGGGCGTCTGGCTGTCGCTCGCCGCATTGTTTGGGGCGTGCGGGATATGGCAGCTCATCGGATCGTAGCGGTGGCCCAAAACCAGACGAGCGTGAGGAATCCGGCGTTTAACGCAACCATGCCGAGCGCGGAAATCAGCAAGTCTCCAGCGAGTGCGATTTCCAAAGCATTCATCGCGACCAGCGCCACCGTCTGCACGGTCGCGCAACCCACGCGCTCGGTGCCGGAAAACGCCCACACGCCTAGCGCGACTTCGCCGAGCCCGATGGCTTTCACAGCCAAGCCCGCGTGCTTTTCCCCAAGCACTCTAGCGACGATCTGCCGGTGACGAGGAATCCCGTCGAGCAGCTTGCTGTAAAGTCCGTGAAAGACCCAGACGGCGCCGATGAGCATCTGCGCGGCGGCTCCGAATGTCGCTGAATGGAAGAAGGCACTCATGCGCCTACTTTCACCGTCTGCCTCGTAAATGGGCAAGCGAGCACTGCGCGATCGGATCGAGCACCTCGCGACGCGGATGGCAGTCGCCGACCAAACCGGGCTACTTCGCCGCTGGGCCGTAGCCTTCTGCGGGCTTGCCGTCGTCGGTGAGTTTGCCGCAGGCCCAGAGGAGGCCGCGGGTGACGAGGTCGAGGTATTCGGGGGCTTGCATGGTTTCGTTGCTGTGGCCGAGGGTGGTGGTGAAGACGCGGGCTTTTTCGTAGGTGTTCACCCAGATGACGACGTGGTCTTGCTTGGTGTCTTCGCCGTAGGCTTTGGCGAGGGGGATGGCGTCGGGCCAGACTTTTTCGTTTTTGTAGAGTTCGTCTTTGGGGTCGAGCCATTTGGCGGGGAAGCCTTTCATGACGGGGTGCTCGGGTTTGATGTTTTCTACGTGGAGGTCGCGGCTTTTCTCGTGGCTGCGGGAGGTGATGCCGATGACTTTGCGCCATTCGTCGGTGGTGCCCATGCGGTAGCTGTGGCTGGAGCAGTGGAGGAAGACGGCGGGGACGCCTGCTTTGTGGGCGGCGGTGATGCCTTCGATGAAGGCGTTGTCGTCGATGTAGCCGAAGCATTCGTTGTGGAGGATGATGTCGTAGCCTTTCCACCAGTCGGGCTTTTCGTAGATGGAGACGCGGTGCTTGCGCTCGTCGGTGCCTTTCGGGGCGGATTCATGGACGATGGTCCATTCGACGGCGGCGCGCTTGGAGATGCCTTCGCTGAGGATGATCTTTTGTTTTTCGTAATCGTGGCAGCAGCCGCCGCAGACCATGAGGGCGCGGATGGGCTTGGGCGCTTGCGCTTGAGCTTGGATGCTGAGTGTGAAAAGGAGGGCGGCGAAGAGTGCGAAGATGCGTTTCATCGCGCTCTGATTATGGAAGCCGTGAAGGGATGTCGATGCGGTTCCTCGGCTAGTCGCGCTCCTGGTCGAACGGCTGAGGGTTGCGTGGGCGGCGGTTGGGGATCTCGCGTTCCATGGTCTCTAGGACTTGGCGAATCTCTTGCGGGATTTCTTTGCGCTGTTCGGGTTTGGCGATGGGGCCTTTCCAGATGGTTTTTCCGTCGGGGTCCATGGCGTGAAAGGTGGGCTCGGCGCCAAGGGTGAGTTCGTAGCGGCCCTTGGCGTCGCGGCGCATGATGCGCTGTTCGCCGGGTTGCCGCCCATCACCGGGCTGGATGTTGGGGTCGCGCATGGGCCGTTCGCCGGGCCGTTCGTTGAACATCGGCTGCCGTGGCTGGTCGCCGCTCGGGAAGTTCGCCATCGGGCGGCGCTCGGGCATCATCTTCTCGGCGACTTTGAGGGTGATGCTTTGCTGCGCACCTTCGCGGAAGAATGTGAGGCTCACGTCTTTGTCCTTGCCTGCATCGAGGATGAGGGCCTGGAGTTGATCGGATGAGACGAGCCGCTGATCGTTAAAGCGAACGAGGATGTCGCTCTCGCGCAGCCCGGCGGTGGCAGCGGGGCTGTCGGGGATGACTTCGGCGACGACGAGGCCGAAGCCGACGCCGAGCTTTAGCTGCGAGCGGACTTCCGGTGCCGCAGGCCGGGAGATGATGCCGACGAAGGGCGTGAGGATTTCGCGCGGCTTGCGCTCTTGAAAGCCGCCCGGCTCCTGCGGCTGGAATTGCGGGCGCGGACGGTTGTCTTCGCGAGGAAGTGGCTCGCGGGGCGCGGAAGGTGGGTCTTGCGCGAGCGCGGTGAGGCTGAGTGCGGTGAGTGCGATGGTGATGCGGTGCATGGTAGTTTATTGGTAAGCGACTGGGACGAGGACAAGCTCCTCCCGGGGGACTTCGACGATCATCTCCGCGCCGGTGGCGTCCACCCAAGCGCGGCGCTCGATGGAGGACAGCCGCACGAGCCGCGCAACGCCTTGGTCGCGGTCCACGGTGAGCCCCTCGTCGTTCGCATTGAGAATCTCGGCAGAACGCTGCTCCACGACCGCTGGCGCGCTGGCGGGCGGCGCGGTGATGGCGGCAGGCTCCGTGCGAGTGATGGCCGTGATGCCCAGCGCGACCACAGCGCCAGCGGTCGCCCAGCCGAGCCGCGGAAAGAGCCACCCGAACCAGCTCTCGCGCCCCTTTTTCACCAAGCCGGATGAAGGCGTGGAGAGTTCCGCAGCGATGCGGCGTTCGAGCGCGTCGCTCGGTGCAACGGGGCGGAGGGCGCGGAGTTGGTTTTCAAAGTCGGTGTTATTCATGGCGTAAATTGATGCGGCTCTAGTTGGTTGCGAAGTTTGGAAAGCCCGTAGCGGTAGCGCGCTGCGACGGTGTTGAGCGGGGAGCCCGTGGTGTCGGCGATTTCTTGGAAGGTGAGGTCGCTCCAGATTTTGAGGACGATGACTTCGCGTTGTTCACCGGGGAGATTTTGCAGCGCGGAATGGAGCTGCGCAGCCAAGTCTTGGTCGCCCGGCGCAGGGTCAAAAGTAGGCGTCCCCTCGACGGGCAGTCCGACCTCCGGCTCATTCTCACGGCGGGCCCGGCGCTCTTCGCCGCGCAGGAGGTCGAGCGATGCGGTGCGGACTGCGGTATATAGTAGCGGGTAGTTTTCACGGGTGGCTCCGGGGTGCTTTTTCCAAAACCGGACGAACGCCGTCTGCACGACATCCTCGGCATCCGCAACCGTCGGGAGCCACTGCCGAGCATAGAGCAAGAGCTTGGGAGCGAGTTCCCGGAAGCAAGATTGCCAGGTTGAGTGTTCGTAATGTTGAGACATTGAGGTTTCTGTTGGAGATAACGTCAGGCGTTGAGGATTTTGTGCAGGGTAATTCCAATCAGCACGGAATTTAGCCGCAAATTTCCATGCGCGCCTCTTGGAGGCGTTACAAACCGGAGATTTTTGAAGCGCATCTTGCCAAACAAGTCGGCCCTGCTATTTCTCCGCCCCCTCGCCGAAATCTGCATATGATCCGAGTCCAACAACTGACCAAGAAATACGGCTCCTTCACGGCGGTGAAGGGCATCAGCTTTGAAGTCGCCAAGGGGGAAGTCGTCGGCTTTCTCGGGCCGAATGGCGCTGGGAAATCTACGACGATGAAGATTCTCACGGGCTTCCTCCCGCCCACTACGGGACGCGCATCCATCGCGGGGTTCGATGTTTTTGATAACAGCATCGAGGCCCGCCGCCACCTCGGCTACCTGCCGGAGAACACCCCGCTGTATCCCGAGATGAGAGTCGGCGAATACCTCCGCTACCGTGCCGCGCTCAAGGGCGTGCGCGGGTCGAAGGTCCGCGAGCGCGTGGGAGATGTGATGGAGCTTTGCCAAGTCGAGGACCGTGAGAGTCAGCTCATCGGCTCGCTTTCCAAAGGCTACCGGCAGCGCGTGGGCCTGGCAGATGCCCTCGTGCATGACCCGGATCTCCTCATTCTCGACGAGCCGACCATCGGGCTGGATCCGAACCAAATCCGCACGGTGCGCGACCTCATCAAGAACCTCGCGGAGAAGCGTACGGTGCTGATCTCGACGCACATCCTGCCGGAAGTGGAGATGATGTGCTCGCGGGTGGTCGTGATCCATAAGGGAGAAATCCGCGCGACGGATACGGCAGAAAATTTACGCAAGAACCACCGCGCCGTGGGCGAGCTGTTGCTGGAAGCTCGGGCCGGGGCGGACGCCGCCGAGGCGCTGAGCAAGGTCTTCGGCGTGA
>CAMDQC010000231.1 GCA_945905735.1 Prosthecobacter debontii | reverse complement strand
TGCCCACGCGCAACCGGATCCTCGCCACCCCACCGACGGCAAGCGCCGCCGAAGTTCAGCAAATGTAGTGCAGAAAAATCGAGTTCGCCGCCCAGGGACCCGCATGAATGCGGAACCGGCCTCCGCGAACTGCGGAACTTGGGTTAATGCGTCTTCATCCTTCGCGCTCAGGAGGTTCAGGTCGAAGTAGTCCTCGCCCGCGATTTCGTCGTGGAAGGTTCCGAGCAAAACAAGCGTGCCTTTCGTTCCACGCAGCGGGTCCACATAAAACCGCTGCTGGAGATGCGGCGGCAAGAGCTGGAAGTAAGTCTTTCCGCGGAAGGACGAGGTCTTGATCGAACCCGGCAGCTTCTTTTCCGTCAATGTGGTGGTGTTTAAGTCCACCGTCTTCTCGCGCGTCGGGTCATGCAGCGTAACACTGTTTTTTGTGGCTCCAGTGACCGCAGCGGCCTGCGCGATCGACTGCTGATAGAATATATGTGCGCTCTTCTGCCCGCGCACCTGGGGCAGGCCAAACTTCGGCAGCGCAAGCGTCTCGCCCACGCGCAGCTCAGGTGCGTTTTCAGGCCATTCCGGGCGGTATCTGATGATCAATGGTTCGTCCGTCTGCCCGTCATTGATGGCGGCGAGATTCAACGTCTGGCCGCTGCGCGCAGCATTGCGCAGGAACGGAAGGATCGTGCCGGCGGGGGGCTGCGAGGCCGCTCCCGGGATGTAGAAGCCGTCGCGGCTCACGTAGTAGAGCTTGAACGACAGCGTGGCGTCCCGCGTGTAGGTCAGTTCATTTGTGCCGGCGTCCACGGGATTCGACACGACCAAAGCGGATGCATTGGTGATGCTGTCAATCACGGTGCCGGGAGGCACTCCCAGTCCCGTGACTTTCGTCCCGGCGACCAGTCCGGCAGTTGGGACAGAGATAGTCGTCGTTCCATTCGCCGTGGAACTACGAACTTCGCCGTGAGGTCCACGATGAATCCAAGTGAATCCTTTCCGGTCCTTAAACGTGAAGCTCTCGTAGGCGGTTTCGCTAGTCACGGACGTATTCGGGGGCAGATCCGTCTTATTGATTTCGATGTCCTTCGATGTGCGATTCACGCCTGTCCCGACAAGCGGGAGCGGCATCAGCGGCAATGGGTAGGGCTTCACGAGCAGTGTGCCTGCGGTAGCAGGGTAGTCGAAGAGAATGTCACCCGGATCCTGAATGTGATCGTTGTTCTCATCGATCTCGCGAAGCACTTCGTAAGCGTGAATCGCAGGGCGTTGGTCGGTCGGATCGGTGTAGCTCACGAGCGCAAACGGATGCGATGTGTAGTTCGCACCGCTCGTCACGTTCAAATCTTCGCGCAACGCGTAAGCGCGACCCGCCAGCATGAGCGCGTGCTCCTCGTTCGGGTTGTAGCCGACGAGCGCCGGGTTGTTCTGGTAGTAGATACTGCCGGCAGCCTCCATAGCGGGAAGATCATTTGTGCCCACACCTGCGGCGATGACGATCTGAGGGGAAGTGCTCGCAGGGAAACTCACCGTGTAGCGCCCGACTTTGCCCGGCACGTAGAAGTCAGTGAAGCCCACGCTTGGCGCGGGCACCTTCTTGAACCAGCGCACCGTCAGCAGGTTGTTCGTCGGTAGCGCATTGACAGGGATAATCGCGCCCAGATTCGCGGCTGGAACACCAACTGTGAAAGGATTCAGGTAGCCAGCCGGGTAGTAGCCCGTTCCGCCGGAAATATAGCCTCCAAGTTCGTGCCCCGGAGGCGGCGCAATACGAGTGCCGACTATCGCTTCGGAATTGATCGGCGATGCTTCGTCCGATTGCACCGTGTAGCTGAGCGTGGCCGTAGCGTCTGCGACGTTCTGCGACAACTGAAACTGCGTGCCATTAATGATTTTTGCGATCGTAGCGGAGCCAAACACGCCGGTGACGACCATTCCCACCTCCAGCCCCGCTGTGCTCGATACGGTGATGATGGTCGTTCCGTCCGTTGTAACACTCGTCGAAGTCAGGTCGGCCTGCCGGCTCTCCGCCTGGGTGTAGAGGCTCACATACCAGAACTTGCTGCCGTTGCTGAATTTCAGCAACGAACGGTTCCGCTTGTCCGCCCCAAGGGCAAAGGTCACGTACAGCCGCTGCGTGTTACTATCAATTTGCACCTCAGTATTAGCCGGGTCATCCTGAAAGACGATCTGAGGCAGCGTTCCCCCGGTGAATGAGATTCCGGTTTCAGGGGTGCTTCCATTCGCACCGACGGAGTAATGAGCGTAGTCCGCGAGATTCGGCGACCATCGCTGCCAGTAGCGATCTTGGAACTTCGGCCATTGAATGTTAAAATCGGCTGTTTCCATCCAATAAAAGATCACCTTGTTGTAAGCATCATTCGAGACCGGTTCTCCGAGATCCGGCTGCGCAACGGGCGACGTCTCACGCTCGGCGAAGTATTGGATCGTTCCATCCGGGCGCACACTCGTCCCGTAAAAATTCGCTCCGGTTTGGGCATTCTTAATCGCTGCCGAAGGCTTTAACGCGAGATCGCCATTGTGCGGGAGGATCGGCTGACCGAGATGGGTCTGGGTGTAAACCGTGTCCGGCACGCGAATCACATCCACCACATCTGATCCTACGAAATCAAAGATGGAATTTCCGATGCGTGGCTCTCCGAGGTATTCCACAAAGATCCGACCGACTGCGTTGTAGGCGTGGACCTGGCCGGTTCCGTTGAATTTATCGAAGAATAACGTGCGATAGTTGGGGGTAAGCGGAAAATATCCCGGTATATTCACTTCCTCCGGCACGGTCTTCGGCACTACAGCATTATAGATCGGGTTCACCGACGAGATGCGTGCGTCGGTGATTTGCACGATCGGCCCGTCGAAACTGCCTTCCGTCCAGTAAATCTTCCGTGCGGGACGTATAGAAGTAGTCGCCACGGAGAACTTTTGAGTCAGGGTGCCGTCAAGATTTGTCGTGACCCATGTGATCGTCACATTGCCCGGCTGCGAGGCGAAGACCTTGTCCGCATGGGGGCTGAAGTAATATGAATTCGCGGGCGTAATCGCGCTCGACGTCGAGCTGGTGATTGCGCGATCCGCATTCCCCGCCAGCGTGACGGTGGTGCCGGTGACTCGCACAATAGGTTGCCCGAGCAGCGTGGATCCGACGACCAACTCAGGCACAGCGGCGCTCACCACCACGGTCGTGCTGTTGGTTGCCGCCGAGGTAACATTCACGGTTCCGAGTGGAAAAAGGACGCCGCCGATGCTGGGGATGTTTTCACCCGGCAGGACGGGCTTTACCCGCCAGTAGTTCACTGGTGCGGCGGTGATGCCGTCGAGCGTTGTCTCCGGCGGCAGGATTTCGTCGCCCATGAAATAACGCGGCACACCGGAGGCGTATGTCATCCCGAAAGTCGCCTTTACGAGCACGAAGGTGCGATTGTCGTTAGCCGGGTATCGTTCTCCGAATTCCTCAGCAGCAGCGATGGGTCCGGCGGAGCCGGAAATACTGCCTACCGCCCGATAGTTGCTGTTTGCGGTGGCCGGGAGTTGGCCCTGGTTGTCGCCTACCGGCGCACCGGCTTTGGAGAGGGTGTTGAAGTTGCCTCCCTTCAGTTGGTATTGCGCCTGCGCGGGCACTGCATAGAGCAGCGCGGCGAAGGCTATGAGGACGATTCGGAAATGTTTCATGGCGTTATTTGGCAAATGGTTGGGACTGGGCGCGGGCTGGTGCTGCGTGGACGGAGTGCGCCCGGTTCGGGCTCAAAGACTGGTTTGGGTCTCCGTCTCGCTTTCATGGCAGGATTCTTAAACCGACTATTCGCCGGCTTTGATGGAAGCGGTGCGGGCTGCGGGCTTGGCTTCCTTGCTGAGCGCCTTTTCGAGCGCGGCGAGGCGGGCTTCCGTGGCGGTGCTGGCCTGCACAGTGGAGGCGATCTTCTTCTCCATCTCGGTGACTTTGGCGCGGAGGGCTTCGCTCTCCTTGCGGAGCGCTTCGTTCTCTTTGCGCAGGGCTTCCTCGGCGGTGTCGCTGTCTTTCTTTACCTGCTGCGTGGCGGAGATGTTCAGCATCCCGAGGGCATCGTAATCAACGACGCGGAAGTCCTTCACCTCGCGGCCATAGATGAAGACTTCATTCACTTCCTTGTCTTTGCCGTCCTTATCCTTGCCCTTGCCGTCGAACGATGCGCGGAACTTGTCTTTCTTCACTTCCGTCACGTCAAAGACTTCGTTACCCCGGCCCTCAGCAACGATGCGGATCCGCTCGCCCACTTTCAGATCGGTAACCAGATGGATCCACCCCTCTTTGAGCGGCGCTTTCTTCATGATGTCCGGCACCACATTGGTGGTCTTGCTGATGGCGCTCGGATAGATCTGCTCCACTTCCTGGGCGATGACCTTCTTTTCCTTGCGGTTGCCGTTCGCGATTGTGTCCACGAACGAGTAGTCGGTGATCTTGAGCTTCATCAAATTGGCCAAATCCGTGTTGTTGTCGGAAACCCCGATGACCTTTTTGATGCGCGCATCAGAGTATGCATTGAACTCGGAACACACTATTCGCTGGTCTGCCCAAATGGAGTAGTAATTACTGCTTCCGCTAGTGAATCCCGTATTTCCGCTCGGGTTCAGATACCCGTAGGAAATGGAATACGCGCCATTGAATCCCCCGGAGTGAATGCGAAGGGCACCCAAAGAGGAAGGGCCGCCATTGATGCCGACCAGGCCGTATCCCACCTGGAGCGTCGGAAATCCCTGGGCAACGAGCGAGGGCCCTGATCCATTCCAGAACATCCCGGAACTTGAGTTGGATACAAGTCTGAAACCTGCGGCATAGCTGTCCGAAGAAGTATAGATATAATTGTTCGCAGTGATGGTGCCGGTTGCGGATATGTTCGACGTGCTCACGCCGCCCGGAAGATTAAAGGCTCATCGCTGTTTAGAGTGGGTAAAATCATGAGGGTTTGAGGGAGGGGAGATTGAGGTTAAGAGAGGCGGCTTTGAGGTAGGAGATGGCTCGGAAGAACTCAAAGTTGCGGAAGCCTCGGGCCATGCGTTTGGCGAGTTGGAGTTTG
>CAMDQC010000230.1 GCA_945905735.1 Prosthecobacter debontii | reverse complement strand
AAGTAGTGGGCGAGCTCTGCTTGAAATGCGGGATCAATTTTCGCGCGCTCATACTCGGCGGTGAGCTCGATGAAATTCTGCATCAACGTCTCGGGCACAAACATCCCGCCGTATTTTCCAAAGTGTCCGTGCGTATCCGGTAGCTGGTCGTAACTGGTCATGGCGGGACAAGACAGATTTGCGCCGCGCCTATCAACGGCGAACTTACAGCATCCCCGCCGACAGCCTCGCAAAGTCCGCCTCCGAGATGGGCCCCGCTGGGCCGCCCTCGCGCAACGGAGCGCTGCGGGTGGAGCGGCGGACGCGGCCCAGCCACTCACTGCCGAGCGGTTCGGCGAGTAATTCGCGGTGCGTGGCGGCTACCGTCGTCTCATCTTTTTCGCCGGTCGCTTTTCCTCGCCCGATGTGAAAACCCGCTAGGGCAAGCGTGACGCGGACGGCGGTGGAGCGGCTGTAACTCGTGAGTGTGCAGGGCTCGCAGAGCTGCGCCCGGAGCTGCGCGAAGTGCTCCAGCGTCCACATCCCCGGATTCGCGGCGGGGGAATACGGGTCATACATGATGGCGTGCGGCGGTGGCGGTGCGGCCTCCACGCGGAAGTCGCCGGGGTGGAAAAACCACGCGACATTCCCCGCATCCACGCGGCCCATTTCCACGAGCTGTGCAGCGGCAGCGCGCCACGGCACGAGGTAGCCGAGCGCGTCGGCATTGCGCACAGCGAAGTCAAGCGGCGCGAGCGAATGGTCGAAGCTGTGAAGCTCGACGCGCGCTGTGCTCCCGGCCAGCGCCTCCAGCACGGCGACGGCGTTTGCCGCTGCTCCCAGCCCGACATCCCACACGATCAATCTCCCGCTTTCCTCCGCTCGCTCGACGATGCGCGACTGCGCGACGTGCAGCCCGCGAGCCTCGGCCATCGGGCCGACGACGGGGTGAAACGTCTCTCCGTGCAAGACGGAGCGCAGGCTCATCGCCCCGGAGGCCACGGGCACGAGCGTAAAGGAATCGGAATCTTCCGGCACGGTCACTTCACGATCCGCCCATCCTGAATCTCCAGCCGCCGGTCGCCGCGTGTGGCGAGTTGGGCGTCGTGGGTGACGACGATGAGTGTTTTATTCTCATCGCGGACGAGTGCGAGGAGGGTGGCGATGATGCTTTCGCCCGTCTTGCTGTCGAGGTTGCCCGTCGGCTCGTCGGCGAAAATGATGTGTGGATTGTTGATGAGCGCGCGGGCGATTGCGACGCGTTGTTGCTCGCCGCCGCTGAGTTCTGCGGGGAGATGAGCGAGGCGATCTTGCAGGCCCACGCGAGCGAGTGCGGCTTCGGCTTCGGCGCGTTTGTTCATCCCGCCGATCATCGCGGGAAGTTGGACGTTTTCTAGCGCGGTCAGCTCGGGGAGGAGGTGGTAGGCTTGGAAGACGAAGCCAAACGCGCTGTTGCGCATGGCGGCGAGTGCGCTCTCGGGTTGCGCGTAGAGCGGCGTGCCCTCGAAGAAGACCTCGCCTTCCTCCGGCCTCTCTAGCCCTGCGAGCGTGTAGAGCAGCGTGCTCTTTCCTGCGCCGCTCGCGCCGCACAGGAAGACGGACTCGCCAGCGGAGACTTCCAGCGAGATGCCCTGCAAGACATCAATGGTTCGCTGGCCCATCTTGAATGAGCGGCGGAGATTTTGAGCGGTGAGATGTGCGGTCATGTCGTGTGGCGATGAAGGATGTGCATCACTCAAATCCGCTGCGAGAAATATCGTGGGATCCCGGGTGCTTCGATTCACGAAGCGCGAGCAGCGCGACCATGCGCCCGGTTTTGCCGAGTTCGCGGCGGTAGCTGTAGTAGCGGTCGGGGTGGGCGGCGGTGCAGGTACCGCAGTCGTGGATGGAGCCGATGCCTGCTTGCGCAAGCTGGCGCGTGATTTCGGAGGGGAAGTCGATTTCGTAAAAGGGCGGGCGGATGCAGGGGCCGAGCTGCGCGACCATCCGCGAGGGAACGCAGCCGTAGGTCTCGATCATCGCATCCACCGTGGCGCGGACGATTTCAAGCTGCGTGCCTTTTTTCCCGCTGTGGATGCAGCCGATGGCGCGGCGCTCGGGATCGACGAGGAAGATGGGACCGCAGTCGGCGACGTAGATGCCGAGGCACACGGCTGGGTCGTCGGTGATAAGTGCGTCCACCCCCAAGAAGTGTGAGCGCGAGCCGGCGCGGACTGCGGCGACTGCGGAGCCGTGGACTTGCTCGGCAGTGATGAAGCAGCGGTCGCCGAGGCCGAGTTCGGTGCGGAGTTGGGCGTGGGCTTCGCCCAGGCGGGCGAGCGCGGTGTCGCGGTCGGTGTCCACGTCAATGCCGGGAAAGCGGCCGGTGAAGGCGTGGATGACGGGCAGTTTGGCAAGGGCTGGGAATGTTTCGCTCGTGCTTTGCATGGTGTGGAAATGTGGCTAGTCGCGGAGGCGGTTCATTTCCCCGACGAGCTTGGGCCCGATGCTGCGTGGTCCGAGCGGGCGACCTTCGAGAGTGGCGATGGGCATGACGCCGAGCCACGAGTTCGTGAGGAATATCTCGTCGGCATTCACGACATCCTCGCGGCGGATGCGGCGCTCTTCGACTTTGCGCCGTTTGATGACCCATTCGCGGACGACCCCGAGTCGGCATCCACAGCCGCGCGATGGGGTGAGGATGCGGTTGCCATGGACGATGAAAACATTGGCGCAGCACGCGGAGACGAGTTCGGCGTGGTCGTTGAACAGGAGGGCTTCGTCGAGCTTGCGTGCTTTGGCGGTGGCGAGGGCATCAGCGTTGAACCAGTAGTTCGCAGTTTTTAGCCCGCCGAAGGGCGCGCGGTAGGTTTCGTCGTGAATGCCGAGCGCCCAACTCTCTTCGCGCTCCGGCTCGCGGGCTTCTATAAGGAGGAAGGTGCGTGGGGCCGTGACTGGTGCGGATGGCCCGCCGTCGCCCGCGGTGATGTAGATGCGGGCGACGCCGTTGATACCCGCCGTCTCCAGCACGTCGGCAGCGCGCCAGAAGATTTTCTCGTCGAGAGGGAAGTCGCGCTCTGCGCAGGAGGCGAGCAGCCGCTGGCGATGTTGCGTCCACAGTTCGATGCGCCCATCCCACACGCGCACGGTCTCGAATAGCGCCATGCCGTAGCGAAACCCACGGTCCGCAAGCGGCACGGATGTCGCAGGGGAAAATTCGGAGCCCGTCCACAGCCAAGATTGCATGGGTGTGGCGGTAGGCGATTGGCGTGCGGTGGACAAGTCGTGAAAACGTAAAAACGCCTCCCGCTTTCGCAGGAGGCGTTTTTGCTGAGCCGTGATGGCGGAACTGTTTAGTTGGCCGCTTCGGTTTTTTCACCAGCGCTCTTCCAGCCGGAAATGCCAGCGGAGAGGTGCTTGATGTTTTTGTAGCCGAGCTTCTCTGCTGCGTTTGCGGCTGCCTTGTAGGCGCTGCAAGCAGGGCCGCCGCAATAGGCGACGACGAGCGCGTCTTTGTCCGCAGGGAGTTTCGACGCGAGGTCGGCTTTGGATGCGCTGAAGTCAATGGCGGTTGGGACGTGGCCAGCTTTGAACGAGCTGGAGCCGTTTACGTCGATGATGGTGACTTTCTTATCGGCGATGGCTTTCTTCAGGTCGGCGATGCTGATGTCTGCGAACTCGCCAGCGAAGGCGGTGGCAGAGATGAACATTGCGGCGACGAGTGTAAGGATTTTCTTCATGGTTGTTTTTATGATTTGTTGTTTTGAGTTTGAACATCTCCCTCAGCGTTGGGCTGAAAGATTGCTCGGGCTTTAGCGTTCCGGTTGAGGGTTGCAACTGGAAAACCACAGCCACGAGTGACATTCACCCACTACGACCCGTCGGAGCGCAGTTTTATTCTAAAATTTTTCGCCTTTTTTGGAGACGAATTTGCGGAAAGCAAAAACGCCGACTCCATTTAGGAATCGGCGTTTAAGTGAATTCGTTTTGTCGGCGGTTACTTCGGCATCAAGACTTCGATGTTTTCGCCATCGAGCCAGTCGCCAGCTTTGACGAAAGCGTTAGCCTTTTTGTCGTCAGGGCGGGTGACGAAAGAAGTGTCGCCATCCACTTTGAGGCCGGCACCCTCGCTCACGACTTTTGCGCTGTGGTCCACATAGACGACGATTGCATCGGTCCGGTCCCAGATGCCACCTTTTTTGCCAGTGCCCTTCACGTATTGCCCAGCCGAGCTGGAGAAAGCGGTCGCCATAAGCGGCCAGCGGGCGTCGGAGACTTCAGTGAGGCCACGGACGTAGCTCCAGTCGCATTCGTTGGTGCGGAGTTTATACTGGTCAGCGGTGTCGGATGACGCCACTGCGTTTTCGCACCACTTGGACTTCTTGTTGATGAAGATGACCTTGCTCGTGGAATATTTTGGCATCAGCGACTCAAGCGCGTCGTTCGATGTGGCGAAGCGATTGGCAGCGGCCTCCGGGTCTTGGTAGGCCGGATAGACGCCGTCGTGGTCGCTTGCATACATCTTCAGAGCGGTAGAAATCTGTTTTGAATTGTTGAGCGAGTCGGTGAGACGGCCCTTTTTCTGCGCGCTGGCGAAGACGGGCAGTGCGAAGCCTGCGAGGATGGCGATGATCGAGATTACGACGAGCAATTCGATCAGAGTAAATGCGGAGTGTTTTTGGATTTTCATAGATTTGATTGGTGGGACGTTGTTGGAAGCGCAAATTAAGTCGGCATCCCATTTCCCGCAAAGGAAAAAATGTGAACTCGTTGATAGAATCTTCGGAATGACGAATGACGAATGACGAAGTTCACCGGGTTTGTCATTCGTCATTTTGCCCCGCCTCCTTCGCCCTCGCGATGGCGGCCATGACCCCCATCGCCTTGTTCACCGTCTCTTGGTATTCGTATTCGGGCGTGCTGTCCGCGACGACTCCAGCGCCCGTTTGGACGTAGGCTTTGCCGTCCTTTAACACGGCGGTGCGCAGTGCAATACACGAGTCGCTGTTGCCATCGAACCCGAAGTAGCCGACCGCGCCCGCATACACGTTGCGCTTGGATTGGTCGAGTTCCGCGATGACTTGCATGGCGCGGACTTTCGGCGA
>CAMDQC010000229.1 GCA_945905735.1 Prosthecobacter debontii | reverse complement strand
GCTCGCCCTCACGGCTTGACCGTGCCCGCATCGCACCAAAACGGGGCAAAAACAGCAATTTCTCGATGACTTTCCGCCTCAGAACCCCACTCACTACCACCCTGCCTCGCGCTTCTCTGCTCAACTCGCTTTATTCAGCGTTTCCCTAGTTCGACGACGCGGCGGAGTTGCTTCTTGTTATCCAGCATGTAGTCGCTGTTTCTGAGCTGCCGGTCGCCAGCATTTTGAATGTGAATCCACTCGCGGGGATTGCCCGGTTTTCCGAGAAGCTGGGGTGCGAATGAGCGGCCGTGGATTTTCTCCTCGGGCAGCTTGGCGCTGGTGAGTTCGCAGAGCGTGGGCAGAAAGTCCGAGAGATCGACGAGATCCTCGCAGGTGCTGCCGGGCTGGATGCGACCGGGCCAGCGGACGATGAGCGGGATGTGGGTGCCGCGGTCGGTCATTGTGCCTTTGCCGCCGCCGATCTTTTTTCCGTCGCCCCATGTGTTGATGAGGTCGCGGTCGGTGCCGTTGTCGGCGAGGAAAAGGACGATGGTGTTGTCGGCGATTCCGAGGTCGTCGAGCGTTTTGAGCATAACGCCGATTTGCTTGTCTAGGTAGGCCACCATCTCCGGGAAGTATTTCGGGTCGCCTTTGTGGCCGGGCGCGGGTGCGCGGTAGCTCCGCTCGTTGCTGTCGGGCGTGGGCTCCCACGGGTAGTGCGGGAGGCACGTGGAGTAATAGGCGAGGAAGGGTGTCTGGATTTTCGCGCTGGCTTTGATGAAATCGAGATAGACCTCAAGGTCCACGTCGGGGCCGTAGCGGTGTTTGATTTCGTCGGCGATGATGCGTCCGTCGCGGAGCAGATACGGGTTCCAAAAGCGCGTGGTCTTTTCGCCATTGTCGTCGAAAATGCTCCACGTCTGGTAATGGTCGAACCCGAATTCGCGGATGGTGTTGTGCTTGTGCTCCAGCGCCACGTGCCATTTACCGACGAGCTGCGTGGCGTAACCGTGCTCCTTGAGCTGGCGGACGAAGCTCGGCTGCGAGGGATGCAGGTAGATGTTCTCCTGGCTCTTGCTGTGGAGGACGACTTTCAGCCCGTTTTGAAATGGATAGCGCCCCGTGAGCAGCGACCCGCGCGAGGGCGAGCAGAAGGGATTGCTGAAAGAACGCGTGAACTTCATCCCTTCCTTCGCAAGCCGGTCGATGTTCGGCGTCTTGTGCGAGGTGCCGCCGTAGCTGGAAAGGCACTCGATGCCGAGGTCATCGGAGAGAATGAGCAGGACGTTGGGCTTCGCCGCCACCGCACTTATGCAGCAAAGAAAAACGAGAATCTGGAAAAGGCGCGTCATGGTATGCAGGGTTTGGAAATTATTAATCGCTCATCGCCCGAGCATCGGCTCCAGCCACACGCCCCAGTCAGCGCGGATGCCATCACCAGCATCGTTCATTTTCAAAACGAGCTGCTTCACGCCGTCGAGCTTCACGTCGAACGCGGTGGTCTTGCTGTCCTTGAAGGTGCTCGATTGCCACAGCACTTTGCCGTCGCCCTCGATGCTGGCCTGCACGCTGCCATCGGAGCCATCGGCGATGCCCGCCATGCCGGAGAGCGTTTTCCAAGTGCCATCGAGTGTCCACTCGTGCATTGCCACGGCGTGCGCGTAGAAGCCGTGGGCGTAGAGTTTGCCGCCCGCGATGAGCAAGCCGCTAGGGTCCGGCAGACGGTCGCGTAGTGGTGCTCCGTAGCCGGTCGCTTCCCTCGTCGCTTTGAGATCGGAAAGGGGCACCGTCATGGTGGCCGGCGGCACTTCGGCGGGGGCGATGAGTTTCGGTGCCAGCGTGGCGATGAGGCGCTGGGCGATCTGTTTCAGCCGCGCATCGCCGGAGATGGCGGGCGCTGCGAGGAACTGGCGAGCCGTGTCTGCGTTTTTGGCATTCACCGCTTCAATCATGGGCGCGAAGAGCAGCTTCGCCCGCGCCGTGGTGATGTCGGCGGTGCCGTCTTTTGCCACGACATACGGATAGCGAAACGGCGTGTCCGAGAGGTTGCCGGAGGGCACTCCATTGGCCTGCAAATAAGTGATGCGCAGCTCGCCCGCGCGTTCCTCTTTGAGCGCCTGACAGTCGAGAGAAAATCGCCCTTCCGCATCCGGGACGGCGACCACGGTAGTGGCGTCGTAGTCACTGCCGCCCTCGGGGTCCATGTAGGCGACCACGCCATAGACAGGCGGCTCGGCGACGGCGCGACCGGAGAAGACAAATCCCTTCCCGCTCGGCTCGATGCGGATGTCCGTGGGCTTCACCGTGGGCCGGTCGTTCATGCCTTTTGTGGAGCCGGAAAACATCGGATGCCCCGCAAGTCGAAATCCTTCCCCAAGCGTGAGAAAAGAGCCGCGTCCATCGTTGCGGCGGTCCTCGCCGTAGGTGCGATTTCCCGAACCCATCAGCGAAGTGCCGAAAGCTGCGGCCTCGTCGGGTCTCGCTTTGCAATGCGGCAGACTCAGCGCGTGGCCGACTTCATGGGCGATGCCGCCGATGAAAATCGAGTTGTATCGCCCGAGCGAAATGCGCCCGTATTGGCCGTCTTGGACGTGCCCGGCGTTGTCCGTCAGCCCGTCGAGATTCAGAATCGGCGAGTCCACTTGCCATGCAGTGCCGCTCTTGATCGAGCCGCCTGCGTAATACGGACTGTTCTGGCTGATGACGCGTTTCTCGGCGTCCCAGTTCGACATGTTGCAAAAGATCACAATGGTTTCTTTCGCCGCATCGAGGCCCGCCTTGCGCAGGGTGGAGATACTTTCGCCGCGGATGTCGCTGCCGCTTTTTCCGTCATAGTGCGCATAAGGATTTTGGCCGCGCACAAGGTGAATGCGGACGAGGCCATCGTCGGCTAGATCGAGCTTGATGCTGCGCGGGCCAAAGCCGACGCGCTCCATTTCCCGCGCATAGAAACTCTGGATGTCGGTGAGGATTTTCGAGAGCCGCTCGCGATATTGCGGCGCGGGTTCGCGGTCGGCGGGCGTCCAATAAACGATGTGCAGCTTTCGCTCGCCGCGCTCGGCGGACTTGGCCTGCCAGCCATCGAGAATAGCCCGAGCCGCCGCGACTTTCGGCGCGTTCTCGACGCTCGCAGTCTGCGCAGGCGCTTGAGAAAGGAGCAGCGTGGCGATGATGAGTCGGATCATGTTTTGGATAGGCGGCATGTTGGTGTGGATTGAGTGTTGGGTAAAGTCAGGTGAGTTGACGGTCTTTGATCGCGAGATCGCGGTCGGCCTGCGCGCTTCAGTAGTGGAGGACTGCGCCGTATCACAGCCGCGCTTGCTGGAGCACAAAATCAATCAGCTCGCGGCACTCAAAGAATGCCGGGGAAATTTCGTGACCGCCGCCGGGGATGACTTTCTCGGTGAAGCTGCCGCCTGCGGCTTCGTACCGGTCTTTCAGCAGCTTCGTATTCGCGTCGTAGGGCACGGGGCCGTCTTTGTCGCCGTGGACGGAAAACATCGGCACTTTCTTCGCGGCGAGCGCGGCGAGGTTGGCGACGGGGTTGAATTCGTCGAGCTTGGCGGTGAGGGCTTCTTCGGTCATTGCGAAGTCGGCGAGGGTTTCCTTTTTCGAGGATTTCAGCGGGTAGCTGGCGAGGTTGCAGACGGGGTAAATTCCCGCCCACGCCTGCACTTTGTCGGGGTTCCGAAATGCCCACGCCAGCGTCATGATGCCGCCGCGACTTTGGCCGAGCAGAATGGGTTTTGGCGAGTAGCCGCGCTTCACCATCTCATTGTAGAACGGCGTGAACTTCGCGGTGCTTCCCGGGGCGCCGCGCACTTCGCCGAGGTCGAATCCAGCGACGGCGATGCCTGCATTCATGAAGGCGTCGAAATACGCTTTGTGTTTCACGATGATGAAGTCGCCTTTTACGATCGGTGCATACCAGACCCACGGCTTGCCCTTGGCCGGTTTCGGCGCGGCGAAGACGTAGGCTTTGTTGCCTTCGATTTCAAAAACGTCGGCTTTCTTCGGCGCTGCAGGCTCGCGCTTCCATGACTCGGGACGCACGATCTGTTTGGCGGCTTCGAGTTTCTCGCGCAGCGCTTCGTAGGGCACGTCTTGCACGCTTACCTTGGTGTCGATGGCCATGCCCGCCGCGATGGCGGCGCTCTGCGAGAGAGCCATGAAGACCGGCTCCATGCGAATAGAGCCGTGGGCGACGTGCGTGGCGGAGAGGCAGATGGGCGAGAAGAGGTTATCGCACTCGCCCTTCTTCGGGATGATGGAGCGATAGGAAATGCCATACGGACGAGGAGGCACACGCCAGATGACGCCCTCATTCTGCACCTTGCCTGCGGCGGTGACGATGTGCTGCACGCAATGCGAGTCCATGCCGAACGAGCCGAGCGCGACGGGATCGGGGGCTTTGCGGGTGCCGGAGCAGTCGAGCTGTGTCATGACGTAGTCGGTCACCATGCGTCGAGCCTCGCGGATATAGATCATCCACGGCCAGCCGCCGTTGTCGGTGAACTCGTCCTTCGGCAGGCCGTAGCTTGCGGTGCGCTCGCGGATTTTCTCCGGCACGCGCGGGCTGTTCGACATCGTCCACAGGAAGCCGCGGATATAGGTCTCGTGCGCTTTTTCAATCTCGCGGCGGCGCTCGTAGCTGGCCTCGGGATACTCGTAGTTTGCGCCGACATAGTCGGACCCGACGGCGTGCATATTGTTCCAATCGACCTTCTTTCCCTCGCCCGCGAGCGGCTCGACGAGCGCGGGCAGGCGCATATCGCCAGCGTCGAAATTGCGCAGCAAAAGCTCGTGATCGATTTCGCGGTAGCCGGGCGGTTTTTCAATCGGGATGCGGTTCTCCGGATTGGTCGTGAGGCAGACGCGGTAGTTGTAGGCCTGAATCTTTTTGTCGCCCTGGCCGTTTTTGACTTCGGCACCGGGGACGATGTGCGGCAGCAGCCCGCTGCTCGGGTCGCCGGGCTTCACGTAAGGGTCCACTTCTTTCACGAAATGATCCTTGTCCTTCTGTCCGTAGTGGACGCGCGGGTTGGTGTCTCCGCGTCGCACGCCGTTCATGTCCTCGCCGTATTGCGCTTCCGGCTCGCGACCGACGGTAAACGTCACGCCCGCCGCCGCCATGAGGTCGCCGACGTAGGTCGCGTCGA
>CAMDQC010000228.1 GCA_945905735.1 Prosthecobacter debontii | reverse complement strand
GTAGGGACGGCGCATTGGGTTGCGCCGTCCCTACGCCTATCCCCGCGTCAGTCTTTCCCGCAGTTTGAGTCTCTTTGTTTTCGGCAGATGGTCTCACTTCGTTCGGCTCCACCGCTGCCAGGGCTATTACATCGCCGGACCTTCGGCCCTACAGTCACCGCGCTTTGTTCCACTTTTAATCACACCTGGGCTTCGCCAAAAACTGGGCATACGTTCATGAGTAGGATAGGGGAAATGACGTCAGGCCTGGCTGCTGAAAGCGTTCAACTCAGCATTCAATTCCTCCGGCCCGAGAGGACACGCTCGCAGCATTGCCGGTTCGTGGATTGGCGGATAGAACTCCGCGCATGACCACAACTCGCGCTCTCGCCAGAATCCTGCTGCTTTGCCTCGCCGCGATGGCCCGAGCGTTCGCTGGGGAGGCGGATTTTGCGGGGGAGTGGGATACGACATTCGGGCGGCTGTCGCTGAAGGTCGATGGGAAGTCTGCCGTCGGGACTTACGTCGTCGCGGGCGGCGCGGTGAATGATCTGAAGGGCGAAATCGACGGGGGAAAGCTGACATTTACCTACTCCGAGCCATCGGTCGCCGGCGAGGGACACTTCACGCTGAGCGCCGATAAACAGAGCTTTTCGGGACAGTGGCGCGAGAAAGGTGCGACGCGATGGAGCTCCTGGGATGGACGGCGTCAGGTCGTGAAGGCGGGGGATTTTTCCGGGGTGTGGAAGACTTCGTTTGGCATGATGCGGCTGAACCAGGACGGGGATAAGGTGACCGGCTGCTATACGTTTGGCGAGCAGTCGGAAATCACGGGCACGGTGAAATCCGGCGTGCTGACTTTCACTTACAAGGAGCCCGCGGGCATCGAAGGCTCGGGCGAGTTCAAGCTCTCGGCAAACGCGGCGACATTTTCCGGAACGTGGAAAGCGAGCGATGGCAAGGGCGGCGCTTGGGACGCGACGAGGGTGGTTCCCGCGCCGGGGCGGATATGGCTCGTCGTGCTGGAGGCAAACTGGGAGGCGAACCTGCGCGAGAACGAGTATTCGTTTGGCGACATGCTGAAGCAGTTCTTCACCCGCGTGCCGAGCGTCGCGGTGCGCCATCGCTATTTCGACGGGCGCGAGGATTTCGCCAAATGGTGCTCGGAGCTCCAATACATCAACGAACCCGTCGTGCTCTACATCGCGAGCCACGGCACGGAAGCGGGCATCAGCGTCGGGAAGAATACGCTGACCGGGGAATTCATCGGCCAGCAACTGCGCCACGCCCGCGACATCAAGCTCGTCCACCTCGGCGCATGTCTGACGATGGCCGGCAAAGCGCCGTCCGAAATCCGCGCCGCCAGCGGACTCAAAGCACCGGTCTCCGGCTACACAAAAGAAGCCGACTGGGCAGGCAGCGCGGTGATCGATTTCATGCTGCTCGACCTCATCCTCGCCCGCCAGACCCCGCCCGCAGAAGCCGTGCGGCAGGTGCAAAAGAGCATGACTTTCGCGGGAGAAAAGGACGCGCCCGGAAGTATCATCAAGGCTGCGGGGTTGAAGATTTTGGAGTGACGGGGGTGCGCGCTATTTCCGTGTGTCTTCCTTGAAGCGGAACGGCTTTCCGCCGGTGATTGCGTCGCTCGTGATGCTTGGGCACCAATGCTTTTCTACGTGGGCGATGATGAGGTCGTGGCCGGTGAAGTGGTCCACGCCGGGCGGGCGCTCGGGGTTGTACATCGAGTCGGTCATGTCGCGCATGAAGACGACGTGTTTTCCGAGATAGACTTGCTGGCGGATGGCGAAGGGGCGACCGAGCACGCACATGTTGAGATGCACGCCGCAGAGGATGACGTTGTCGATTCCGCGTGCGGTGAGGAGGTTCCAGGTCTCCTGTCCGTCGTCGGTGAGGGCGTCGCCGGCGGCGAGTTCGATGAGCGGGTGCTGGCGCTTCCACGGCGGGACGATTTCGCATTTCCGGTCGGTGCAGGAGCAGCCCATGTCGCTGTCATCGACGGGGAGGACGGCTTCGTGTTTCGGGTCCGTCCAGCACCACGCCGTGCCCCATCGCGGTGTGTTGGCAAGCGGGACGGGCGTCTTTGCAAACGGCGCGGACTGGGCGAGTTTGCGCTGCGGCGTGCCGTTGTAAAAGTCGGTAACGCTGCTGGGGGCGTGGATGATGAAGATGCCGTTCTTGCGCGCGGTTTTGAGCATGTCGTTCATCGGGCCGGCGAGCTCGGTGACCCGCCGCGCGGCGCTGCGGCACCAGTGGTCGTCCCACATGTCGCAGACGATGATGGCGGTCTTGCCCGGCTCCCACGTGGCGGGCTTTTCCGAGATAGCGCCGTCCGTTTTTGCGCGGGAGCGCAGGGTGAGCGGGAGCGCCGGTTCGGCGAAGAGTGATGTCGTCATGGCAAGGAAAAGCAGCAGTGTGCGCATTGCGCGGTGATAGCAGAGCGGCGGACGGAGGCAACCCCTCTCGGCAGAAAGCCTTGTGCTCCGACTCGCCGAGGCATTTGAAATCTGGGCATCTTCGCTTGCGTGAGGTCCTGCGTTGGAACTAGTGCTGGGCGCAACGCATGAAACTCTTCGCCTTCCTGACTATCCTCGCCACAGCCGCTTTCGCCGAGATGCCCAAGCCCGACCATGTGCTCAAGCTCTGGGAGAAACCGCCGGGTGACTTTACCGTGCCGGGCGCGGAGGCATTCACCCCTTCAAATCCGAAGGACAAACTCCCGATTGCGCGGCTCACCAATATCGCCGACCCGCGGCTTGAGCTTTATGTGCCTGCGACGGACAAACGGAATGGTGCGGCGGTAGTCATCGTTCCGGGCGGCGGATTCGGGATTCTTGCGAGCGAACACGAAGGCAGCGAGCTCGCCGTGTGGTTCCGCGATCGTGGCGTCGTGGCTGGCGTGCTCCAGCACCGCTGCCCGACGAACAAGCTCGCAAATCCGTGGGAGTTTCCCGCGTGGGATACGCAGCGCGCAGTGAGCATGCTCCGAGCGAAAGCGGCCGACTTCGGCGTGAAGCCCGATCGCATTGGGTTGTTCGGTTTCTCCGCCGGCGGACAGGTCGCGCTCATCGCCGCGACCAATGATCGCCTCTATCCCGCCGCGGATGAAACGGACAAAGCGAGCCTTCGGCCCGATTTCCTGATGCTCTGCTACGCGTGGAAGATTCTCGCCGACAACTCGACCACCGAGCTGCGCCCGCAAATCAAAATCACCGCGCAAACGCCGCCTACGTTCCTGGCTCAGGCGTATGATGATCCGGGCTCGCTGGCGGAGGGCAGCACGCTTGCATTTCTCGCGTTGCGGAAGGCGAAGGTGCCTGCGGAGCTTCATATCTACAGCACCGGCGGGCACGGGTTCGGACTTCGCCCGAATGAAACGCAAGCGCCGGGGGACTGGACCGGACGCCTCGATTTGTGGCTCAAAGCGCGCGGCCTCATCGCGAAGTAGTCCGCAAGCTTAGCCGCGCAAAAGGGGCGGAGTTATCGCGGGCGCACGATCATCTCTTCGATGATGACTCGGGAGGGGAGGTTGACGCACAGTAGGACGCACTCGGCGATGTCTTCGGGGCGCATCATTTTTTCCCGCGCGCTCGGGTCGGGGACGACGGGGCGTTTGTTGAGGAGGGGCGTGTCGATGTCGCCGGGGAACACCGCGCAGGCTCGCACGCCGCGCCCGCGTTCTTCGGCGTTGATGCTCTGGGTGAGGCCCGCGAGGCCAAACTTGGACATAACGTATGCGGGGCCGGCCTTGGGTGAGGCTTGCTTGCCGGCGTCGCTGACGACGTTGACGATGGTGCCGCTGCCGCGTGCGCGCATCCCTGGGAGGAAGGCTTGCACGCAGTAGTATGCGCCGTTGAGGTTGGCGTTCATCATGTCGTGGTAGTCGGGGAGGGAGAGGACTTCGAGGGCGCGCTTCGGGGCATTCGTCCCGGCGGAGTTGATGAGCACTTCCACTTCACCGAGTTCGGCGAGAATGCGCGCGCCTGTCGCTTCGACGGCGGTGGAATCTCCGATATCGCAGGGGTAGGGGAGTAGGCGTGCGCCGTCGGCGCCTGCGAGGGCCACGGTCTCGGCGAGGGCGCTGGCGCGGCGACCGATGATGGCGACGCGCCACCCTGCTTTCACGAGGGCGAGTGCTGTGGCTTGCCCGACTCCGCTGCCTGCTCCGGTTACGACTGCATTTTTTGTCATAGCGAGGGTGTGGCGGATGGGGCGCGGCGGCGTCAAGCCGTCGTGGTTCAGAACGGGAACTTTGTGAAGTTGCCGGTCATGAAGGTCCAAGTGTTCGCGAATTTGGCGATGCCTTGGGCGGTGGCCTCGGAGTAGAGGATGAGGCGGTGTCCGTCGCTGTACCACCAGCCGGTATGGGCGTCGCGGGCGGAGGAGCCGCCGGCGTAGATGCACTCGCCCGCTCCGCTGCCTTCAAATGCGGCGTTCTTAACGCGGTCCCACGGGGTCTTATTGGCGAGGACGGGGGATTCGTGGGCGAAGTATTTGAGGGCGACCATTTCTTCGGAATGCTGGGCTGAGGCGGCGCTGAGTTTTTCGCCGAGAAGGAGTGGGCGGAGTCCGAGTATGATGCGGCGAGCGTTGAGGAGTTCGGCGTATTGGACGGCTTCGGGCTTTGCGAATTTCATCTGGGCGTGGGCGGCGGTGACGAGGCGACCACTTTCGCGGAGGGCGAGGAAGGGTTCGAGTTCGATGAGGAATTGCTCCAGGCCGACGGCGGGCTTCTCGGCTTTGGCGAGGTCGCCGATGGGGAGCAGGGCGAGGTCGGTTTCTTTGCCGTCGGCCCACGCGAGGTCGCGGCGAATCTGGGCGAGGAGGGTGATGGATTCGACGAGGGCTGCGGCGGGGGAGTTGGTCCCGAGTCGGAGGCCGGAGGTGACTTTTCCGAACGCTTTCTCGGCGCGCTGATATGCGCGGTCCATCTCGTCGAACTTCTTTTTGTCTTTGTGGTGGTCGATTTGGACGATGGCGCGGGCAGCGTCGCTGGCGGTTTTCCACTCGCGGAAGTTCTGACGGAGATTTTCCACGGTTGGGTCGCCGGGTTTTGTGGCGCGGAGGAGGGTGCGCAGTTTGGCGAGGGAGGGTTCGTCGAGCTTGGTGAGAGTGGCTTTTACTTCAGCGCCAGTGGCGGCGGTGCCGTCGGCACGGAGGCGGA
>CAMDQC010000227.1 GCA_945905735.1 Prosthecobacter debontii | reverse complement strand
TTTTGCTCCACCCATCGGGTTCGTTCGCGTGCCGCTCGTCTATGATCGCTGCAATTTCCGGTAGTCCAAGTTTGAGTTTCACTCCTGCCATTTCGCTTTCTTGCCTTTTTACTCTAAAATGTCACTTTAATTATGAAATTTAGTATTAGACAGACGTGAGTGACTGCTGCAAATGGTAATTATAGCTGGTCTATAGGCGATAGTAATCTTCCCCTGTATTTGTGCGAAAGAAGCCATCCCCGCATCTTGACATAGCAGGCACCGTTCACAAACTTCCGCGCGATATGAAAACACTCTCAATTCTCACCGTCGCACTCACCCTCACCACCTCGGTCTTCGCCGAAGTCCCGAAATGGGGCAACGACGTCAGCAAAGCCGTCTCCGCCGCTACCCGCGACAAGAAGCTCGCCTTCATCCTCATGGGCCGCGAAGCCTGCGGGAACTGCAAAGCCATTCGGAGTCTGGTGAACGAGGGCAAAGTCCCCGTCACAACAGATACGTTCGTGACCGCCGACATCAATGTGGACGACCAGCGCTCGCAGGCGGAGTTCGACAAGAAGTTCAAAAAAGAGAAATTCGGCAACACGCTCCCGTTTGTCGTCATCACCGACACCAAGGGCAAAGCACTCGCGAGCTTCAGCGGCTATAAAGATGCCGAATCGCTCACTGCGATGATTGAAGACGCAAAGAAAAAAGCGGCTGCGGCTCCGAAATAGTCAGAGGCCGATCGCTGCTTCGCTCGCCCCTACAGGTTACACATCCGGGAACTCAAAAACCCGCACATCCAGCGTATTGGCGAGGTTGTAGCGCGGCGCAAGGAGGTCGTTGTCGTTGCCCTTACGGATGTCGAGCGAGACGAGGCTGCCTCCGACCGTCATCTTATCAATGGCCTGTGCCATGAAGCGGAATTGGTCCGTGCTGGAACTCGCCGTGCCGATGATTTGGCCCACGATTGCGATGCTCGTGATACAAGCCGTGATAGCCGGCGAATCCACGCCTGCCGCCTTCGAGTCGAGGCCGTCGCCGAAGCTATCGCTCCACCGTGCGCCGCTGAGGAGGTTGCTGGCGATCCAGTCGCCGCCCACTACCACGGTGCCGATCTGGGCGTTCGGATTTTCTTCAGACTCCGTAGCCACAGTGCCGGTGCCGTATCCGGCGAGGATGGACGAATGAATCACTGAGCCGCCGATGGCGATGGAGCCAAACGCGACATCTTGGTCTGTGTTCAGAAAGATGGTCTCCTGCCCGCTGGCGGTGATGAAAATCTGCGTGTCAGCGGTGCCGAGGACGCTGCCCTTGATGATGAGCTTTCCGACGTTCTGCTCCACGCGGATGGTGGCGCTATTGAGGATCACGTTGCCGCCGCTGTAGTCCGAGCCGCTCACCAACGATCCGCCGATGATGATGCTGCTCGCCTTTTTGATCTGGATGAGCGCGCTCGCTTCGAGGTCGTCCGAGGCGGCATCGTCGAGATCGCCGCCGACGACGCTGCCGGAGATGCTCAACTGCCCCACTGCGTTGGCGAAAATGGAGCCCGTCCCGAATGCCGTGCCGCCCGAAACCGTCCCCGCCAGCGACCCCGTCTGCTCGAAGACGAACTCGTCCTGATTGCCCACAGCCCCCGTCGCATTCTCCACTTGGAGAAAATGGATATTCGCCCCCGCCGAGCCCGCGTTTTCGCCATCGATTACCCAAGTCGTATCCCCCGCCGGACCCACAATTGTATCCAGCCCGTCTCCCCCTGCGAAAGTCACTTGCGACGACAGATTGCCCGCCGAAAAATCCAGCAAATCATCCCCGGCCCCACCATCCGCGAGGATCGATTTCACCCCGCTAAACGTCTGCTCGAAGCCGCTGGCGAGGTTCTTTACTTTCACCACTTCCCCACCCACACCCGCGCCCACATGCACGACTTGGAAAGCATCTGCATCCCCCGTCAGCGCAAGCGCCAATACGCCCGCAGCCGAAAGCGAACCGAGGCCGATGTCTGTGGAGAAAGTGATGCGCGGCTCCAGAGATTCCGGGCCGACGGTGGGCCGAATCTGGGCGGTTAGAATGACTGGCTTTGCCGAAGCGGTGGGGCTTTTTGCCCGAAGAATGTTCGTTGCCATAATCGTATAAAGTTTTTTGCTGAATCGCCCAATTGGGCCCAGTCGAGATGAAGGTCCACTTTAAGCGGAAATGGAACCAGACTCCGAAGTATGGCAAAATTTTTATATCTCCCCTAGCGAAATAACGTCTTACGAGTATAAAATATTGAGCAAGTGTTTCCGCATCAATTGCTTACGATTTACGTCGATTTGGTCACATTTTCCGGACTAGCGCGGGTCGCGCCGCTCGATTTGTGGGCATCCGAGCGCGTCGGATTGATCTACGGGTAAATGCCTATTCCCACGCACCGACGCTGCTGTTACACGTCCGGCATGAGCAATACCATTTCCGCCGCCGACTTCGGCCTACTGATTCAAGACCGCAAAGCGCCACATGTTGTCGATGTCCGCACGCCTGCCGAGTTTGCCGCAGTCCACGTGGAAAGCGCCCGCCTTTGCCCGCTGGATGACCTCGATCCGACGAAAGTCGCCGCTGGGCTCAATTTGCAAGCCGACCATACGATCTACATCCTCTGCAAAAGTGGAATGCGTGCTGGGAAAGCGGCGGACAAATTCCGGGCGAAGGGCATCGCCAATGTCTGCGTGGTGGAAGGCGGCACCGATGCTTGCGTAGCTGCCGGGCTGGCTGTCTCGGGCGGCGGGAAGCCGGGCATCCCGCTCGACCGGCAAGTGCGGATCGCCATCGGGAGCGTGGTGCTCGGCGCGTGGGTGCTGTCGCATTGGATTCCTCTTGTTCGGTTCCTCATTCCGTTCGCCGGGGCCGGGCTCATCTTTTCTGGCGTTACTGGGTTTTGCGGGCTGGCGATGATTCTGGCAAAGGCACCGTGGAACTCTGCACAAGTCGCGGCTTGCAAGCGTGTGGGGTGAGGGCTTTATCTCTGGCGCTGTGCGCTATTTTTTCGCTCTCCTGACATTCCTTTCCGCCTCGCTGGCTGCCGACAAACCGAACTTCGTCGTCTTTTTAATCGACGATCTTGGGGCGACGGACCTCGGCTGTTACGGCTCGAAATTTTACGAAACTCCCCACCTCGACCAACTCGCCAAGGACGGCATGCGTTTTCGGACGGCGTATAGTGCCTGCACCGTCTGCTCGCCGACGCGCGCTGCGATGCTTACGGGAAAGTATCCCGCGCGGCTGCGCATCACGGATTGGATCGCCGGGCACGTCCGGCCCAATGCGCCGCTCCAGATTCCTGACTGGGTAAAGGCACTGCCGACGGACGAGTGGACCGTGGCCAGCGGGCTGCGGGGCGCGGGCTATGCGACTTGCGCCATCGGGAAATGGCATCTCTCGCCCGGCGGCCCGGCGGCACACGGCTTCGATGTTGCCATCGCCGACAATGGTCGAGGCCAGCCGGCGACGTACCTTGCGCCGTTCAAAAACCCGAATCTCTCCGACGGCCCCGATGGCGAGGAACTCACAGCGCGCTGCACTTCGGAGGCGATAAAATTTATTTCTACGAATGCCGATAAACCGTTCTTCGTTTACCTCCCGCACTTCGCCGTCCACACGCCGCTCGGTGGAAAAAAGGAAGATATTGCCCGATTTGCACTGAAGGAGAATCCGCAGGGAAAACCCGCCTACGCTGCGATGATAAAGGCGGTGGACGACAGTGTGGGGCGCATCCGTGCGGAGCTGGAAAAACTCGGGCTGTCGGAAAAAACGGTGCTCATTTTCACCGGCGATAATGGCGGGCTGGAGCTGGGGAAAGTGACGGACAATCTCGGCGTCCGAGCGGGTAAAGGCAGCGCCTACGAAGGCGGCGTGCGGGTGCCTCTTATCGTCCGTTGGCCCGGCGTCACGAAAGCGGGCACGGAGACGGACATCCCGGCCATCACCCCCGACATCCCGGCGACGCTGGCGGAGGCTGCGGGGCTGGAAAAACGGGCATTTGACGGGGTTTCGCTGATGCCCGTGCTGGGCCGCGGCAAGTTCGCCGAGCGTCCTCTCTTTTGGCATTATCCGCACTATCACCCCGGCGGTGCGACGCCTTATTCGGCGATTCGGGAAGGCGACTTCCGGCTAGTTCACTTTTACGAGGACGAGCGAGACGAACTGTACCACCTCGCCTCTGACCCAGAGGACAAAGAAGATCTCGCGACGAAGAACGTGGGAAAGGCGAAAGACCTCCGCGCAAAACTCGACCGATGGCTGAAGGAAACCGGTGCGCAACTTCCGACACGGAAGTAGCGCGTGGTTTGTGGCTCCCTGCCGGAATGTCACAAAAATATGACAACTCAAACTCGACATAACAGCCCCGTTCGTGTAGGCTTGCTTACTTTATTATCACTCTAATGCGTTCACGTTTCACCCTTACTCGTCTCATTCTCGCCACTTCAGTGTCGGCTTTAACGGCTTTCACGGGACCGTCGGTTCACGCCGCCAGCTTTTCATGGGGCGGGACGACCAATTCTTGGAGCGTCAACAGCGCGTGGGTGGGCGGGGTGGCACCGACAGGCACAAACCCGACAGATATCCTGACGTTCGCGGGCGATGTCGGCTTTAGTCTCTACACGACCACCAATAACATCGCGGCGACTCCGTTTCAGGTAAACCGGATCAATCTAACTGCCACGAATTTAGCATCGGTTTCAGGTAACGCGCACGCGATTAAGGGCAGCGCGCTAGCATTCGTCGGCGGTGCGCCGGAATTGGTGCAAAGTGGCGCGGGTGCTGTGGCGTTTACCACGCCATTTCAGCTCGACGGGACGTTTACCGTCTCAGGGAGCGGGGCTGGCCTTAATACCGCCAATGGCAAGGTGACGGGAATCGCGAACATCGTAAAGAGTGGGACGAGCACGTTTCGCTTCGGCACGCCCTTTACGGCGCTGGACCCGATTCTCGGCCCGTCGGACAATACGTGGCTGGGTACACTGGAAATCAACGCGGGAACCGTCCGCTTTAACAACAACGAGCAGTCGGGGCGCACGGCGATCCGCTCGAACCCCATCGTGATGAACGGTGTGAGCGCGGTGTTCTCGTGCGCCAGTGAGATTCGGTGCGGCACGATCAGCGGCTCGTTTGGCGATATTCGGACGGTCCTTTCGACGGTGAATACGAATAATCCCGACA
>CAMDQC010000226.1 GCA_945905735.1 Prosthecobacter debontii | reverse complement strand
TTTTACCTCGTTGCCCCGTTTCTCCATCGCATCCTGTTCCGCGCCAAAGCCCCGCTGGCGCTGCTCGTTACTGCGGCAGCGTGCATTGGCACTGTCATTTTCAATCGCCAGTTTACCGAGCAGTTTCCGTCTGGCTCGGCGTTGCCTGGAAAGTTCGGGCTGTTTTTCCTCGGCATTTATAGCGCGTCGTTGGTTTCCAGTTTAAGCCAACGCGACCGGGGTGAAGTGGGGCGTTGCATGGTGCATGGGGCGCCCGTCGTCTGGCTGTTTTCCGCTTCAGTGCCAATCGCGATTTGGGTGTTGGTCGTGGGGGTAATCCTGAATATTACAGGCGACTGCGCCCGGTTCGAAGCTCGCATCGTGTCATCCATTCTAAAACACCGGATTCTGGTGTGGATCGGGGAGCGTTCATACTCGCTGTACCTTTGCCACATGCTTGTGCAATGGCTCGTGCTCGGCGCGATCCTCGCAGTGCTTCCGCAGGCAAACCCGATGGTGCGATTCGCTCTACTGCTCCCGATCTCCGCTGCCTGCTCGCTCGTGCTCGCTCACTTTATGGAGCGATACTTGGAGCGACGAGCGCGATGAAGGGCTGCCGAAAGGAAAAAGCGAACGCCCACATCTCGTCCGCTTCGCGGAGTGCCCGGGCCTTTCGACGGCGAGACCGGCGTGGCTGAACCGCTCGATGCGCTGAGGGAAACTGGGGTGTGAAAACGTTGAGGTTTTGCAACAGGCTGCTAAACGACGCTTCCATGAAAACCATCATTTTCGCCATCACCCTCCTCGCCAGCGCGGCGCACGCGCAGAACGCACAGCCCGGCACTCCAGTCGCTGGGACGACGACCACTACGGCAAAACCCTTCGGGCCCACCGACAATCGCTTCGCCAAGACCACCGCAGAGATTATGCACTTTCAACTCAAGCTGGCCGGACGCTGGAACGGAATCAAAGAGCTTGAGCCGGATTTCTCAAAATGGCTGCAGCCTCGACACGTGAAGCTCATCGCACTCTGGACGCCTTTCGCGACCATGTGCGTGGACAATGGAGTGAAGGGGCTCGCCACCGATATTTCAAAAAAGGAAGCGGCAGAGCTCGCGGCAAACCCGAACGCAAAGGAAAAAGGATTCCGCCTCGCCCACCTCGAAACCCTCGCGAAATCATCCAAGAAAGCGCACAAGGATATGGAGAATGCCGCGAAGAGCATTCAGAACCCGGAGTTGAAGGCCTGGTCGGACAACGCCCTGGCTGTCCTCAAGACGAACGCAGAGGATTACGAAGCGCGCTATCAGGAAGAGAAAAAGCTGAAGTAGGCCGGATTGGTCGCCCCTTGTGGGGAAACGGAACAGATTTTACGGTCAGTCGCGTTCAGCTCGTTGATAGAAGAATCAGTCCGTCCCCGTCGTACTTTTGCATGGAATTTTGCATGAAATATCCGCTGCTAGAGATTCCGATGCGTCGTGAGTGCCTGTTATTAAGTTACTTGCGAATTTCCCAAAAGAGGATGCAGCGCATGGTTAGGCCGCGCTCTCATTGCTGTTTGGCTCCCTTGTAGAAGACCTTGACGGTGCCTGACCACGAAGTAGTGCCCGAAAAACCGTTGCGCCCCATCGATATCTTGATGCGTTGTTCGTTGATTGGTTCGATTGGGCGTCCGCGGGACTCGGAAATGTCGTAAGCGATGCTCAAAAGGGCACTCCTACCGGCTGCGTTTACGGCGTCGCTCTCGGGGATGAACTGATACCGCGAGTAATAGACCGTAATCGTGAACCCCGAATCGTGGTCGTCGATTCGATAAGTCGTGTCTCGGTCGTGACGCTGGAGCGGCTGCGAGGTGTAGCCAACGGGCGTCGCGCACCCCGAAAACCCGCACAACGCGAGTATGACGACAGCTAAAGTAGCACGATGGAACGTAAGTGAACTCATCGGGTAAATGCGTGAAGAACGGCGGCCAAGGCACAAAGCGCAGAGATAATGGCCGCAGTCGCCGAGGCAATCGTCCAGCGATAGGCCGACAGTAGGCGGCGTTGGTCGTCTTGGTAGTCGCCTTGCGTTCTCCACGGGTTGTCACCCGAAGGCGGGTTCACAAGAAAAACGCGGAGGTTTTTCTTATTGCCGGGAGCGTCGTCGAATTCGGTATCGTCCATAATCTTGCTTTTAGAGGAGATGTGCGCAGCGGCCTAACGACCTCAAGCTCAGCGACGGCGGAGCGTGGCGCGGTAGCTGCGAAGGCGGGACGAATAACAGCATACAAGTTACAAAGAAAGGTGGCTCGCAATGAAGGCTTTCCTACGTAAAATAGCAGCTACCGTGACACGCGGAGCCGTTCGCTGCAGCGGCCTCTTTGGATTTATCCGCAAGTAGTTCAATTCAAGGCTCTTCCGAGACGCCTTTTCCGGTGGAGGTAGATATTCCATGCAAAATTCCATGCAAAAATTTGACTTCGCGCACACGGCACACAGCCATGCGACGCAAGACAATCATCACGGTGGGCGGCGGAGATGCCGAGATCAAAATCTATACGATCAAACGCAAGGACGGGTATCCGTCTTTCCAATGCGCGTGGTATGAATTGGGCCAGCGGAAGACGAAGACGTTTGCCAGCGTGGATGCGGCGAAGCTCTTTGCGCAGCAGACCCTCAGTTCGTGTCGGCACGAACTGCCAGCGGCGGACCCGGTGACTCAGCGCGATTTTGAGCTGATGCGGTCGTGTGAGGCTCGGGCGAAGCGGTTTGGGTTGAATATGGTGAGTGCTTTCGAGGAATGGAGCGATGCGAAGCTCGGAATGAAGGGCGGCTCGGTCCTCGATGCGGTGCGCTTTTACAATGCGCATCATCTCGGCTTGCCCACGAAGCTCTTCACGGACGCGGCGGACGATTTCACTGCTGCGAAGGAGGCCGCTGGTATCAGCCAAGCCTATCGCCGTAGCTTGCGGCACTATCTGACTTGGTTGAAGCGCGACTTCGGCCCGCTGCCGATCGCCGACATCACAACGCCGCAAGTGGATGCGTGGTTGCGAGCGGCGAATGGCAATCACACGACGAAGAACAATCTGCGCCGGATTTTTGTGACGCTGTTCAAGTGGTCGCGGGATTGCGGGTATCTGCCGCAGGATCGCAAGACGGCCCCGGAGCGCGCGATGACGTTCAGCGGCGCTGAGCCTGCTCCGGCCATTTTCACTCCCGATGAAATGAAGAAAGTTCTTGCGGCGTGCCCGGCAAACCTCCTGCCGCACATCGTCATCGGCGCGTTCTCCGGCATCCGCGCGGCGGAAATCGAGAGGCTCGACTGGAGCGAGATATTGTGGGATCGCGGGTACATTGAAATCAAAGCGGCGAAGGCGAAAACCAAGGCGCGACGGCTCGTCCCCTTGCTCCCGAATCTCCGTGCGTGGCTGGAGCCGCTACGCAAGGCGGAAGGCTCCGTGTGCTGCCTGCCAAACGTGCATTTTCGACTGAACTACCTCGGCAAAAAAGCGGGAGTCGGCTGGCGGCAAAACGCGCTGCGTCACAGCTTCGCCAGCTACCGACTCGCGGAGATTCAGGATGCAGCGAAGGTCGCGCTCGAAATGGGAAATACGCCCGACAAGCTCTTCCGGCATTACCGCGAACTCGTAACGCCCGACGCAGCGAAGGAATGGTTCGCCATCCTGCCCCCGCCGCAATTGACGTGATGCACAGGATATGAACGAACCTACGCCTATCGCGCAACTTATCCGCAAACGCCAACTCGCCGTGCTGCTCTCAGTCAGCCCACGCACGATTGATGGATGGATCGCCAAACGGATGATCCCATTCATCGAGCCGAATTCCCGGCTGCACTTGTTCGATCCGGTCGCGGTGAAATCGGCGCTGCTCGCGCAGTTCTCGGTTCCCGCGAATATCCCCGACGTGGTGCTGCGCCGTGCGGAGCTACAAACATCTTGAAACCGAGCGAACCAATCGACTTCAACGCGCCAACGCGCAGAGCACGAGTTTGGTGCGGCCCTTGTCAGTCCGGCAAATCTCCTTGCTCCACCGGGCCAATCTCCCTGTCTAATCGCCGGCATGAAACGCACGCTCGCACTCGCCGCACTCATCGCCATCTCGTTTTCCACCGCCGGTTCGCAGGACAAGCCCGCCGACGGCTTTGTCTCCATCTACGACGGCAAGACGCTCGCCGGCTGGCACGTCAGCGCGAAGTCCGGGCACAGCGGCGCGAGCAAGAATCAGAGCGGCGGCAGATGGGTCGTCGAGGACGGCGCGATTGTCGGCTCGCAGGACATCAAGGGCAACGGCGGCCTCATCATCACCGACGAGCAGTTCGGCGACTTCGAGGTGAAGCTCGAAATGAAAAACGACTTCGGCCCCGACAGCGGCCTCTTTCTCCGCAGCACCGAGGACGGCAAGGCGTGGCAGGCGATGATTGACTATCACGCGGGCGGCAACCTCATGGGCATCTACGGCGAGGGCCTTGGCGGCAAACCGCACGTCCGCAATTACAGCTTCAAGGACAAGGTGACCGAAATCACCGACAAGCCGACCGGCGAGCCACCGACGCCCCTGCCGGTGCTGCCGGATGCGTGGGCCAGTTTCTGGCGGCACGGCCAGTGGAACGAACTCCGCGCGCGCATCGTGAACAATCCGCCGCACATCACGACGTGGATCAACGGCGTGAAAATCATGGAGTGGCAGGAGAAGGAGGTGCGGCACCAGGCGAAAGGCGGCATCGCGCTGCAAGTCCACGGCGGCGGCGATCACACGAAGGAGTTTGTGCGCTATCGCAACATCCAAGTGAAGCGGCTCGATCCGAAGTAGTCAGATCAGCCCATCAGCTTGCGCTGGATTTGTTCGATGATCGCGGAGTTGTGCGCGATGACCTCGGTGCTCTTGGTGAGCGCGGCGACCATATCGGCGTTGGCGGTGCGCAGGTGCGCCTCGAACTCGGAGCGGACGGCGATGATTTCGCGCTGAAGCTCGGCGATTTGGCGCATGAAGTAGCGGGCGAGGAAGTAGATGGTCACCATGCCGATGACGAGCATGGCGACGAACATCCAGCGGTCGTCTTGGCGGGCTGCGTGATCTACGGTCTTGATGGCGTGGTCGATGTCCATGCTCTCGGCGCTGCGTCAAACTCGGATCACAACACGGCGGCGTAGAGAGTTGGATCGAGGCTCGTGAATTTGTGCAAGCCGAGCTGCGGAAAGACGCGGCGGAGTCG
>CAMDQC010000225.1 GCA_945905735.1 Prosthecobacter debontii | reverse complement strand
ATTTCTCCCGCCGGGTGGTTTTCTTTTTTTCGCTGTACTCCGCTGCCGCGAAACTCATTTGCTTTTCCATGCTCTTGTCTATCAGCTCTATCGCCCGCTGTCCCGCTATTTTACAGGGACTTTCGCTTTATTCAGCGTTTCCCTAGTCGAGCATGTCGAAGATCGCTCCGAACTTCGCTGCTGCTGCCTCTTCTGCGACGGGCTTGTTGATGATGTCGCCGACGTCGCGGTGCTCCACGAGCTCGGGGTCTAGCTCTTTGAGGAAGCTGCTGGAGATGCAGGGGACGACGCTGCCGTACTTCGCCCGCTGGCGGCACCACGTCAGCGCCAGCGTGCGCTGGGCGCGGGTGATTCCTACGTAGAGCAGCCGCCGCTCTTCGTCCACGGTGCCTTCGAGTTTGGAGCGGTCGTGGGGGATGACGCCTTCCTCCACGCCCATGAGATAGACGTGCGGGAACTCCAGCCCTTTGCTGGCGTGGAGTGTGATGAGGGTGACTCCGCCTTCGTCGTCTTCCTTGTCGTCCTCGCGCTCTTGCCGGAGCATCATTTCATCGAGAAAGCCTTGCAGCCCCTTGTCGCTGCGGCCCTCGAACGTCTCGAAGCTGGCGAGGATGTCGCGCACGCTGCGCTCGCGGTCCATCCATTCCTCCGGCGTCTTGCAAGTGCGCTGGAGGTCGGCGAGGTAGCCGCTTTCTTCGATGAGTTTGCGCAGGACGGCGGGCTGGTTGGAAAGGGGCTCGTGGAGCTTGGTTTCGTGCTCGTCGAGAAAGGCGGCGAACTTCTCGATGGCGTTCTGCGTGGCCGCGCGGAGTGCGCCGAGGAAGCGGTCGTCGCGCAGTGCTTTGAAGACGGAGGTGTGCGTGCGGATGCTGTATTCCGTCGCTTTTTCCACCGTCGTATCCGAGATGCCGCGCGCGGGCGTGTTGATGATGCGGAGGAGCGCCACGTCGTCGTCCACGTTCAAAAGGCACGACGCGTAGGCCAGAATATCCTTCACCTCGCGCCGGTCGAAGAAGCTCTTCCCGCCGATGATGCGGTAGGGCACGCGCAGGCGGCGGAAGTTTTCCTCCACCTGCCGACTCTGCGCATTCATGCGGAACAGCACCGCGAAGTCCTCCCACTTTTGCGCCTCCGCCGTCTTGCGCGCGTTGATTTCCTCCGTGATGAACTCCGCCTCCTGCCGGTCGTCGGGCATGGCGATGATTTTCACCTTCTCGCCACCATCCTTCGCGCTCCAGAGGTTCTTCGGACGGCGGCGCGGGTTGTTTTTAATGAGCGAGTTTGCCGTGCCGAGGATGAAGTTCGTGGAGCGATAGTTCTGCTCCAGCTTCACCACGGTCGGCCCCGGAAAGTGCGCCTCAAACTCCAAGATGTTCGTCACGTCCGCGCCGCGCCAGCCGTAGATGGATTGGTCGTCGTCGCCCACCACCGCGACGTTGGGGCGCATCCCGGCAAACTCCGGCGAAGTCGGGTGCGGCTTGGCGAGCAGCGAGACGAGATCGAGCTGGAGGCGGTTCGTGTCCTGAAACTCATCCACCATCAAATACTTGAACCGCCGTTGCCACCGCTCCTGCACGGCGGGGTGGTCGTTGAGCAGCCGCACGGTGAGTAAAAGCAAGTCGTCGAAGTCCACCGCGTTCAGCGTTTTCAAGTCCGCGTTGTAGCGGGCGAAAACTGCGCCGAGCAGCGTCTTATCGTCCTCCGGTGCCCGCCAGCCGTTGTTCTTCGCTTTGCTGATGGCGTTCTTCGCCACGTGCGGGTCCAGCTTTTCATCGCGCGACGCAGTGCGGGTGATGATCTTCTTGATGAGCCCCATCTGGTCGCCCTCGTCGTAAATGGAGAAGTTCTTTTTGTAGCCCAGCGCCTCAATGTCCTGCCGCAAGATGCGCACACACAGCGCGTGAAACGTGGACATCGTCACCTTCTTTGCCTGGTCCTCCGGCACCAGCGCCGCGAGACGCTCGCGCATTTCCGTCGCTGCTTTGTTGGTGAAAGTGACCGCCAAAATGGAGTCCGCCGCAATCCCTTGGCTGAGCATGAACGCCGTCCGCATCGTGATGACGCGCGTCTTCCCGCTCCCCGCACCCGCAAGGATCAGCAAGGGACCTTCGGTGGTGCGCACCGCAAGTTCCTGCTCGGGATTAAGGTCAAATAGTCGAAAGCCAGCCATCGTTTAAAAAAGGAGCGCGAGACAAGCGACGCACGCCTCCCGGCGCAAGGGAATGTTCCCCTCACTTTCTTGCGAGCCTTAGACTTCCTGCTTCTGTCCTTCGGGCGAACCGTATTACACCTGCGCCCGGCCATGCTTTCCATTCGCATCGAAAAACTCACCAAGCGCTTCGGCACATCCACTGCGCTGCACGCGCTCGACCTCACCATCGGCGCAGGCGAGATATTCTTTCTCCTCGGCCCGAGCGGCTGCGGAAAGACGACGCTCCTCCGCACCATCGCGGGCTTTTACCAACCGGAGGACGGGCGCATCCACTTTGGAGATACCGATGTCACGCACCTCCCGCCCCACGAGCGCCACACCGGGATGATGTTCCAGAGCTACGCGCTTTGGCCGCACATGACCGTCGCGCAGAACGTCGCCTTTGGACTCGAAGAGCGCAAACTCCCGCGGCCCGAAATCGACCAGCGCGTGAAGGAAGCCCTCGCCTCCGTCCGCATGGAATCTTACGCCGAGCGCAAGATCAACCAACTCTCCGGTGGCCAGCAACAGCGTGTCGCCCTCGCCCGCGCCATGGTCATCCGCCCCCGCGCGCTGCTCCTCGATGAGCCGCTCTCGAACCTCGACACCAAGCTCCGCATCGAGATGCGCGGCGAGATTCGGCGCATCTGCAAAGAGGCTGGGCTCACGGCCATCTACGTCACCCACGATCAAAAAGAAGCGCTCAGCGTCGGCGACCGCATCGCAGTCATGGAAGCCGGGAACATCCGCCAAGTCGGCCCGCCCGCCGAAGTCTATCGCCGCCCGCATTCCCGCTTCGTTGCCGACTTTATGGGCGAGACGAATTTCATCGAAGGCACCGTCCACTCCGCCGACGCCAGCACCATCCGAATCGACACGCCGGTCCGCCAATTCACCGCCACCACCCACGGCCCCACGCCCGCCGTCGGCCAGCGCGTCACCCTCAGTATGCGCCCCGAAGCGTGGCACCTCGGCCAAGACGCCACCGCGCCCAACGGCATCCCCGGCCACATCCGCGAGCGCATCTACCTCGGGGAAATGGCGCAATACCGCTTCGCCAGCGCAGGCACGCTGCTCAAAATCTACGAGCTCAACCCGCGCTTCCTCTTCAAAGCGGACGACCAAGAACTTACTGCCAGCATAGAGCCGGACGATGTCGTTGTGCTGAACGGCTAAATAGGGCGGGAAGCCTACTTGCCCATGAGTTCACGGAGGGCGCGCATATTATCCTCGGCATAAAAGAAGGCGCGCACTGGAATGACCAAGCCGGGGATCGCTTCGCTGCGCAGTTCACCGGTGCTGGATTTGAGGGTAAGGTCGTAGGTGGAGTCGCGCAGGACGTATTGCTCCACCACGCGGCGCTCCGCATCCATTACCCAGTATTCGCCGACGCCGTGGGCTTGAAAGTCCTCGAACTTCACGCCGCGATCCCGCTTCTCCGTGGATTCGGAGAGCACCTCGACGATCAGATCGGGGATGGGGAACTTCATGGTATTGGGCTTCAGCTTTTTGGCTTTCGCGGTGCCGAAGAACACCACATCGGGCTCGTAGTCGTTGCGGGGGAAAACGCAGAGGCATTTCTCGGACTCCACTTGCCCGAGTTCGTGGAGTTCTACGTAGGTATTTAGGAGCACGAGTGTTCGCTTAGTGACACCGAGATGCTGATTCTTCGCGGGCGAATGCAGGATCACCTCGCCGTCAATGAACTCGATCTTCTGCTCCGGCGTCATCTCTTCGTAGAACTTCCCACGGCGTTCGCGCTCACTGCGAATCTGGGCCTGGAGGCGGTCTGCGACTTCAACCAATTGCGGCGAGTGGCTGATCTGTTCAATGAGTGCTTCGAGTGTCGAATCCATCGGAAAGGGATAGCAGCATGTGCTTTCGCAGGCAACTTCTGTGCGGAGCCCTCACCGAGGCTCCGCATTCACCGCTGCGCTCGCCAGTTTCGACACGTAGCGGAACGCAACGAACGCAGCCACGACGCCGACGAGCGGCAGCGCGATCTCCAGCGGGCTGTGCGGGCGGTCTTTGCTAAACAGCGTCGCGACGCTGCCTTTAAACGTCGCCCCCATCGAGACGAAGAGCATATTCGCAGGGATGGTCGCCAGCATCGTCGCGCCGAAGTAAGGCCAGAAGCGCACCGGCGTGATCCCATAGGCATAATTCGCGATACCAAACGGGATGGGGACGAACCGCAGCAGCGCGATGATTTTCCATCCCCCACGAGCGATGGCGGAGTCAATGAGTCGGAACTTCGGATGTGTCTCCAGTCGCCGCGCCACGAAGTCGCGGGCGAGATGGCGGGAGATGAGGAAATTGATCGTCGCCGACAGCGCGCAGCCCAGGGTGACGGCCACCCAGCCTTTCCCAAAGCCGAAGAACAACCCCGCCGCCATGCCGATGGGCGAGCCGGGGATAACTGCCGTCATCTGCGTTGCCGCAAAGATGCCAGCAAAGGCGATAATTTCGATCAAGCCGGGATCTTTGAGGCTTGCCTGCAAGGACTCTAGCCAGTGGATGAATTGTTGAAGCATCGCTGTGGATACGCGCGACGCGTGCCACGCCGCGAGCAGAAAGGCGCACCCTCCTGCGGGAGATGCACCGTACGCCGTCGCGGGATGCCGGACGATTCTGCCGACATCCCGCGCACCTAGGACGTCTCTATCCTACTCCACCGCCCGCCCGAGAGCGGAGCGCCGCCAGAGTGCAGCGCCCCGCCCCGCTACCCTACGCAGGCACCGTCACCTCGAAGTCATCGCTCCACTCACCCACGCCCTTCGCATTTTCCCCGCGCACGCGCAGCGTCCAAGCGCCCACCATCGGCAGCGTGCAGGGGATGCGCACCGTCGGCCACGATTCCACCAGCACCACAAACACCGTGCCGCCCGGCCCCTTGCCCTCCAGCCGGAACTTGCTCGCCCGTGCCGCGCCCACCTGCACCTGGATCAGCGGCCCGCCCGGTGCTTCCACGTCTTTGATTTCACCCATCCCAGGCGGCAGCGCCGGTGGCTCCGTCGGGATCGCCTCGATCACTTCCCGCTCCCACCCGCTCGTGAACTGATTCATCCCCTG
>CAMDQC010000224.1 GCA_945905735.1 Prosthecobacter debontii | reverse complement strand
AGACGAATTTCTGGGCGCACTGATAGATCCACCCAGCCTTTACCCGATCCTCCAAATCATCCTGAGCGATCGAGGTGGGGAAAAGCCCAGCGATGATTCCGAGCAGCGCCAATAGTGCCCCTAGAGCCGGGAAGCGACGTAATGATATTTAGTTAGGAACAGCATTTCTCTACGGCATCAACGACTTACGTCGAAGGAGCCGGACGACATGACGGATTTCCTGACAAAGTTGACGCCCGCGCCCAAATACCATGCCAGCGCGCAAACCAGCACCAGTCATCATCAGCAACGACCAGCAGGAGATCAAAATCTACACCACGGAGAGCCACGGCAGGCCACTGCACCAGCTCTCCTATTACCGGGGCGGAAAGCGGGAACGCCGCAGTTTCGCCGACCTGAACGAAGCCAAGCGGGAGGCCCGCATCATCCTTGGCGAAATGGCTCGCGACAACATCCAGGCCGAGAACCTCACGGCATCGGAGATTGAGAGCTACACGGTCGCACGCCGTGTTTTAGCGCCATACAACACGCCCGTGCATGTCGCGGTGGAAGCCTTCGTCGCGGCAAGACAAGCGCTGGCATCAGACGTGACCATTCAAGATGCGATCCTTTACTTCAATCGGTTCAATCGCGGGTTGCTTCGCAAGCGAATCTCCGATTTGAGCGAAGAGTATCTGGCGGCGCGCCGGTCCAGCGGTGTGACGGAAAACTATCTGGGCACGCTTGAGCGCTATCTTCGCGAATTCGGCTGCCACACGGCGGGACGGATGCTGCCCGATCTGCGGGCGTGCGACCTCGACAGCTACCTGCAATCGCGGCCGGGATGGGGTCCGCGGTCAAAGAACGACGCCCGGCAGAAACTCATCACCTTTAGCAGATGGGCGAAGAAGCACGGCTACCTTGCGCGCGACTGGTACGAATTCGACGCTGCAATCTTCTACAACGAGCCGGTGACAGACGTGACTACCTACACGCCGGAGGAGCTGGAGCGCCTGCTCAAAGCGGCAGGCAAGCACCTGGCCACGCCATTTATTGCCATCGCCGCCTTTGCCGGGCTGCGCTCGGCGGAAATCACCCGCTTGGACTGGCGCAATGTGCATTTGGATCGCGGCTTCATCGAAGTACGCGCGGACATCTGCAAAACGCGAGCCCGTCGGCTCGCGCCCGTCGGTGAGAACTTGCGCGCCTGGCTCGAACCGTTCGCCATGCCTTCGGGTCGTGTGGTTGTGCATCACAATATCACGGCGGCGGTAAATAAAATCGCCGTGCGTGCAGGGCTACCTACAAAACGGAACGCCCTGCGCCACTCATTCGTGTCCTACAGGCTCGCTTTGACGCATGACCCGGCGCGGACAGCCCTTGAGGCCGGCCACGACCAGAGCGTGCTTTTCCAATTCTACAGGGAAGTTGTGACGCCGGAGATGGCCGCTAAATGGTTCGCGATCATGCCTCCCATCGAGATCCAGCGTGGCTTGGTTGGCATCCGAACAGCGCTGATCGGCAAACCGCGACGTAAGGGCATCCCAGCGGCAGAAGCGGACCGTAATGGTGCCGAAACGATTTTGCGCCCGGTTTGACATTCCCCTGCGGCTGCGTGCGTGAACTTGCGAGGCTAGTTCGTGCCGACACGAACTACGGACTCAGCTTGGTTCATTGCGTAATGAACGGTGCCGAACTGCGCCTACGTTGACACGGCGGAGCGTGCATGAATCAAGATGCAACTACATCCAAACCGGGCTGGATTTCCGAAAAGGAGCTGGCCCTTCACCTGCACATTTCGGTGCGTCATTTGGTGAACCTTCGGAAGAGCGGCCTGCCGCACATCCTTCTCGGTTCGACGGTGCGCTACGACTTGGCCGAGGTCGAAGCGTTCGTCCGCGCCAACCGCCGTCTCTCATCCCATGTGGAGCGGCAGAAGCGGCGCGCGGCGCTGCGGTCCGCGTGAGTGCAAAAGAAAACCGCCCGCCTCTTTCGAGACGAGCGGCTTCCACGATGAACACTCGAAGCCCCAACGTCGGAGACTTCACATGACTGAGCATGTCAACGAAACGCCTGTGCAGCGCATCCAGCGTTTGCTGGGCGAGCAAGTCGTCGTGGTGTGGATGGCGCGCGGCACGAAAGCGCCGAAGTTTCGTGGCTGGCAAAAGCAGACCATCGAGCACATGCGCGATCCTCGTTACGTGGCGAACTTGAACTCCGGCCATAATCTCGGCGTGCTTGTGGGCGCACCTTCGGGCGGCGTGTGCAGCATCGACATTGATGATGACGCGGGCGTGGAGCCGTTCCTCGCGCTCAATCCGCAGCTCCGCGCGACGCTGTTCACGCGCGGCAAACGCGGCGGCAATGTGTGGGTCAGGATTCGCGGGCAGTATCCCGGCGCGGCGAAGCTGGAGACACGCGAGGGGAAGGCGTGGGGCGAGTGGCGCAGCACGGGGAATCAGACGGTGATCCACGGCGTCCATCCCGAGGGCATGGAATACCGTGCGATCCAAGATGCTCCGGCCATCGAGCTGACTTTCGGAGAAATCGTCTGGCCCGAAAATGTGGCGCTTCCGTGGAAGCCGCGCGCCGAGATTCCGCAGGGCGAGAGCGCCGACGCGACACTATGCCGCCGCTTTGGAGAACCGTTCTTCATGAGCGAAAGTCAGGATGGCGAATCATCGCGGGTGAGCGGCATCAATGAGGCGTACTGGGCCGGGCTTTATGCAGCGGAGAATATCGCCCTTTTCGAGCCGGACGAACGGACGTTTTACCGCTACCACGGCGACACCGGGCTGTTCATCGCGGAGTCGGCAGATGCGATTAAACAAGCCGTCTCCGCCCGTCTGCTCGAAGTCTCGCGCGAGGCCGAGCATCTCGCAGGGCTTGAGCGTTTTCGCAGCGACCGCACGCTCAATGCGATTACCTCACAACTTCGCGGGATCATTGAAGAACGCAGGGCGTTCGCCGAGCGGCAGAGTATCGTCCACATCGAAAATGGCGTCGTTGTTTTTGCCGACGACGGCATCCGCCTCGAACCGTTCTCGCCGAAATTTCGCAGCCGAAATCGTTCGCCGATTGCCTACGATCCCAAGGCTGTGTGTTCGCGATTTCTGAACGAATTGGTCCTCTCGGCAGTGCATCCCGAGGACGCGCTGCTGCTGCAAAAGATGGCGGGGCAATGCCTGCTGGGTGTGAACATCACGCAGCGCCTCACGCTGCTGGATGGCTTGGCGGAGCGCGGCAAGACGCAGTATGCCATCATCCTGCAAAAGCTCATCGGGCAGGAGAATGTCACGCAGCTCCGCACGCAGCATCTTGGAGAGCGGTTCGAGCTGTTTCGCTTTTTGCGCAAGACGATGCTGGTCGGCGTTGATGTGGACGAAAACTTCCTCTCGTCGAAAGGTGCGCCCGTCATCAAGGGGCTGGTCGGTGGCGACTGGTTCGATGCGGAGATGAAAGGCGGCACCGGATGCTTCCCGCTGCAAGGGCGTTTCAATGCGTTGATCACGTCCAATTGCCGCCTGCGTGTGCGACTCCAGGGCGACGTGGGTGCGTGGCGGCGGCGGTTGCTGATCGTGCGTTACGAGGCGCCCAAGCCAGCGAAGCGAATCCATGATTTTGCCGATCTGCTCATTCGCGAGGAAGGGAGCGGCATTCTGAATTGGGCGCTGGAAGGGCTCGGGCTGCTGCTTGCGGATGTGAACGAAATCGGTGATGTGAAAATCACCGAGCGGCAACGGGCGATTGTGGATTCGCTGCTTTCCGAGAGCGACAGCTTGCGCGTGTTCCTCCGCGAACGGGTGAATCGTGCGGACGATGAAGCGCTGACGACTGCGGAACTTGTGGAGCACTACGCGGAGTTTTGCCCGGAACGCGGCTGGGATCCGCTGCCGATTACCGCCATCCATCGCCAGCTTGAAAGTCTGATGCTGGAGCTGTTCCAAGTCTGCCGCTCGAACAGCGTGCAGCGGGATGGGAAATCGCAGAAAGGCTTTCGCGGCGTCGCTTTCAAACCACACCCATGAGCCTCGATCTCGCCAAGCTGCAAAACGTCCGGGAGCAAGGCGGCAAGACCATCGCGCGGTGTCCCGCGTGTGCGGAGGCGGGCATGGATGAGACGGGCGAGCATCTCATCATTCAGCCCGACGGACGTTTCGGATGCGTCGTGCATCCGGGGCAGGGCGGGAAGCAACACCGCCAGCGCATCGCGAAGCTGGTCGGTGCGCGAGGCGTCCCCGTGATCAAAGTTCGGGTCGCGTCTTTTCCGGTGAATGAGGGAAAGCCACTGCCGATCATGGCCCGGCCGCCGCAGGTTGAATCGAAAGCGCCGCCCGAACCACTACCCGAACCACCCCGTTCGTTGCGCAACGAGACCCGTGCCGAGCCACCGCAGATCGGCCCTCTGGTCTATTCCCTCGAATGCGGCGAGCCGAATTTCCGCGAGCCCGAGAAAGGCGAATGGGTTGTCGGACTTTACCGCGAGGACGACGGCACGCCGGTCCCGCTGCTGCTCTGGGCAGACCCGAAGGTGGATTTGTTTTGGGACGTCGCGCGGCGTGAACATGTGAAGCCGCCGAAGCTCTACGTTCGCCTCGCGGAACAGCCTCAACTCGATCCCGCCACGGGCTACCCAATCATCGAGGGCGCGGTGTGCCCGTTTTGAGGACGTGCCTGTCTGCCCGGCGGCCATATCACCATACCCATCGCGGCTGTTGACTCCATTCGCGGGCGAAAACTCGACGGCCAATTTCGCATGATAAACGGTGCGGGCCGTTAGCACAAAACTTCAGCCACACCATTCGCGCCAACCACGTAACTCGCGTGCAAATGGTGAAAACTTTGGCGCGGCTGGCGAAGGCTTCTGCGATGGTTCACCGCGAGGACCGGCTGGCACAAAATTGGGGTGAAACGAAACCCACATACAACGCCAACGGCGGACAAGACCGGCTCGCGCGCGGCGAGCACCGCGCACTTCTCACAACTCATCCGTGCGTGGCGCAAGCGCCGCGGCCTCTCACCAGCCGAAGCCGCAGTGCTCCTGTGCTGCACGGAGCGCACGTTTGGACAATGGGAGGCCGGACGCGCAAAGCCGCGCGGGATCACCCTGCGGTCCATCATCGCCGCCATCGAAGGAGGTGCGCTGTGAACATCGCTTACGACGGATACGGCGGCTTCGTCCCGACTGTGGATTTTGAATACCCCGAGGATGGCGACATTGAATCGCCAGTCGTGCGCGACCGCTGGGTGGATGCGCCGTTGGTGATGAAATGCCAGCAGCGATTTGCCCCAGTGCCTACCGGTGACGTGATGACGATGCCGAT
>CAMDQC010000223.1 GCA_945905735.1 Prosthecobacter debontii | reverse complement strand
AAGAAGAAGTATCCTTACCTCGTGGACGAAGCGGGGGCTTGGGCCGAGCGCAAGGATGTGCGATTTGCCCGCGTGATGTCCGGTCGCGGCGGCGGGATGCAGCGGTTCAACAACGAGTGGATGACCGTCAAAACCACCAAGACCATCGGGCCTGAATTTGGCATCGCGGAACCCGTGCTCATTTTGAAAAGCTGCATCGGCAACCGCAGCCTCGGCTGGGATCTCCTCCCTCCCGGCAGCGAGCGCTATGAGTTTGTCATCAAGGACAAGGCGGGCGTGGAAAAGAAGATGATCTATGGGGGCTACAAGGACAAACCCGATTCCTGGGAAATGGACCCGACGAAGGGCCTCAAAACGGAACCCGCGCCTTGGGTGGATAAAGCGGGCAAGCCCATCGATTGGTATGCGGGCAAACAGTGGGACGACGACATCAGCTACGCCAAGACCGTCCTCACCGAGCTCGATAAACACTACCCCGGCGCAACGAAGTACGAAGTCGCGGGATTCTTCTTCTGGCAGGGCGAGAAAGACGCCGGCAACCCCGGACACGCCGCGCAGTACGAGAAAAACCTCGTGCATTTCATCAAGACCGTGCGGAAGGAATTCAGCGCCCCCAACGCGAAGTTCGTGCTCGCCACGATGGGTGAATCCGCAAAAGGCGGCGGCGGACTTGGCGGTCAGATTCTTGACGCCCAACTCGCCGTGGACGGCACCAGTGGCAAACACCCCGAGTTCAAAGGCAACGTCGCCACCATCTACACAAACCCCATGGCCCAAGGCGGCAGCGGCAACGGACACTACGGTGGCAAGGCCGAGGTTTACATGGATGTAGGCGAAGCCATGGGAAAGGCGATGGTCGAACTGCTGAAGAGCAAGTAGGCCAATGCGCGAGGCAAAGCTCCTTGTGTTGTTGCTTTTCGCAACGTCAGCCGCCGCGCCCGCCGCTCCCGACGCCGCGAGGAAAGTCCTCAGCGAATATTGCACCGACTGCCACGACGCCGCAGAGCAGAAGGGCGACATCCGGCTCGATCATCTCGATAGCCTCGCGCTGGATGCACGGCTCGATCTGCTCAACCGCGTACAGGAACAGGCCTATCTCAAACACATGCCTCCTCCCAAAAAGAGGCAGCCATCGGAGGAGGATCGGCAACGGTTGCTCGCGTGGGTGTCGGCGGAGTTGAAGGTTCACAACGCCTCCAAGCTGGAGGGCAAGCTGAGCAAGCCGGAATACGGCAACTACGTGGAGCATGAGAAATTGTTCTCCGGGGAGTATGCAAACCTCCCCGGCTCCACCCCCGACCGGCGCTGGCTCATTAGCGAGTTCATCTTCAACGCCAAGATTCAAAGGATGCTCGGCAACATCACCATTGAATCATGGAAGGGCGGACGGGTGCCCGTGCTGGGTGGCGTAAAAGTCCAGAACCTCAGCCTCAGCAATCCCTTCCTGCTGCCGTCCGTCTCCGGGGTGCGCTACTACGCCAACGAGGATCTCACCGGCGGGCACCTCTCGAGCATGCTGACCAATGCTCACAAAATCTCCGAATACATCACGGACACCCTCGTGAAGCGGAAGGGTAGCAAGAGCTTCCCGGCCATCGGCCAAATCATGGCCCTCGAAGATCAGCAGCAGGCGACGCTCGCGGCGAGGCGGGAATTTCTCACCACCCGGCTCGCAGGACTCTGCGAGGAAATTTACGGCGCAAAAAATGCCGCGATGCTTCCCCGCTTCCAGCCGGTCGTCCTGAATGAGGTGAAGAAACTGGCTGACGGGGAGACCTACAAGAAAGCGCCCATCCATGTCGCCCAAAACCTCCTGAAGGATCTCGAAGGCGACACACTCGTTTTCGAGCTCCTGGGCGATCCGGAGAGCCGGAAAAAATCCGACGAGGAACTCCGGGAACTGTGCGAGCGCACCTGGTTTTATTTTGGTGATGACCCGCGCACCATCCAGGGACGCATGACCATCCTCCGGGATTACTTCCCCGATTTCCGCCAGCTCGCGCTCGCCGCGAAAGGCAAGCAGAAGGCGGGCGTCTCCAAGCCGCTTCCCGATGCGGAAACGAAGGTGATCCAAGCCTCCATCCTCAAGCACCGTGCCCAGAGTGACACCTATTCCGCGCTCCTCGAAAAGTGCATGGCGGGCTGGGAGAGCGAATGCAAACAGGCCCGACTCGATGCCCCGCCCACGCCGGATTCGCTGCTCGGCGAGTTAATCAACCAGTTGTTCAGCGCCATTCTCGATCGTTCGCCTGATTCTGCGGAAGCCCGCGAGTATCTCGACCTTTCCCGGACCTACATCCAGAAACTCGGCAAACTAAAGGCCATCCAGAAACTGATCCAAACGCTGGTTCTCTCCAGCGAGTTTGCCTACCGGCAGGAGTTTGGCTGTGGTGCCGCGGATGCAAACGGACGGCGCATGCTCTCCCCGCGCGATGCCAGTTACGCCATCGCCTATGCCCTGACCGATCAGTGTCCGGACCCGGAACTCGCGCAGGCCGCCGCTTCGGGCAGGCTTTCCACGAGGGAGGATTACAAACGGGAAGTGGCGCGCATCCTCGCGGATCGCAGCAAAATCTATCTCATTGATCCCATCCTCGCCGACAAGGGCTTCCGCGAAAACACCACCGACCTCCCCATCCGCAAACTCCGCTTCTTCCGCGAGTTTTTCGGCTACCCGGCCGTAATCACAATCTTCAAGGACGAAAAACGCTTCGGCGGCGACCGTCTCAGTGACGCCACGGATCGCCTGCTCAGTGAAACCGACCGGACCGTCGAACACATTCTCAAGCAGGACAAAAACGTCTTCGAGGAGCTGCTGACGACGGACAAGTTCTACGTTTACCACGACGGCGACAACGCACGGATGCAGGCCGCCTCCGACCGGATCAAATCCATCTACGCCTACTTCAAAGACCTCGACTGGCGGAAATTCAAAAAGGAGGACCTGCTCAAGCACGCCGATTTTCTGAGGAAGGTGAAGATGCGGGGCGTTGACCCCGACAAGCTTGAGGCCCGCAACCGTCAGGGTTCGACCATCGAACTTTTCAAACTGTCCATGGAAAGCATCACGGCGCGATTGGATAAGGGACAGAAGGAAGCGGCCCCGTTCGACCTCTACCGGGGATACGGCTACGATTTCATGATGGGCTATAACGTGTCCAAGTTCTTCAACATCCCAATGGACAACTGGGATTACCTCGCCGTCCAGCCGGGGAAGGTCGCCCATCGCAAAGGCATTCTGACGCACCCCGCCTGGCTCATCGCCCACGCGAAAAACACCGAGACCGATCCCGTGCATCGCGGCAAATGGGTGCGCGAAAAACTACTCGCCGGCACCATCCCCGACGTGCCCATCACCGTTGACGCAAAAATCCCCGAAGACCACGGCAAATCATTGCGGGACCGCCTGGCTTCCGCTTCCGAAGTCACCTACTGCTGGAAATGCCACGTGCAGATGAATCCGCTCGGATATGCCTTCGAGAGCTATGACGATTTCGGCAGATTCCGAACCGAGGAATCCTTGGAGTATCCGGATCAGGTCATCAAGAAAAGCCCCGACAAGTGGACGCTCCTCACCGATACCCGCGACATTTACAAAACGGTGCCGGTCAATTCAGCTGGATCTCTTGAAGGAACCGGCGACGAGAAGCTGGACGGCGCCATCAAGAACGCGCAGGAACTCGCTGAACGCCTTGGCAAATCGCGCAGGGTCCGCCAGTCCATCATCCGTTACGCCTTCCGTTATTTCATGGGTCGGAACGAGACCCTCTCCGACTCGCAAACCCTCATCGCGGCTGAGAAAGCCTATGCGGAAAGCGGCGGGAGCTTCGATGCCGTGATCGTATCCCTGCTGACCTCCGATTCCTTCATTTATCGCAAACCCGTAGAAAGCTAACGACATGAACAACCGAAGAGAGTTTATTTTGAAGACCATCCTTGGCACCGGTGCCATGGCTCTGGCTCCGTCCTTCAATCAACTGTTTGCCGCGCCCAATGCGGCAGGCATCCCGAAGCGTTTCATCTTCATTCGAAAATCCAACGGGATGCGTCCCCTGGAATCGGCCCTGCCGACCTTTTCTGAAAAGGACAAAGCCCGCGACACCGCCAAGGAGGCATTGGAGGTGGACCTCGACAAACACGAACTGCCCGTGTGGTTGCAGGGACTCACGCCGCACAAGGAGCACCTGACAATCCTTCAGGGCCTCTCGGCAATGATGAGCGAAAACGTCCATTACTCGTTTTCGTCGGTCATGGGCTGCTTCAAATCCAATCGCAACACCCTCAGTGCCATCAAGCGCACCACGATCGACTTCGAACTCGCCAGACTCTTTCCCTCGCCCTTCGGCCACGTCGAACTCTCCTTCGCAGCGGACCGCACCGGAATTGTCTCGGGCTACTCCGCGCCCGCTCCGCAGACCCGGAACTACTGCTACGCGGACCCCGAGACCGCGCGATTCGAGCTGTTCAAATCGGTCCTCAACCCGGATGCGGTCAACTCCGACAATGACATGCTGTCCTTTCTTCAAAGCAAGGAAGGCTTGAAGGCCAGCGGCATTGGCGGGCGCGAAAAGCAACGCCAGGAAATGCAGATTGAATCCATCGAGGCCATCCGTGACCGCAACAAGAAGCTCATCTCCCTCTCCGGAACACTCTCGAAGCATCTTCCCAAGCTGGCTCCGGTTCACGCCAACGGCGGCCCCGACGCAACCACTCCGGAAAAACAGGCCGCGATGACGGATGTATTGGTCGCCGCCTTGACCGCTGGTCTGACGAACGTGGTCACCTACACCATCGATGATCTAGGCACGCCCATCACCGGCCTGCCGGGCAACGAAACCGACCGCATCGGCATCCACCCGTTGGGCCACGATGAAGCGTTCGGAGGCGTGCCTGCATGGAAGACCCGCGAGCAGATCCGGATCAGCCACGTCAACCAGATCAGAACCCTCGTCGAAAAGCTCAAGAAGCAGCCCGAGGGCAACGGCACGATGTTCGACAACACGATGATCATGTATTTCCCCGAGAATGGTGAAACCCACCATGGCATCGGCTTGGAGTCGCCGTTCATCATCATGGCCGGCGCGAACTGCAATTTGAACATCGGCCGCCGTTACATCCGTCTGCCTTTTCACGGGACCGAAGGCCACAAGACATTGGGTAACTGGTACACCACGCTGCTCAACGCCCACGGAAATCCCATCAAGCACTACGGCGATTTGGACCTCGAGATGGCGCGCAAGAAGTTCGACCAGACCGGCGCGATCAAACAGCTCATGGCATAAAACGAAGCGAGCCATTCCTAATGTGCGAGCGTTCAGCAGGAGAAACCACCAACATCGACAAACAATGAAGCAGAACCCAATCACCCGCAGAGTTTTTGCTCTGTCATCCATCGTGCTCACCGCGCTGGCCTCGTCATCCATTGCCACCGCCTCGGCGGCGGAAGCGCCCATCCCGAAGCCGGATGGCAAACCGGCTGATATGACGAAGCCGGTCCAGGTCTTCATCCTCATGGGCCAATCCAACATGGTCGGCCTCGGGAGGATTAAC
>CAMDQC010000222.1 GCA_945905735.1 Prosthecobacter debontii | reverse complement strand
TCGTGAACGTGCCCAGTCTTGAATTTCACCTTGGTTTCGAAGTCTGACATCCTCTTCCACGGTTTTGAGTGAGCTTTATGCGCTGAAGTTGATTGGTCTTTTTGCAGTTCGACCGCGGAGAGCTGAACATATGCGACTCGGCGGGCAGTGAGGCTCGGCTACTCCAGTTGCGTTTGCAGGTCCGAGGCGAAGAGGCGTCGCTGCAACGATTTATCCGATTTCCACAATCCACAATCCGCTCTCCAATTATGCCATTCGACCCACCCAAACCCGCAAACAACATCGACCTTTCGTCGCAGGAAATTCGCAATCAACTCAAGTCGCTCAAGTCGCTCAAGTCGCTCATCGACGCAGTTCCAGAAGGCCCGCCGGGGCCGGTGATTTCCACGAGTCGCCTGCTCCACTACCGCGAACACCGGCTCGTTCCATTCTTCGGGGCGGGGTCAGAATGTCTGAGGTAGAGGAAACATAGAACCGAGAATTGCAGGATGGTTTTTGTTGCCCTGGGACGAGTGGTGCAGCTTTTGAATCCGAGCGGTCAGGTCGGCGATGAGGTCGTGGTGTCGCGCGGAGGCATCGTGCTGAACGTGGTCCCTAAGCCCGGCAGTACCGCACTGCCGCTCCGCGGGCTTGCGATGCTTGCAGGTCGGCGGCGTCGGGAGTAGAAACTGTCCGCTTCGTCACCTAATCGTGACATGCAGGGTTGCCCTGTGTGCGGGGCTTCGTATGGTGTTTCACTATCCACAATGAACCGACTTCTTGCCGTCGCATCCCGCGCTCTTTTTGTATTCATCGCCGCAATTTGGAGCACGGCTTTCGCTTCCGCGGGCATTGTGCCGAATCCCACGATCACCGCTTCGGCTACGGCTTTCAGTGGCTCGTTTCCCGCGGCGAATGTGTTCGATGGAACGGCGAACGAATACGCGACGCTGGGGCTCGGGGCGGGTGCGGCATTTTCGACCTCGGCTGGCACTTGGATTCAGTTTGATTTCGGTACGCCGGTGACGGTGGACCGATTCATCATGATGGCGCGTGCGAATGCGGCGGACGTGATTGGGTCGTCGCGATTGATCTTCAGCAACGATGCGACATTCAATTCTTCCGACACGATCTTCACCCTGTCGCCAGCGGGCTCCAATGGGCAGGGCTTGGTGAAAAGCTTCACGGCGACTACGGCGCGCTACGCGCGGTGGGAGGTCGCCACGTCAACGGGCAGTTCTCAAAATCTTGGAGCGGGCGAAATCAAGTTCCTCAATACCGCTTCCGGCAAGATCATCGCCGCACCCACGGTCATCGGCTCGGCGACTCCATTCAGCGGATCGTATGCTGCGGCGAACGCAGTCAATGGCGATGCGGGGCGCGGTGGCGGCTTGGAGTACGCGTGCGCGAGTCTCGGTGCGGGGATGTATGTGGACTTCGATTTCGGCAGCGTGGTGCCGCTGAGCGGGTTCGATTTCTTCGACCGGATTCCGGCGGTGGATCGCACGACGGCGTTCAATTTGATCTTCTCGAACGACACGACATTCGGCAATGCCGGCGACACGACGCTCTCCTTCACCAGCGGCTCGACGGTGTGGGGATACGGCCAGACTTTCGCTGCGGTAAATGCCCGGTATGTCCGCTTCGACGCAACGGCGACGACGGGTGCGGCGAACAACTCCGGGATGCAGGAAATCATGTTTTATAAAGACGTGAACTTGGACACGCCCGCGCTGGTGAACAATGCCGCGACGTCCATCGGCGGCACTTCTGCGACCGTTGGCGGGCAGGTCACCCGTGTGGGAATTTCCACTCCAAACGTGACGCTGTATTACGGCACGACGGATGGCGGAACCACGGCTGGGGCTTGGCAGAATAGCGTGGCGCTGGGCGGACAGACAGGAACTTTCAGCGCAGGGCTCACGGGTTTGCAGCCGTTCACGCGCTACTTCTTCACGAGCTTCGCGCAGAACACAGCGGGCAGTGCGTGGGCACCGGCGCCGCTCGATTTTTCGACGCCTGTGGTTGCGCCGGTCGTGGCGAATTTGACGGGCACGCTGACCATCTCGACAGCCGTCGCGGGCGTCACGGTGACGAGCACGGGCGGCAAAGCTCCGGTGGTGACGCTCTACTACGGCACGACGGATGGCGGAACGACGGCGGCGGCCTGGCAGCATCAAGTTTCGCTCGGCGCGGTGAGCACCACAGCGAGCACGACTATCGGCGGATTATCGCCGGCGACACCCTACTTTTATCGTGTATTCGGAGTGAACGAAGGCGGCTCCGCTTGGGCTGCATCGACCGCGAATTTTACGACGCCCGTTGCCTCGGTTGCTGTGGTGGAAAACGTGGCAGCGACGCAAGTCAACGCGTTCTCCGCGAACCTCAACGGGCGCATCACCAGCACCGGAAATGCGCCAACGACCGCGAGGATTTTTTACGGCCCGGCGGATGGCGGGACAAACGCGGGGGCTTGGGCATTTTCGTCGGATGTCGGATTACAAACGGGCGACTTCAGCAGTCTCGTGACGAATCTCAGCGCGACGACCACGTTCTACTTCCGGGCGCAGGCCGTGAATGCGGCGGGCACTGTGTGGGCGGCGAGTTCCGCGACGTTCACGACGCCGGCTTTCACGGCGACGACGGTCTATTTGAACGAGTTCGTCGCGGGCACGGACAACGATGATCCGCATCCTCACTACGATTCCGACGCCACTGCGCAGGACTGGATGGAGCTTCACAATCCCTCCGGCGGCGCAGCCGATATCGGCGGTTACTTCCTGACGGATACCGCGACGAATTTGGTAAAGTGGCGCTTCCCGACGCCGACGATCATTCCGGCGAACGGCTTCCTCGTCGTTTTTACATCGAATAAGAACCGCGCTGTCAGCGGTCAACAACTGCACACCAATTTCAAGCTGGATGCGCAGGGCGAATTCCTCGCACTCGTGCAGCCAGACGGATCGACCGTGGTGAAACAGTTCACGCCCGCGTTCCCAGCGGTGCCGAACTACTGGTCCTACGGATTGAAGCTCCCGGCGTCCGGCGGCGTCTATGCGCCATTTCAAATCCCGACGCCCGGTGCATCGAACACGACCACACCCGGCCAACCCGCTGGTGATGTGGTTTTCAGCATCCCATCGCAGACCTTCTCAGCCGCGTCGATTTCGCTCACGCTTTCCACCGCATCGCCGACGGCGCAGATTCGCTACACGACGAACCGCACCGAGCCCACTGCGGCTTCGACGCTTTACTCCGCGCCGCTGACGATCAGCACGACGACGATGGTCCGGGCGCGCGCATTCGAGCCTGCGCCGGAGTTTGCGCCGGGTCTGGTGCGCTCGGAGACTTATGTGAAAATGGGAACTGCCGCCGCGTCGTTCACGTCGAATCTGCCCGTGGTGGTTCTCGATGGATTCGCCAGCGGTACGCCGAACGCGGACACGCAAATGTTTTGGACCATGTTCACTCCCAACGTCGCCACGGGAAATCGCACCGCGCTCACAAATGCGCCGGTTCTCGCTACGCGTGGACGCATGGTGGTGCGCGGTTCTTCCTCCGCGGGATGGCCGAAGTATTCGATGAATCTCGAAGCGTGGAATGAGAGCGACGCTGACACCGATGTCGCTCCGCTCGGCATGGCCGCAGAGTCCGATTGGGTGCTCCAGAGCAACTACGACTACGACCGCGGGATGATCCGCAATCCGTTCATGTATGAGTTCAGCAATCGCATCGGGCGCTGGGCTCCGCGCTCGCGATTCGTGGAAGTTTTTGCGAATACGAATGACGGCACGCTCGACTATCCGGGCGACTATATGGGCGTGTATGCACTCATGGAAAAGCCCGAGCGCGGGGCCGACCGTATCGACGTGGAGCGGCTTGATTTCAACGATCTCGCCGGCAACGACGTGACCGGCGGCTACATCGTAAAAGTGGACCGCCTCGACCCCGGCACCAGTGGATGGGTGACGAGTCGCAACTTCCCGCTCACCGAGCCGTTCGGCAGCGAAGTGCGGCTCAACTACGGCTACCCCGAAGAGCGCCCGTCGCCAGCGCCGGCGATTCCCGCCGCGCAGTCCGCGTATATTCGTAACTACGTCCAGGCGTTTGAAGATGCCGTCGTGCAGACCAACCGCATCAACCCAAGCACCGGCCTTCATTACACCGACTACATCGACCGCGACTCGTGGGTCGATCATGGCCTGCTCAACATTCTCGCGCAAAACGCAGACTGCTTCCGCCTCAGCACCTACATGCACAAGAAGAAGCTCGGGAAGCTTGTCGCGGGCCCAATCTGGGACTTCGACCGGACGATCGGCTCGACCGATACCCGCAGCGCAAATCCGACCGGCTGGAGCGCGATTCAGCCCGCCACCGACATCATGACGTGGGGCTGGTGGAAGTATTTGTGGACCGACGCCGACTTCTGGCAGCGCTACACCGACCGCTGGGCCGAGCTGCGCAGTGGCGTCCTCACCAACGCCAATCTCACCGCCCTCGTGACCCAATACGAAGCGGAACTCAGCGAGTCCGCCGTCCGCAACTACAGCAAATGGACCGCAACCCCGCCACGCGACGGCCCCGACGTCGGGACGAACGCCACGTTTAGCGATGAAATGGACATCGTCCGCTCGTGGATCACCGAGCGAACTGCGTGGATCGATTCGCAGTTCATCCCCGCGCCGCTCCGCAATCCAGCAGGCGGACAGACAGCAGCCGTCACCATCACCGCGACGCAAGGCACCATCTACTACACGCTCGACGGCACCGACCCGCGTTTGCCCGGCGGAGCGATCCGGCCTTCCGCGCTCACACTTTCCAGCGGCGCGTCGGCCACCGTCTCCGGCAGCACACTGCTCACCGCGCGGACAAAAACGGCGACGCTTTGGAGCGCGCCCTCCACCGGCTACTACTTCGGCAGCACGCCCGCTGCGGCAGGAAACATCATCATCACCGAGCTTCACTATCACCCCGGCGACCCTTCCATCGCCGAGCAGGCGGCGGGCTTCACCAACGCCGACGACTTCGAATTTATCGAGCTCACGAATATCTCCGGCGGCGTCGTGGATCTCTCCGGCAGTCACTTCACTGCGGGTGTCGATTTCACATTCCCGCTCAATACGACGCTCACCGCCGGGCAGCGCGTCATCATCGTCAGCAACCGCAACGCCTTCGCCGTCCGGCATCCCGGCATCGCGTTCAATGCAATAGCTGGCGAATACTTGAACGACCGGCTCAACAACCTTGGCGAACAAGTGCGCCTCGAATCAGCGTCCGGCGGCGTGATTTTCGACTTCACGTACGGCACCACCGGGCTCTGGCCCGCGGAAGCAGACGGCACGGGACGCAGCCTCGTTCTCATCCGGTCGGGCGGAAATCCCGCACTGAGCAACGCGCTCAACTGGCGCGCATCCAGCACCACAAACGGCACGCCGCTCGCGACGGAAAACACCAGTTATGCGGCGTGGAAAACAGCCGCCGGAATCACCCTCGAATTCGACGACCTCGATGGCGACGGCCTTCTCCCGCTGCTCGAATACGGAACCGGCAGCGACCCCGCGCAACCCGCGCTCGGCCGCCTGCCCACCGTGCAGCGCGACATCACCGGCGACTG
>CAMDQC010000221.1 GCA_945905735.1 Prosthecobacter debontii | reverse complement strand
TAGTCGGTTTTTGCTCCACCCATCGGGTTCGTTCGCGTGCCGCTCGTCTATGATCGCTGCAATTTCCGGTAGTCCAAGTTTGAGTTTCACTCCTGCCATTTCGCTTTCTTGCCTTTTTACTCTAAAATGTCACTTTAATTATGAAATTTGGTATCACAACCGTCTGCTATTTCGACTTCGCGACAGCCCCCTTCGCTGCCTCCATTGCCCGCTGCCGATGGTAATTCGTCACTCCTTCCGCAATCGCCGCTGCGAGCCGCTCGCGGTATGCCGGTTCTTTGAGGAGGCGTAACTCGGCGGGATTATTCATAAAGCCACCCTCGACCAGCACCGCTGGGCAGCGCGTATGTCGGACTACAGCGAACGAACGTTCCTTCGTCCCGCGATCCAAAGCACCGAGACGCGAAACCAAGGATCGCTGCACTGCTTGCGCAAAGGCTGCGCCTTTATCCGCAGGCGGTGGCTCCACTTTTCTCGAAGCTCCCCCGGCGACTTTTTCTGAAGCAAAAAACGTCTCCACGCCCTCTCCACTTTCCGTAGCGCTGTCGTTAAAATGAACGCTGACAAACAAAGCCCGCGCATACTGATTTGCGACCCGTGAGCGCTCATACAGCTCGATGAAGCGGTCGTCCCGACGTGTCATTACCACCGTGAACCCGCGTTGCTTTAGCAATCGCTCCAGCCGTAGCGCGGTATCGAGCGTCAGCGCCTTCTCTACCAGCCCGCCGCGCATCGCTCCATTGTCGTGCCCGCCGTGTCCCGCATCCACTACGACCACGGGAGTTGCCGATTCGATGGTCCCCGGCTCCGGCAAGAACGGCCCTTTCGGCACCATGCTCCACAGCCAAAGCAGGAGCAAAATCAGCCCGAGATACGGCAACAAAGAGACAAAGCGAAACGGCCTCCGAGGCGGTCCCATACGCCTCATGCCCAAAGGGATCTCTGGCGGCAACATACGCGGTGCAGGCAATGGAGAAAACGGCGGCTTCTCCGTGCGATTACGGGTGCGGCGGCTTGGACTCGGCGGCGTAGGCGTCAATTTTGGAAAAGCTCGCTTTGTGGCTCAACAGCGCGGCGTTTGCACTCTCAAAACGTGGGATGGGAGAACAGTATCTTTAAGAAATTCTTACCGCCGGTCTTCCTCGATCTCCAGCGCCACTTTCTCCCCTTTCTTCTCCGCAGCGGCGGAAAGAAGATTGCGTAGTGCCTGAATCATTGTGCCGCTTCGGCCCACGATCCTCCCGACATCGGTCGAGGCGAGGCGAACTTTGTAAATGGTTTTCCCCGGCACTTCCTCTTTCAAAATGAGGATTTCATCGGGGTAATCAACGAGTTGGCGAAGGACGTAATCTAGGAAGCGTTCCATGGTGCGGGCTTAGTATCTGGTGGTCGGTCGGTTCGTAAAGCGCCGAATGCCGCAAGCAGGATTGGACCCGCTTGCGGCACTCGGTTTTGAAATTTCTTCGGAGAAACGGCGCGAGCCGTTTACTTCGCGGCAGTTGCAGCGTTTGCGCGGCGAATCTGTTTTACCAGACTCTTAACCGTGTCGCTGGGCTGCGCACCGCTCTTCACCCAGTAATCTACGCGGGCGAGATCAATGTTGGAATTGAGACCGGTCTTTCGCGGATCGTAGTTGCCGATGATCTCGATGAACTTCCCATCGCGGGGGCTCCGTTGATCTGCGACTACAACTTTGTAGTAAGGTGTGTTTTTAGTGCCTTCGCGGCGAAGTCGGATGACGACCATAATTATCTTTGTTTCGGTTATTGGTTTTGAAAAATCAGCATCGGCTAAAAAGACCTTTTCCCTGTTTACGGGTCATGAACTTTTGCAATCGCTGCGTCTCATTTCATCATCCCGCACTCCTCTGAGAAGCGCGAGACTGTTTTACTTTCTTCAGTGACGGTTCTGCTGCTCTCACTCTCTGAAACTTATCGTTTGCACGATGGTCTCGGGTTGCGAAATTTGCTTCTCGTCTTTTTGAAGGGCGGCGACCTTAACGATGCGGGGCAACATGCCAAGGTTTTTTTCCATCGAGTTGAGTTTCTTTGTCATTCGTCATTTCCCGCTTCGTCGGGTGTGGGCTTTTTGAGGTCTTTTGCGCTGCACGAGGGGCCGCATCCACCACCGCAGCCGGTCTTTTTCCGCATCCGCAGGACGAGGTAGAGGAGGGCTCCGAGGACGGCGGCAGCGGCGAGGACTTGCTGGACGGGCTCGGTCATTGGAAGCCGAGGAGTTTGCCGCCTTGATAGACGATGAGCGAGCCGAGGTAGGCGAGGGCGGTCATGTAGGCGATTTGGAAAAGCGGCCAAGTCCAGCCGCCCGTCTCGCGGCGGACGATGGCCACGGTGCTGACGCACTGCATGGCGAGGACGTAGAAGACCATGAGGCTGAGGCAGACGAGCGGGGTGAAGAGCGGCGAGCCGTCCGGGCGTTTCTCGGCGCGCATTTGTTCGCGCAGCTCTTCGTTGTCCTCGTCGGCGTCTTCGATGTTGTAAATCTGGCCCATGGTGCCGACGAAAACTTCCCGCGCGGCGAAGCTGGCGACGATGCCGATGCCGATCTTCCAGTCGAAGCCGAGCGGGGCGATGACGGGCTCGATGGTGTGGCCCATCCGCCCGCCGATGCTGTGCGCGAGGGCTTCGGACTGTGTGGCTTCGGGGTTTTCGGGCTTGGGGTAGGTGAGGAGTGCCCAAAGGACGATGCTGAGGGCGAGGATGACGGTGCCGGCGCGGCGGAGGAAGATGGTCGCGCGCTCCCACATGCGCTGGGCGATGCCTCGGATGATGGGCGCGCGATACGGCGGGAGCTCCAGGAGGAGCATGGGCGTCTCGCTTTTGAGCAGTGTCTTTTTGAACACCCACGCCATGACGAATGCGGCGATGAGCCCGAGCGCATACATGCCGAGCATGATGCCCGCACGCTGGAGCGCCCCGGCTGCGGGGAGCATGACGGCAATCATCACGATATAGACGGGGAGCCGCGCGGAACAGCTCATCAGCGGTGCGACGAGGATGGTGACGAGACGGTCCTTGCGGCTCTCGATCGTGCGTGTGGCCATGACGCCGGGAATAGCGCAGGCAAAGGAGGAGAGCATGGGGACGAACGACTTCCCGTGCAGCCCGACGCGCGACATGAGCCTGTCCATGATGAAGGCGGCGCGCGCCATGTAGCCGCTGTCTTCGAGTATCCCGAGGAAGAAAAAGAGAATCAAAATCTGCGGGAGGAAAACCACCATGCCGCCGACGCCGCCGATGATGCCATCCACGATGAGCGAACGCAGGTCGCCCTCTGCCATGTGGCTGCCGATCCAGTTCCCAAGCGCAGCCATGCCGCCGTTGATCGCTTCCATGATCGGCTCCGCGAGAAAGAAGATGCAGACGAACATCAGCGACATCATGGCGACGAATGCGACCCAGCCCCACACTTTATGGGTGAGGATCATATCGAGCCGGTCGCTGATGGTGAGCCCTTCGTTGTCCTCCCCGCGCCGATGCACGACGGCGGAGCACATCGTGGCGACCCAGTCGTAGCGGGCATCTACGGGGGCCGAGATAGGGTCAATCCCCGCCCCGCGCAGGCGGGTCTGCCCGGCGGTCACGGCGGTGTATAAAGTGGGCGAGAGGTTCGCATCGCGGAGCCCTTGTTCGTCGAGTGAAAGGAGGAGCATCGCTTCCATGCGGGCGCTTTCCGCAGGGGCGTTGGTGAGCTTTGCGAGATGGGCGATTTCGGTCTCGAAGACGATGGGGAATTGCGCCCGCCGCTCGGGCTTGGGCAGCGGAGTCCGGGAGACCGCTTGCTTTAGCTCGATGATGCCCGTGGCGTTCGATGCGACCATCGGGATGACGGGCACGCCGAGTCGTTCCTTCAGCTCCAGCAGGTCAATGCTGAGCCCGCGCGCTTCGGCGACATCCACCATGTTCAGCGCGACGACGACGGGGATGCCGAGTTCCAGCATTTGCGCGACGATGTAGAGATGGCGGTCGAGGTTCGACGCATCCACGACGGTGATGATGACATCCGGCCGAGGCTCGCCCGCGACGCGCCCGAGGAGAAGGTCGCGCGCCACCGCCTCATCGGGCGAGCGCACTTGGAGGCTGTAGCTGCCGGGGAGATCGATGAGTTCCATCGCCTCGCCGTGGCTGCCAAAAAAGCGCCCCGTCTTTTTCTCCACCGTCACGCCGGGGTAATTGCCCACTTTTTGCCGGAGGCCGGTGAGCGCGTTGAAAATGGTGGACTTGCCCGTGTTCGGATTGCCCGCGATGGCGACACGGCGAAAGAGTGCTTCGGCCATAAAATTACGTAGTGAGCTGGACTTGGATGAGCGCCGCCTCGGCCTTGCGCAGCGAGATGTGCCCGCCCCGCACCTTGTATTGCACGGGGTCGCCCATCGGCGCGACTTTGATGACTTCGATCGTCGTCCCAGCCGTCAACCCCATCTCCATGACGCGCCCCTTCTGCGCGCCGGGTAGGTCTAGAGCGGTGATCTTGCCCTTCTGTCCGGGGCTCAAACTCGCCAGCGAAACCGAGTCGTCCATAAACTAAGCAGCGATGCGCTCGACTTCGATGTGCTCGCAAAGCTCCCGCCCAAGCGCGATACGGGTGCCCATGATGACGCAAATGATGGCAGTCCCATCCGCGACCTTTTTCACCAAAATGCGGTCGTGAAACCCCAACTCCCGCAGCCGCAGGCAGTGCGGGCAGTCCGGGCAAATATGCAGCACGCGGAGCTTATCGCCGCATTTCGCGGAAGCCAAAGTAGTCTTAGAATTGGTGTGCAACATCGAAGTTTGTGGCGGGAAAGTGGAGGTATTGAGATTCGTTCGCAAGAACTATCTGCGACTGAGTCCCATAAACTTCGAAGTCTTCGCCTGCTACCCGCCCACCGCTTGATATTTCCTCACACCCCGCCGCCAGAGCGTGACGGCAGCGAGCCCCATGAGGACGACCCAGCCCGTCTGGATCGCCAGCCCTTGCCAGAGCGCCGGGCCCTTCACTCGCTCCATAAATATCTGCACCGGGAAGTAGAGTTCGTAGGTGAAGGGTGCCCATTTTACAAAGCCGGAGAGCCAAGGCGGCAGCATGTCGAGGGGGAAGATGCGCCCGCTCAGGAAGTATTCAAACGAGTAGGTGATGAAGATAATCGTCGAGATTTCCAAAATCCAAAACGCCAGCATCGCGATGGTGTATGCGATGAAAAACTGGAGCAGCGCCGCGAGCACCGTGCTGCCCGCAAACGCCAGCCACGTCGTCGGGTCGCTCGGCAGGCGGATGTGTTCGCGCAGGAAGAAAAAGACCACGAGCACGCCGGGCGCGAGGATGGCCGAGTAGAGCAGGCGATTGCTGGCGTAGAGCGAGAACCGGTAGGCGAGGTAGTTCATCGGCTTCAGCAGTAGCGCGCTGAGCCGTCCGTCGCGAATCTCGGCGGCGATCTGCCATTCGTCGTCGGTGGGCGTGACGAGATTCTCCATGAGCACCGTCATGGCGAAATAGAGGATCATCCCGCTGTACGTGTAGCCCACGATGCTGCCCTTGCCGCCGGAAAAGACCGACTGCCAAAGGTACAGCGTGCCGATCAGCGGGACGATGCCGACGACGGAGCGCAGGACGAACGCCCACCGGTACACGAACGTATTCTGCATCCCGATGGCGAAAACC
>CAMDQC010000220.1 GCA_945905735.1 Prosthecobacter debontii | reverse complement strand
GAACTGCCTCCTGGCTCCAGAAGTCTTTACACGATTCGCGCAGGGGACGTGGATGGTGATGGCCTTGATGATTTGGTAATGAGCCACGAAATCGGCGCGCTTCTAGTGCGGTGGGCACCAGGGCCTGACGCTGCCGCACTGCTCGACATTATTTCCCCCGGGGGAGTCGCAAGCGGCGGCGATCAAGGCGAAAACGAAACGAACCATAGCTTTGCGGATCCCGTCTATCTAAGTGTGAACGATCCGATTCCGGCGAGTGTTTTCGGAGTAGGTTGGAGCGATTCCGGCACCGTAGTGTTTGGAAGTCTCATCATCTCTCCATTGCTCTATGTACCTGAAGTTCCTGACGTTCCTTACTTGGAATATAGCTTGAATATTTCGGCGGGAAATGGTGGCAGTGCACTGGTCGGAAAGGGCGGCGCGGGCGGATTCCTCGGAGGAACGAGCACTCTTACAAACCTCGTTGATCCAACTACAGGACTGCCCGTTTTGGATCCGTTCACCGGGATCCCAATTGTGCAATTGACCGGCGCGATCCAGATTAACCCCTCCATAACGGTCCAAATGCAGGCTGGAGTCGGTGGCGATGGCTTCACTAACGGAGGCGTTGGTGGGAGTATTACCGGCGTTTCTATTTATAATGGTGGAGCATTGATTCTTGATCACAGGCTCGCTGCCGGTGACGGCGGGCGTGGTGTCTTTGGCACTGGCGGAGCCGGTGGCAGCTTGATCTCCAATTCCCTGTTTGCTGCCGTAGAACTTGTCGCTGGCGACGGTGGCGTCGGAAAGATTGGAGGCGCAGGTGGTTCGATCGTGGGAAGCAATGCATCCTACGATATCTATAATTCGAGTGTCGCGGTGATTGCGGGACAAGGAGGCTTGGGGTCGCTGTCTGGTGGAAAAGGTGGTGGAATCGTCGATTTTGTTGCCCGCATTCCTGATCCTCGCAATCCTGGCGAACCGGTGACAAGCCTCCCGCCGATCCCTGCTCTGCTAGATCATTATCTCTACTACCGGGCGGGTGATGGTGGAAGTGCGGTGACGGGTAAAGGAGGCGATGGTGGCAGTATCACTAACAGTAGTCCGACTATCGGGATTCAATTGATGGGTGAGCTGATCGTCTATGCTGGCGACGGTGGTATTGGGAATTCTGGAGGGAACGGCGGAAACATTAGCGATTTCTCGGTATTCCCAGACGGAACCAGCAATGACTACCTGCCGAAATTCGTGACGCTTCTTGCCGGAAACGGCGGAAAAGCGTTTACCGGTAAAGGCGGCAACGGTGGAAATCTGGCAGATATCAATGCATCTGGCTTGTCGAGCGAGACTTTCAGCACAAGCGACATTCAGAGCGTATATCAAGTCTATCAGCCCGCTTCACGATTCCATTTCAATCGACTCATTGCAGGTGCGGCAGGCTCAAGTGGAGGTAATGATGGTGGAACTGGCGGTTCCGTCAGTAACGTTATTGCATTTACGCCGCTTGGTTCATTTGCCGTGGTCGGTGGGGCTGGCGGTGATGGTTTCCGCAAAGGCGGGCTAGGCGGCTCTGCGCTGAACATTCGTATTGATTTCGGCGCATCGTCGATCTCGAAAGCGCTGATCGCAGCAGGTGCTGGCGGGGATGCGGCTTCGTTCATCATCAACCCGATTGATACGACCGTAAATCAAGGACCAAACGCCTTCGGTGGACGAATCGGAAAGGGTGGCAATGGCGGTAGTGTTATCGGTGTCGTGCAGAAGGGCGCACTTGATTCGCACATGGATTTGATCGCAGGCGATGGCGGTAGCACGATTCACTATGGAACGATCCTAGATAAGAAGGGTGCTGTTGGAGTCGGAGGTTCAATTAGGGAAGTAAATATTGTATCGAGTTTGGGAAACATGTCTCCTGCCGTAGCTTTGAAGAGCTACAATGATGTCCTCAATGGTGAGTCATTTGCGCAGTTTGTGCAGATCGACCTCATTGATGAAGCTCAGCCAATAGGGGTGCCGGTCGGAACAAAGGCACTCTTGGACGATGGGTTAGGGAATGTCGGCATCGTTGTTGGTGCGGCTGGACGGAATAAATCGTTCATTCTGGATCCCGTTAATAACCCGACGATCTATAAATCGTCACCTTCGAAGGTGGGCATCAATGGTTCGCTCGTGAATGTTTTTGCAAGAAACCTTATGTCGGCATTAGCCGGAAGCGTGGATCGGGTTGCTGCGATTCAGGTTTATCAGTCGGTCACAATCACGAACGAAACAGGGTCAAATAAGAACCCTCGTCTGATTAGCCTTTCAGGCGGGCCGGGGACCATCGTCCAGGACTTTGCGGGCGCAAACGGATTGCCGACCACTTCGCACGAACCCGTCCTCGAGGGAATCAATGTGGACGGTGCGATTATTTCACACAAGTTCCTCAATGGCCGGGGAGCTAAAATTGCGCCGCCCCGGAACGGATACATCCGCTAGGGAACCGCTGGAGAGAAGAAGAAAACCACCTGTCGGGAGAAGTTCCTTTTTGAAATTGAACAAGTCTTCCTGCCCGGTGCAATTCACCGATGAGCAGAACCTCCGATTTGCCGAGGGTGAGGCGTTCAAATCATTCGCCAAAACTGACCTGAGAAAATCTCTCGGACACGGGACCAAAGGGCTCGGAAGGGGAGACTACGGACGCGACGGGAAGAGTCCCCAGTATCTGCTCCGCGCCGACTTTCACAGTGCGGGCGTTTTTTTAGTGTGGGGGAGAAGTAGCTTATGCCGCCTTTAATCGCTCGCGGAGCTGGGAAAACTCGACATCTGTGACGAGCCGATGTTCGCGCAGGGAATCGAGCATCTCCAGCCGGTCCGTGGTCGTTTTCTCCTGAGCCGCCTTCCTCAGTAGGGTCGCCGCCGTGAGTGCGAAAATCACCGTCGCGATGCTGATTCCGAGCAGCACGGCGGGATGTCCGTTGACAGAAATCAGCGACAACACCCCAGCCGAACTCGCCAGCAGCGCGATGGACACAGCGCAAATCGCAAAAACAGGCTTGCGCGTGGTTGCGGCCAACTCGGCGAGAGTCTCCTGGCGCAGCGTCTCGTATTCCTTCTCGTTGAGCAGGTGACCGCGCGTTTCCTCTAGGCGGAAAAGGCAGGCGGAATAGTAGTCACGGGCACCGACAAGAAGTGGCTTCATGCCGCAATGCCTGTGCAGGCGCCATGCCAGCGCGACTGTGTGAAAGTGGTGCGGTGAATTTGGCCTTCCATGCTTGCCGCCCAAGGTTCGCCGCACGCATGGTGAGGGCTGTGCCCGAACGTGATTTACTGCTCGGCGCGCTGAAGCGCGTCTTTGGTTACGATACCTTCCGGCCATTACAGGCCGAGATCATCTCTGCTGCGATGGAGGGACGGGATGTTTTTGCCCTCCTGCCGACAGGCGGCGGGAAGTCTCTCTGCTTTCAGCTCCCAGCCATCGTCCGCGATGGTCTCACCGTCGTCGTCTCACCGCTCATCGCGCTGATGAAGGATCAGGTCGATGCCCTCGTAGCGGCGGGTGTATCAGCCACATTCTTGAACTCCACGCTCGGAGAAAAAGAATCGCGTCTCCGACTCGCGAGACTCTTCGAGGGCGAGTACCGCCTCCTCTACGTCGCCCCCGAGCGGCTGATGGTGCCTACGTTTCTGGAGAAACTGCGGCAGTGGAATGTCCAGCTCGTCGCCATTGACGAAGCACATTGCATCTCTGAATGGGGTCACGATTTCCGCCCGGAGTATCGGCAGATTGCGCAGCTCCGCACCGAGCTTCCCGGCGTGCCCTTCATGGCGCTCACCGCCACGGCGACGGGCCGAGTGCGGGAGGACATCGTCAAGCAACTCAAGCTCACCAACGCGCAAACGTTCGTCGGAAGTTTCAATCGGGCAAACCTCACCTATCGCGTGATGCACAAAAACTCGCCCACGCAGCAAGTCATCCAATTTCTCAAAAACAGAAAGCGCGAATGCGGCATCATCTACTGCCAGAGCCGTAAATCGTGCGAGAGCCTTGCCGAACGGCTTACGGAAAAAGGCTTCGCCGCCCGCGCCTACCACGCCGGGCTACCGGACAAAGAGCGCGCGGAAAACCAAGAGCTGTTTTTGCGCGATGAGGTGAAGGTGATTTGCGCGACCATCGCCTTCGGCATGGGGATCAATAAACCGAACGTCCGCTTCGTCATCCACTACGATCTTCCGAAAAACATCGAGGGCTACTACCAGGAAACAGGCCGCGCTGGACGCGACGGATTGCCCGGCGAATGCATCCTCCTTTTCTCTGCGGGCGATGTGATGAAGCAGAAGCATTTCATCGACGAAATCGGCGACCCCGCGCAGAAGAAAATCGCCCGCGAACAGCTCCAGACGATGATCGGCTACGCGGAGAGCGCGGGCTGTCGGCGGCGGGAATTGCTGAACTATTTCGGCGAGAAATTCGCGACTCCAAATTGCAAAGGCTGCGACAATTGCATGGAGCCCCGCGAGACGTGGGACGGCACACTGGCCGCCCAAAAACTTCTGAGCTGCGTCTGGCGAGCACGCGAGGCGAGTTACCGAAAGGACGCGACCTTCGGCATGGCCCACCACGCGGAAATCCTCACGGGCGCAGACACCGAGCGCATCCGTAAGTGGAACCACAACCAGCTCACCACATACGGAATCGGCAAAGAACACCACCGCAACGACTGGCCCCTCATCGGTCGCGAGCTGGTCCGCCTCGGCTATTTGCGCATGACGGACGCCGAGTTCCCCGGCGTAGAACTCACGGCAAATGGAATCGAAGTCCTGAAAACCCGCGCCCGCATCGACCTCACCAAACTGCCCGCCCGCAGCAAGCACGACGAACCCCAGCGCCCCAAGACCAAGCGCATCGGCGACATCGTGTGCGACGAGCAACTCTTCGAGACTCTCCGCCGGCTGCGCCGCGAGATCGCCGACTCCCTCGGCGTGCCCGCTTACATCGTCCTCGGCGATATGACGCTGCGCGAAATGGCGCGCGATTATCCCACGAACGAGATCGAGCTACGGCGCGTCAGCGGTTTCGGCGAGAAAAAGCTGGAGCAGTTTGGCGCGCAATTCGCCGACGCGATCGTGAAGCATCTGCGCTCGAACCCGCGTCAGGTTTTTCTGGACTCCGATTCATGAGTTGGCGGGTAACAGGAAACTGTGGTGGCCTTTTTGAATGAGCACGCTATCGAGAACGACGATGAGTACTGCCGCGATTACGATTCAAAATCTCACGAAGGAATTCACCCCGCCGTCGATGTTTGCGCGTGGGAAAATCACCGCCGTGCGCGACCTTTCGCTGACGGTCGAGTCCGGCCATGTTTACGGGCTGCTGGGGCCGAATGGCTCGGGGAAAAGCACGACGATGAAGATCGTCCTCGGATTGGTGACGCCGACCTCCGGGCGGACGTTTATCTTCGGCAAGGACAGCCGGGACGTAGAGAGCCGGGAGGCCGTGGGTTTCCTGCCGGAGAACCCGTATTTTTATAAGTTCCTGACGGGGAAAGAGACGCTGCATTTCTACGGGAAGCTGTGCGGACTCGGCGGCAAATTGCTGGATGCGCGGACTAAGGAGCTGCTGGCACTCGTGGGCCTAGAGGATGCGAAGGACAGGCGGGTGGGCGGCTACTCGAAGGGGATGCTTCAGCGTATCGGACTGGCGCAGGCGCTTGTGCAGGAGCC
>CAMDQC010000219.1 GCA_945905735.1 Prosthecobacter debontii | reverse complement strand
ACGGCGGTGGCTTTCGGCATTGGAGTGTGGTTGCGGGAGCCGGACTCGAACCGACGACCTCCAGCGTATGAGGCTGGCGAGCTGCCGCTGCTCTATCCCGCTGTGTGGTGGGCGGGTTACTTCCAGCCCGCTCGCCGGAGAGCGCGTGTCAAAAGGAACTCCGCGCGCCTCAGCATCTTATTTCCCTGGATGTTGATGGCCGATTGGATGCGACGGTCGTAGCTCTCGACGTTGGTGACGTATTTCACCGCGTTCGTGAGGATGATGCGGAAGACGCGGAATGTGTTGATGACTGCCGCTGAACTGCGTTTGGAGCCGTGGCGGGCGACCCACGCGGGGAGTTTCACGCCGAGCTTTTGTGCGCCTGCGTTCCAGCCGGCGGCGAGTTCGCCGACGCGCTTGAGGAGTTCGCGTTTGAGGGAGCGTAATGCCGATGCGTCCACGGGATACGGGTGCTGCAAGTTGCGCGGGTTCATGCGTCCGGTTTGCGGGTCGCGCAGGCGTTTGTGGATCGCTGCTGGGTCGGCCAGCTTCACGCCTTTGCGTTGGGCCGCTGCGACCATCACGCGGGCGAGGTCGGCGATGATGGCACCTTCGCCAGCCTTCTTTGCCGCGCTGCCGCGTTTGCCTTTCGATGCCGGCGGCGTGATGGCGACGACCTCTTTCACAAAACCGCGCGCGGCTTCCTGGGCGAGTTCGCGCCGTGATTTCTTGGCGTGCGGGGCGAGAGCTTTGATGCTGCGTTGGATGGGGCGAAGATCAAAACGAAGTCGTGCGTTCATTGGGCAGCCAGTTTGTCAGCAAGGCTTCGAGTTGATGGGTGGCGGGTGGCGCTGCGGGAACTGTCCAGACATCGTGCGCTCGGAGCGCGCAGTGCTGGTATTGAAGGAGCCGCGCGAGGGGCAGCTCCCAGAAGATGAAGTGCTCTGGCCATCCGGTTTCCCTCGCCAGTGTGAAGACGAAACTCGCCGTCCACACTGGCTCGATCAGTTTGGGGGCGGTGTCGGTTCCTTTTTGCTGCCGCTGGGCCGCGTGACTACCTCGATCTGCGCGGCTTCGATGGCGGTGAGGTTGCTTTCAAGCTGGTGCATCGCAGCGAACATCGCGGTCACGGGCAGCTCTAGCTCGAAGGGCAGGAGGTATTCGTCGTCGAACGCTTGGCGATCTTCGCGTGCGAGTTTCACAGCTTTCTTCACCACGTCGAGCGGCTGCGACTGGATGAAAAGGAACGTTGTGAGCTGCCGCTGCTTGTCGTCGGCGGAGAGCGCCTCGACCTGCTCCTTGTCGCCACCCACGACCATCGTGAGGCCGAGCGCACGGCAGATCGTGAGTGTGCCCGCCGAGAACGGCCGCAGCGTGATGCCGCCAGCCTCGGCGGCAGGCGCGATGAACGTGTCGAGGTTGGTTTGGGTGCGTTCGTCCGTGGTCATTTTTCGAGAGCGGTGAGGAGTTCCTGGCGGCGCTCTGGCGCGGCATCGAAGGGCACGAGCGCGAACCGCTTGCCTTTGCGGATCAGCGCAACGGGAGCCAGCCGCGCGACCTCCGCTGCGAGCAAGCCCGCGTTGCGGAAGGCGGTCGCGATGTAGGCGAATGGATGCTCGGCGTTCTGCGTCGTCCATACCGGATCGTGCCACGCCTCGATGAGCTTCCGCGCGTCGTGCTGGCCGCAGATGCTCTTGGCTTTGAGCGTCCACGTTACGAGCCTCCGCTCCGCGCCTTCCACCAGCTCGCGGGTTTCGAGATACGGGCAATCATCATCGAGCGGGATGCCGATGGCAGTGAGCGCGGCTACGAGCCGCAGGAGGTTCAGCGCGTCCGCGTCGGTTTTTACTTCCGCGCGTAGAATACAGAGTTGGTCGCCTTTTCGCATAAAATCAGTTCACGGCTTCCGCCGTTGGGTAGTGTTTGAAGCTGTATTCCCAGCCGTCGAAATCTTCGTTGTTCTCGTTGTGCTTCACGTTCGTGATGACCGTCACGCCGCCGTTGGGCAGTCCGCTCACGCCGGGATCGCCAACGCCCGGCACGACGGCCAGTGCGCCGTGACCTTTCACCGAGCCTTCCGTCATGCTGCGATACGGCTTCACGCGGGCGATCTCGCCGTTGCTGCCGGGCAATTCCTTGACCTGCACGCTGTCGTCGGTTTCCACCGAATCAATGAGCGTGCCTTGATGGCGGCTGATGCCGAATTTTACGTCGTTAGCGGGCATACCGGCGCAGTGGTGTCAACGATCACGCCGGGGCGAAACCGAAACGATACTTGAGGTTCGTGCTGAAACGAGCCTCGCCCGCAGTGGGCTCCGAGCCGAGCGGCGCGTAGCCATAAATGTGCAGCAGCCCCGTGGTATTGAGCGCCGCGATGACTCCGGCCCGATCCGCCAGCGCACCGCGCACCGCCTCCACTCGTTCGCCATGCGCCGCCGCCGTCGTGTCGTGCGCTTCGCTTTCAATGATGACGCCGACCTCGCCGCGGAAAGCGGTGTCGGAGCCAGCAAGCGGTGCGGACGTGGTGCTCACCGTGAGCGCAGGCAGTTTGTGATCCGCATTGTCCTGCCCGGTGTAGCCGTGAAGTGCGGCCAATGCAGGCACGGCCTTCAGATGCGCGAGCAAGAGTTCGTCGAGAACGTGGTCGAGCATGGATTTAATCCTCCGGCTCGACGACGAGCACGATCATAGGAAACTGCGGGTGGTCGGTGACGCGCGTGATGCGGTAGGTCACGCCCTGAAACTCCAGCGTTTCGCCGAGCTTTGGCCGATCCGCGCCCAGCTCCGAGCGCAGCACCTTCATCGTGCAATCGCCCTTCGCATCGAATCCGCCAAGGCCGAGGTCTTGGCTTAGCGGGTTGTCGGACACGAGCGCGTAGAGCGTTCGTTCCTTCCAAACAATCACCTCGCCTGTGGCGGCGAGAACTTCGGCGAGTGCAGCGGCTTTTTCATCGTGGAGCGACATGCCCTCGCCGCAGTGTCAAAGCTTGGCTATACGTTGGGCAGGATGAAGGCCGAGACACTGCATTCCAACTGCGTCGGCACGTCCTCGTGGAAATACCCCGGCTGGTGCGGGCAGCTCTACGATGAGCAGCGTTATCTCACGCGCGGGAAGTTTTCGGAGGCGAATTTCGAGCGCGAGTGTTTCGCCGAATATGCGCGGACGTTTGCCACGGTTTAAGTGGACGCGGGCCATTATCAGTTCCCGACCGCGCAATCGCTGGAGAAGCCCTTCATGTTTGGGCTGCAAATCTTACCTTGCGAAATAGTTGCTTCACGACACTATTTCCAAAGTGAAGCAAAATACCGCCACTATTCGCCAGTGCGCCAGCGAAGTGCTTGAGACCGTCCCGCTTGTCATGCGGGTTCTCCGCTCCCATGCGCAGAGCGAGAGCAGCCCGGAGCTTTCCATGGCGCAGTTTCGCGCACTTGCCTTCGTGGGACGGAATGAGGGTGCGATGCTCGCGGATGTGGCCGCGTTCCTGGGCCTCACCCCGCCCGCCGCTTCGAAGCTCGTGGACGGCCTCGTGGCCGCCGGACTTGTGGCGCGGGAGGCAGGGATAACCGATCGACGCCGCGTGGCACTCAAGCTCAATGCTGGCGGGAGGCGCATCTACCAGCGCGCAGTCGAATCTGCGGAACAGTATCTCGCCGAGCATCTGGCGGCGCTCAACTCCATTGCGCGAGGCGAAGTGTTGCGCGCGATGCAGGCCCTGCGTTCGATATTTGATGACCCGCCGGAAGTCCGCAGTGCCGCCGGGAAGAAACCCACCCACGAATAACGCCACGCCACGATGTCCTTCTCACCTGTGCCTATCCGTCTCATTGCATCCATTGTTTCCTTGGCCCTGTTCACAGGATGCCCCGGCAAAAAGGACGCCTCCGCCCAAGGCAAGCCGCAGATGCCTCCGGTTCCGGTCAACACCGCGCTCGCCGTCCGCAAGGACATGCCGCTCGATCTCCGCACCTTTGGCAACGTCGAGCCCATCGCCTCCGTCGCCATCAAGGCCCAGGTCGGCGGTGAACTCATCAAGGTCAGCTTCAAGGAAGGCGATGACGTGAAAAAGGGCGATCTGCTCTTCACCATTCAACCCCGGCTCTACGAAACCCAGCTCGCGCAGGCTGAGGCGAACCTTTTGCGCGACCGTGCGCTGGCCACGAATTCACGTCGCGAACTCGCCCGGCAGGAGCAACTCGACGCCAAGGGCGGCGGCGTGCAGGAGGCGCTGGACAAGGCCCGCACGCAGGTCGAGACCGCGGACGCAATCGTGAAGGCCGACGAGGCTCTCGTGCTCATCGCGCAGACCCAGGTCGGATACACCACTGTGGAGTCGCCGCTCGACGGCCGCACCGGCGCCATCCGGCTTCGCGAGGGAAATCTCGTCAAGGCCGGCGACGATCTCCCGCTCACCACCGTCGTTCAGCTCAAGCCAATCTACGTCACATTCGCGCTGCCCGAACAGCACCTCGCGGACATCCGCCGCGGCGTGGATGCGCGCACACTCCCCGTCATCGCCCGCGACCCGAAGGACGGGCACACTCTGGGCGAAGGCACCCTCGTTTTCATCGCCAACACCGTGGACATGACCACAGGCACCGTCACGCTGAAGGCCAGTTTTACAAACAAGGACGTGACCCTCTGGCCCGGCACATTTGTGGATGTCGTCCTCCGCCTGGACACGCAGCGCGATGCCGTCGTCGTGCCGAGCCCGGCGGTCACCAATGGGCAGCGCGGCGCACAGGTCTTTGTGGTGAAGGCGGATTCCACCGTCGAGATGCGCAACGTCACGGTAGTCCGCACCGTCGGCCAGGAGAGCATCCTCGGCAGCGGAGTCGAGGCGGGGGAGAAAGTCATCACCAACGGCCAGTCGCGGCTCCTGCCGGGATCGAAGGTCATTGAGAAACCCGCTGTGGTTCCAAACAAGCCGACGAGCCAGTCCGGCACCGCGACAAGGCAGCGCCGGGGAGAATTGGCATGAGCATCAGCGAACCATTCATCCGCCGGCCGGTGATGACCACGCTGGTCATGCTGGGCATCCTCGGCTTTGGCATGTTCGCATTCCAAAAGCTGCCGGTGAGCGATTTGCCGAATGTGGATTTTCCCACCCTGCAAGTCACCGCGCTCGTGCCGGGGGCGAGTCCGGAGACCATGGCATCCTCGGTGGCCACCGTGCTGGAGCGACAGTTCACCACCATCGCGGGGATAGACTCGATGACTTCGAGCAGCGCGCAGGGTTCCACGGGCATCACGATCCAGTTCTCGCTGGATCGGAATATAGACGCGGCGGCCCTGGATGTGCAGTCCGCGATCAGTTCCGCCATCAAGCTGCTGCCGCGCGACATGCCGAGCCCGCCGACTTTCCGCAAGGTAAACCCGGCGGATTCGCCGATCCTTTTCCTCGCAGTGACCTCGCCGACGATGCAGCTCTCGGAAGTCCATGAGTTCGCCGACACGCTCATCGCCCAGCGGATTTCGACGGTGCCGGGTGTCGCACAGGTGAGCATCTACGGTCCGCAGAAGTACGCCGTGCGCGCCCAGCTCGATCCGCGGGCGCTGGCCAGCCGGGGACTCGGTATTGATGAAGTGGTGGCCGCAATCACGGAGGGAAATGTCAATTTGCCCACCGGCACACTGAACGGTCCGACCGAGGCCACGACCATCGAGGCTTCGGGGCAAATCTTGGACGCCGCGGGCTACCGCAAGCTGATCGTCGCCTACCGCAACGGCTCGCCGATTC
>CAMDQC010000218.1 GCA_945905735.1 Prosthecobacter debontii | reverse complement strand
TAAATGCCGAGGAAAAACAGCCCGAACTTTCCAGGCAACGCCGAGCCAGACGGAAACTGCGCGTCAAACTGGCGATTGAAAACGACAGTGCCAATGCACGCTGCCGCAGTCACGAGCAGCGCCAGCGGGGCTTTGGCGCGGAACAGTATGCGATGGAGAAACGGGGCAACGAGGTAAAATTGCCACTCCAGCGACAAGCTCCACGCAACGGGTAGGAGGGCTAGGGCGACCGACTCCTGCCCCGGCGTCATGGGCACGACTCCGTGAAGCATCGTAGCGTGCAGGAACACATGATACGGCAGATGCTTCATCTCCAAACTCTGCTGCTCCGCCCATGCGCTGACGGTCTGCGGATCGAACGCGCCCATTTTCTCAAACAGCACGCCTTGATACGGCAAGAGACACACTGCGGCAGCAAGCGTCACCAAGTATGCCGGCATCAATCGGCGAAACCGACTTGCGATAAACCCCGACCACGTTGTTGAGCGCTTGTTGAGCGCGAGAGTGATGACGAATCCGCTCAAGATAATGAACACATCCACCGCGAGATCACCGCGCTGGAGGAACCGCCCCAAGCCCGACGTGCCAAGCTCCGCAAGCCCGGCGGAATGCCCTACGAGCACCCAAAGCGCAAGCAGCGCCCGCAGACCTGTCAGCTCGCCAATGTGCAGCGAAGTGCTGACGGTGTGCGGTGTGTCACTACTCATCGAGTTAAGTAATTCATGAAGAAGCCACAAGATCGCACGTCCCGTGCCGAACAACTCAAAGGAACCGAGGGAACCGGGGACAGGCGAGAATGGCACTAAGATAAGGGCGATTTTGGATAAAACGCGGTGCTGCGATGAGTCCCGGGGGAAGACAAAGGGACAGTCCCAAACGGCACCGAACGGCACGTAGATAACCCTTCAGGGCAAGTAATTCCCGCCTCTGAACTTCAAGTGAGGCGAGCCCCGATCAAAAGCTCACGCGGAGGCCTGCGAGCACTGTGTGGCTTTCGTAGTTTGTGCGGCCTAAGTCGGCTTGGTAGGCGACATAGGCGGAGTAGCGGCTCCAAGCCACGTTCACTGCGCCGGTGAGCAGCGCGCTGTCACGTCCGACTTTGGGGCCGGGAACGCTGAATACGCCTCCTGCGCCATTCGCAAAGCGGGAGTCTAGGGAAAGTTCGTTGTCGAGAAACTCGTGCTGCCACTGCGCGCTGATGGAAGGCGTGACCCTTGCGGAGCCGACTTTCGCTGTGTAGGCCACGCGCACGCCGACACGGGAGCGCAGGGAGCTCTCGGTCTGCGACTCGATGTGCAGCGGCTGCAACGAGCCGCGTTCGTCGAAGCTATCAATGCCCACCGAGGTGAAGAGCATGGAGGCCATCGGCGTGACGGTGAACCCGCCGAGTTTCACATCGTAGCCAAGGCCGTAGTGGGCGTCGAACTGCGTGCCATTGGTGCTGCCGTAGGCGGTGCCGTTCAGTGCGGTGCGCCGGGAGTCGTAGCTGTTGACGCCGCCACCGATGAGTCCCTCCGTCCAGAAGCCGCCGTCGTGATACATGGCGTAGAGCGCGACCTTTGCGCCGTCGGAGTTCAAGCGGCCCCCGCCGCTGAGATCGACGTCCGAGTGGTTGTAGCCGAGCGTGAGCCCGAGGACGAAACGTTCGCCGATGAGACGGTCCACGCCCACTGTGGTTCCGTAGGATTTGAGGTCGAAGCCGTTCGCGTTGGAGGTGTCGCCAAGGCTGGTGAAGTCCCCGGTTTCAGTGACGAAGAAGCCCCATCGATCCTTGGTGGGCATCCGGGAGCGTGCGGTGTCGTTCCCCATCGACACGATGCTCTTGCCGTCGTCCATCGACACGATCTCCTTTCCCACGCGCTGGGGAATGGGAGCTTCCTCGCTCGCGGGCGTCGCGCGGATGTCCGCGAGGCGCTGCTGCACGCTGAACACCTCCGTATTGAACTGGGCAAAACCGAGGTTGAAAATGGACGTGAGTTCCTCCGGGGCGATCAGGTCGAGGAGATGCGGCAACGCGTTGATATCCTGACTGTCCAAGTAGGCCAAGACGTTGAGTTGGCGTTTGTCGCCGAGGACCTGGTCTAGCGCACCTGCCAGATTCGTCTGGCCGGGCGTGAGAGTGATGCCTTTCAACACGTCCTCCAAGGGGGTCTGGACAATCACGATGGTGCCGTTGTCGCCGGTGCCGCCGGTGCCGCCGGTGCCGCCGGTGTCGCCAACGATGCAGATGGAGACGAGAATCGAATTGGAGTCTAGGGTCACAGCGCCATTCAGCGCCAGCAGACGGCCATTCACTTTCGCGCCGGTCAGCGCCGAGATGGACGTCAGGGCCATGACGGTTCCGACGAGCGTGGAATTCGTTCCGAGCGTCGCCGAGCTGCCGACCTGCCAGAAAACCATGCATGCCTGCGCGCCGTTAATCAGGATCACCCGGCTGTTTGATGCCGTGATGAGCGTGGACCCGGTCTGAAAGATCCACACCGTATCCGGGTTGCCCGCGGCGTTGAGCGTCAGGGTTCCCGTGATTCCGAAAGAGCTGGGGGTCTTGTAAACGCCACCCACGAGCGTCTGCCCGCCGAGATCGTAAATCGGCACAAACGTCACATTCGCGGGGCGCCCGGCGGCGTCCAGATACGCGGCGTTCAGGTCGTTCTTGGCGATGGTCAGCAAGCCGGGGTTATTGATGGAGCCCGCAGGGCCGAAGGCATTGACCGCATAGACGGTCCCGGTGACCAAAGCGGGCGGGAATCCGCTGATGGCGGCCCCGGTCGTCGGGGACAACCCGACGTTCCCGGTAATGGTGGTCGGGCCGGTGTTGGAAATCCCGGAGCCCGCCAGAACGGAAAAACCACCAGCCGTTCCGAGCTCTACTTCGGTCTGTGCCGAGGCATTCCGACTCAATAACGTCATGGCAACCGCAAGGACGAGACCCATGGACGGTATCATGGACCGGGACTTGCCAGTCTCCGCTGCGGATTTCTTGGGCGGCTCATCAAAGGCACCTGCCAGTTTACGTAGGAGGGAGCGACGGGACGAATGGTTAGAGTCGTCGGCAATCTTTGTGTCTTCGGCCCGAGCTGTAGGGCTCGCGGCTGCAAAGATGAATGATGGGAGCGTTATCTTTGCTTTCATAGATATGTGAGTTTTTGGATGTGTGTAGTGTTTCTCTAAAAACATGGAATCGGATGAGCGGGGGGAGTTGGCCGTATCCAAACGCAGCTATTTTTGAACTTTCACACACGCAAGGTTCCCGCCGCTCCCGATTCTTCCCTCTATGTAAGACGGAGGCATAAGACAGCGGGACAGTCCCATAGTAAAACTTGGAGCGTTCGGAGTTCCGCCTTCAGGCGGCTGCGCCCGCGTTTAACGCGGGCGGGGGGAGCGCCTAAAGGTGGCGTGCCGGTCGCGAGCTTGTCTTCGTAAACGCCACCCCATTCCGCTTACAGCGCTTCGAACTCCGCCCGGGTGCCTTTGGATTTCTGATATTCCATCACGATTTTCCAGCGGCTGTCGTGCTTCACGAGCAGCGCCTCAAAGTGGATGTATTCGCGCGTTTCCTTCCCGTCCGCACCGGTGGCGGAGTAGAGAAACATCCCCGTCTCATGCGCCGTCGTCGCGTCGCCGAGACGCTGGGAAAACTTAAAGTCCACGCTCGCTTTCATCTCACCGCTCTTCGTGGCGTCGAACTCCTTCTTCCAGCGTTTGAGCGCATCCGCGAGCGGTGAACTCGTTTTCTTCGAGCCCGAGACGAGCACGCCTTCGGGATGACACGTCGCTTCGTACGCCGTGAAGTCACCGCTGCCGACCGCCTTGGAAACTTCCGCCCAATAGCCGTCGAGTTGCTTGAGCCGCGCTGGTTCATCGGCCAGCAGGCAGAGCGAGAAAAGGAGTAGTGTGGCGAGAATGGCTTTCATATTCCGCGCACGCTATTCGGACGAACGACGGCTTGCGAGCCGGGAGAAAAAACTATCCGATGATATGGACGGACTGAATCGCGGGGAGAATTGTGAAACTTCGTGTTGGCAGGCAGGGGACCGTCGCCTACTTTTGCCGCGAGATGACTTTCCATTCCCGCATCATTTTTTTGCTAATCGCCGCTGTCTTGCTCTGCACTCCCGCAGTTGCCCTGCCGATCCGCCCGCGACCGCCCGTGCCAAAGCCCAAACGGCCCGGCAACTCGCATTTGCTGCAAAAAGCCAATGCCGGCAAATCGGCACTCCTCGCCAACGCCCGCAAAAACAGAAACTCCAGCGCGCTTTTGCTCCAAGCCTCGCGCAAACACCATGCTAACCCTCCAAAACGCCCACCCTTCCCTAACTCCAACGCTTCGGCCCACAAGCACGCGCTGCTCAAGCAAGCAAACCGCTCCAGCCACAATTTCATGACTGCGAGGAACAACGCGGGTCCCAATGAGAGCAATCACCACCTCCTTTTGAAGCAGCAGAAAAACGCTATCACAGCTCATCCATCTCGCCGGGCCAAGCGCGTCACAAACACCCCGTTTAGCAGCCGGGGAGGAACACCGGAAGCCGAGAACCCGAAAGACGACGGCGATGGACAGACCCCGCCCCTGAAAGTGGAAGACCCTCTGAACGACGGTAAATAGTCGGAGCAACACACTCGGTAGATTCACCCGCAGAACCCCAAAAATGCGTCTCCTGATCGCCCCTGATAAATTCAAAGGCTCGCTCACCGCGCTGGCCGCGGCACGCGCTATTGAGCGTGGTTTTCGCGCCGTTTTTCCCGATCTGAAGGCCGACCTTGCCCCTATTGCTGATGGAGGAGAAGGGTTCGCTGAATCGCTCGGCGCAGCCCTCGGTTCGGAGTGGATCACCATCCCGAGCAAAGACCCGCTCGGCCGCGACATCGATGCGCGCTACGCTTGGATCGCCGAGCAACAGCTCGCCATCATCGAAATGAGCGAGGCCAGCGGACTCTGGCGGCTCAAGCCCGACGAGCGTGACCCTTTCCAGGCGGATACTTCCGGCACCGGCATCCTGCTGCGCGACGCAATCGCTCGCGGAGCAAAAAAAATCCTCGTGGGCCTCGGTGGCAGCGCCACGACCGACGGCGGTATCGGCATCGCCCGCGCCCTCGGGTATCGGTTTTCTAACAACGCTGGCGATTACAGCCCGCTCCCTGCGACCCTCGATTTGCTCGCCGCCATCGAGCGCCCCGCGAACCTTGCCCTGCCAGAAATCGTCGCGGCGTGCGACGTGCAAAACCCTCTCGTGGGCGAACGCGGCACGGCTCGCGTCTATGCGCCGCAAAAAGGTGCCGACCCTCATGCTGTAGAGCTCTTAGAATACTGCATGAGGCACCTAGCGGAAGTCTGCGCGACCAGCTTCGGCCGCGATTTTCGAGATACTCCAGGGGCAGGAGCTGCGGGCGGCTTGGGCTTCGGGTTGCTGACTTTTTGCGACGCGACTATCCGCCCTGGCTTCGACATCGTCGCGGAAACCATGAACCTCGACGAACGGATTGCCGCCGCAGACTTAGTCATCACCGGCGAAGGGCGTCTCGACGACCAGACGCTCGACGGCAAAGGACCATCGGGCATCGCACAGCGTGCGCGCGCTGCGGGAAAGCGCGTGATCGCATTCGCAGGAGCGGTCACGCAAACAGCGGAGCGCGCAAAATTATTCGATGCACTCGTGCCCATTACCGACGGCCCGATGTCGCTAGACGAAGCGATGCAGTCCGCTGAGATACTCCTCGAACGGGCCGCTACTCGCGCTGCGCAACTATTTGCTTTGTAGCCCGCAGAGCCT
>CAMDQC010000217.1 GCA_945905735.1 Prosthecobacter debontii | reverse complement strand
TTGCGTTGCGGACTGGTTGCCTCGCCTCGGACTGCTCTCCACGGCAGCATCGCTGCTCCGCAGTTGTCTCCGGCTTCTCCAGTTTTCATGTCTTTCTGTGGTCAGGTCTTTCACCTTCTTTCTTTGGTTATGTGCAGGCGCACTGGCTTGGGCGTCTCGCCCCTGAGTATCGCTCCTTCATGGGCGAGACGCCCAAGCCACTCGCGCACTTCCACTTTTAATCACACCCGCGCGAGCATGCTTCTTATTCTATCGAGCTCAGCGACTCGAAACACTCCCCACATCATCCTGAGTCGTGATTTTTTCGCCTTGCTTTGCCTCCATACGGGCGAGTTCGGATGCCTCGCTTTTCGAGACTCCGAGCAACCCGTGATAGGAGGCAGCGTACAAATTGAACTCCAAAGTTTGCTCCGGAATCTCGCTGCAAAGATAGCCTTCTTGGAATTGAAGCAACGCATACCAGTCCGCCAAATACCGGCGGATCCTTTGAAGCTTCTCGCGTTTAGCCGTCAGCGCATGAGCCTGATTAACTTCGCGATGCTCTGAATTCGCCTGAAGCGTCTGCTCTTTCAGTGTCGTCCGGACGACATAAACAAGCCGTGAAAAGAACGCCCCTTCTTCCGGGCAATCGCGGATTTGGACACCCAATTCTCCAATCAATGGCAACGCGAGCGAAAGCGATGCAGCGCACATTCCGGCTCCTATTCGCGAGCGATCCCAGCGTATGATCGCGAAGACAAGCTCCGCGCCGGGGCAGGTCGCCACCGCAGTGCGGGCAGTTCCGCGCAGAGCCGCGTCATCCTTTAAAATCCGACGTCTCCCCGCTATATTGAGAAACAAGGCGATTACGGCCAGTGTGAGAGCGACAATCATGGAGTGGCAGCCTGCGCGGGGTTTTCCGGAGTGAGATCGTGATCGAAGCGTAGGAAAAACACGAGGCCCGTGAGGATAAAATATGGGGCATTCGTCAACAAAGACCACAGGGCCACGCTGAATCCCGCGTGGATAGACGCCGTGACCAAGCCAACAGCCGCAAGTCCAGTAAGACAAATCACCAAAGTCGCACCGAGAAAGCATTGATCCGTAAACCGATCGCGCCACCGCCGGAGCTCCAAGAAGAAGAGCTTCGAAATGACTAGCACGCTCGCAATGCTGACCCACGCAAGGGGTCGCACGGCTTCGATGCGCGAAAACCCATCGTACACTGCCTGCGCGACAATGACTGCGGCGAGCGTGCGAAGAAACGACTTCATTTGCGACAATCCGGATTGCAGCACATTGCAGAGCGCTGCACCGGCGAGGGCCGTTGTGGCAAAGTGGAAAAAGTTGGCCGTGAGCAGCCTTCCGAAGGCGTCCTCCAGTCGCGTGAGTCGGCAAAACTGAAGGTTTCCCTCCAATGCAAAGCCAAGTCCGACACTGCCGCAAACAATCAGCGTCTCCAACGGATCCCGCCTCGACAGCAATGTTGGGAGAAAAGGGAGGAGCAGCACCAGTTTAAGCACCTCCTCCCGCGGAGCGACCACTCCGGCGAAATATCCGAAATCCGCGAGAAACTCACCGGTTTGGGCAACGCCAAGCAGGTTGTCCTCCCATGCCGCGACGAAGTTCACGACGAGCGCACCGGCAGCCCCGACGCAAAGTGCAATCAACGGCACGACGGTCCGGTAGCAAACGTATCCGTTCGGTTGCCCGCAGTGCAGCCCGATGATGAACCATGCGAGACCTGCGGCGAGCGCCAGCACCATCGGAAGGAAAGAAATAGAACGGAGTTCCATCTCGGCGATCAACGAGGCAACGAGACCCCAATCTCGCAGATGCAGTGCAATTTTCAGCCTGAGTTCGAGCGGGAAATACGGCGAGAACGCGGGATCGGAAAATAGCGACGAGAGCGCGCTCAAGTCGCCGTCACGGGCAAATAGACCGACTAACTTCGCCCGAAGCGCCTCGGACGAATGCGATGCCAACTCCCGACGATAATAATCCGCCGCCCGGCTCACTTTTCCAAGCCGCGCATACATGTCCCCTATCGCCTCGTTTGCCGTGCGCAACGGGTTGACTTGATATGCAAGAATGAGGAGTTCGGCGGACGGCTCCGCTGGACTTCCTTGCAGGCTATCGCACACAGCAAGAGCGAGCTCCTTGGGCTTTTCCGCCAGCGCTGAACTCAGAATCCCGTCACTCATCACCTTCGTCGGAGCCGAGTGCAGCGAGAGCATCGAGTGAATCAGCGCGTCGGAATTCGGCGCAGGCGAGGCGAGTAAAAGCCTGATTTCTTCAGGCGCAGACCTCGACAAGGGCGCTACGTAATCTTGACCCCGCATCGCCCAGGCAAGGCCCGCCGCCACCACCATGACTGCACCAATAAATAGAGCCAGAAGGCGGAGATCGCGGCTCACGTCATAGAGACGGAAATTGGTGTCGTCATTATTCGCGACCGACCCATCTTTACCGCCGGGTTCCTCAACATTATGTGGGTATATAAGCATTTAGAATTCGCTCTCCCCCAACTAAGAGCAGGTTTCGTACGCCGATCTGTTTCGGTAATTGGGTATTTCCGCTCAGGAAAACCCTGAGAACATCTGACCAAATTCAGGCGGCTCGCCCGCGCCGCTAATCGGGCTTTGCCCGCTTCAAGCGCGCCCAGGCAGTTGTTGGCAAAGGTAGTGTCGGGCTTCTTCGTCTCAAATCGCAGGCTCCTTCACGGCTACGGCTTGCAATGTGAAGTTCAACCGCTCGGCAGCCGCAGATGACGAACGAACCGTTGCCATCTCCCCTCCCCGCTCCTAGCGTCGGTGGTGTGAAAATGACTGCGACAGACAGACTGCTCTCCCGCACTGCGAACCGTCTCCGGCTCGTGGCGTTGGGCGCGTGGTTTCATCGCGCGCTGCTCGTGCTTGCGGCGGTGGCGGCACTGGCATTGCTCGGCTCGCGGCTGCTGGGCTTGTTTCCAGCGGGGTGGGTCCGGTTTGAACTGCTGCTCGTCGTCCCGGTGGTGGCGCTTTTTGTCGCAGCGATCTTTGCGCGAAAGCCGGGTGTCGAGCGAGCGGCGCGGGTGGTGGATGAGCGTTCGGGGAGCAAGGAGTTATTCTTGTCGGCTGCGTTGAGTCGGCAGAGCGCGTCGGAGTTTGCCGCCGTGTTGCACGAGCAGGCGGAGCAGACGGCGGCGACGCTGCACCCGGCAAAGCTCGTCCCTTTTTACTGCCTCCCCGGCGTGCGCAATGGGCTCCTCGCGCTGGCCGTGCTGGCGGCGGGTGTGCAGTGGCTCCCGCAGCTCGACTTGTTGAAACTGGAGCAGGGCCGCAAGGCCGTGACGGCGCTGGAGAAGAAGCTCGAAGAAACCAAGAAGCTCACCGAACTTCGCAAGGAAGAGCTGAAGGAAAAGAGCGGCGTGATGAAGGAGCAAGTCGAGCAAGCCCTCACGAAGCTCGATAAGACGCTCAAGGACATGAAGCCCGTGGAGAAAGCGGAGAACGCGAAGAAGCTGAACGAGCAAGCGCAGGACTTCTCCGAGCTGTGGAAAAAGGCCACCGCCGACCTCCCGAAGATGATGGAAAACGTCGAGCGCACCGCACAGCAGTTCGGGGCCAACGAGCAAGCGCAGGCCATGAAGCAGATGCTCGACAAGCTGAAAAAAGGCGACGCTTCCGAGCTGAAGAAGGCGCTCGAAGAAGCGCACAAAAAGATGGAAGCCCTCGCGAAAATGCCCGAAGGCGCAGACCGCGAGAAGCAGATGGAGCAGCTCGCGAAGGAGCTGGCGAAGATGTCCAACCAGATGCGCGAGCAGCTCGGCGACAAGGGCGCGAACGAAGCCATGAAGCGCGCGCTGGAGCAGATGAGCATGGCCAAAAACAAAGACGCCGCGAAAGATGCGCTGCAAGCGGCGGCGGATTCGCTGAACCTCACCAAGGAGGAGCTGGAGAAGCTCGCCGAGAACTTCAAGGACGCCAACAACCTCGAAGACGCGCTGAAGAATTTGGCGAAAGCCAAGCAACTCAACGAGGACGGAAAGCTCGACGGCGCGGGCGCTGGCGACGCAAAGACGATGGCAGACTACGAGAAGCTCTACAACGAACTCATCGCCAAAGGGCAAGGTCAAGGCGACGGCCAAGGTCAGGGCCAAGGTCAGGGCCAGGGGCAGGGTAAAGCGGGACAAAATCCCGGCATCGGCAACGGCGGAACCGTGGGCGAAGATCCGAACGCGCTGACGAAGACGAAGGACGAGAAATCGAAGACGAAGATGGGCGCGGGCAAATTGCTCATGCAGTGGAAGGAAGAGGGCGTCGGCGAGACCGGGCAAAAAGTGGAGGACTACCAAGACGCCGTTCGCGCGGTGAGAGAAGGCGTGGCCGAGGCCATCCGCAACGAGCGCATCCCGCCGGGCTACCACGGGGCCATTCAGAAATACTTCGACCGATTGCCGGAGAAGGGGAAATAGTCCGACGTGCTTTTACGTTTTGCTCTCTTACTCGTCCTGCCGCTCGCGGCGCTTGCGGAAACCCAGATCGAGCCCGTGGCCGGGCAGCCCGACTACTCGGTGGAATGGGACGGTGCGACGGACCTGAGCGCGATCACTTGGGTGGGAGACAATCGCTTTTTCGTCGTCTCCAATCGCGAGAAGGCGCTCGTCCCCGTGAGGCTAGAGATCAGCGACAAGTCGGGCCGTTTGTCGGGCGCGGAGTTTGGGGAAAAGATCGCGCTCAAGACGGACGAGTCCGACTTCGAGGGGCTCATCTACATGGCGTCGAAGAACCGCTTTTACATCAGCACCGAGGCTCGCGGCCGCATCATCGGCTTCGACCTCGAAGGCGACGCGAGCTTCAAAGTCGAGGTGCCGCGCATCTTCCGGCAGGCGCGGCACAACAAGAGCCTAGAGTCGCTGGCGTGGGACGATGCGCGCGGTGAAATGTGGACGGTAAACGAGGACACGCTGGAGTGCGACGGCGGGGAGAGCGATGGGAAAAAGGGCGCGCTCGTACGACTGCAAAAGTTCAACGCGAAGTTCGAGCCCGCCGGGCAATTTGCCTACCGCACCGAGCCCTCGCTCATCCGCATCGGGCACCAAGGCACCGGCGTCACCGACCTGCTGGCGCTGCCAAACGGGGAGCTGCTCGTGCTAGAGCGCGTGCTGACTGTCGGCTTTTGCGTCCGCATTTTCCGCGTGGAGTTTGCCGATGCGACGGACATCGCAGAGGTGGATTCGCTGAAGGGCGCGAAAGAGGTCGTGCCGGTAAAAAAGCACCTCCTCTTTGAGCGGCTCACGGGAGCAGTGAATTTCGAGGGCATCACGCTCGGCCCGATTCTCGCCGACGGCACGCACAGCCTCATCCTCGTGGCGGATAATGGCGGGGGGACGACGCACTATTTCATGCCACTGACGCTGCGGATGGACGAACCCCCGCCGCCCGTGCAGCCCGAGAAACGAAAGGGGAAGTAACAGCGGCTAGTCGCCATCAAACTCTGAGAAGAGTAACCCAAAGAGGATACCGAAATTGAGGAAGCATGCGATGAGGATGCCAAGGACGAGGACGATGTGTCGGATGATATCCGCATGCGGGCGGAGTAAGGGGACGAGAAGCACGATCTCCACGACGATGACCGAGCAATAAAGGAGGTTCGCGGTCATAGCAAAACCGACGTAGGCACCGAGGTTTCGCTCGTAAAAAAAAGCGCGACTTCGGCCATGTACGGGCGACGACGGCGACCGTTAGGAAAAGCTGCACGCCGTTGTAAATGAACGTAAGCGTCACGCCGGGCACCGTTGAGCAAGAGTCGCGTTACGTCGGCGCTGAGGTATAAATTGCGTAGGGAGTTCGTATATGGAACTTACGAACTTTTATGCGGCTTGCTTCATCACGCGCTGCGTGCGCTGGGCTTTGGCCCAGGC
>CAMDQC010000216.1 GCA_945905735.1 Prosthecobacter debontii | reverse complement strand
CTGTTCGATGCAGACTCGGGCTTTTACTCGCACCCGAACGACAAGGGCGCGGAGTGGGAGCGGGCGATGTCGCTGGAGTATATCGAGCCGACGGGCGGCGGCGGGTTTCAGATTCCCGGCGGCATCCGCATTCGCGGCGGGGCGAGTCGAGATACGGGGAATCCGAAGCACTCGTTGCAGTTCCGCTTTCGCACGGAATACGGCGCGGCGAATCTCGACTTCCCGCTGTTTGGCGAGGACGGGCCGGCGCGCTCGGACGGCTTCGACCTGCGGTGGGACCATCTCGTGTCGTGGCACTACTCGAACACGCCCGACGCGAACCAACTCCAAGACATCTTCGCCCGCGACGCGCAGCTCGCAGCCAGCGGCGTGGCGAAGCGCGGGAACCTCTGCAACCTCTACATCAACCGGCAATACTGGGGGCTCTTCTTCATTGATGAGCGAGTGAACGGCGACTTCGGCGCGAACCACTTTGGCGGCTCTTCGGAGGACTACGACGTGATGCGCTACGACGCGGAGCAGGGCTCGACGGGGCTGAACGGCGGGACGCGCCGAGCATGGCGTGAGGCGTTCGATTTAGGCCACGAAGGCTTCGCGGAGAATGCGCGCTATTTCCGCGCGCTGGGGCGGAATCCCGACGGCTCGCGCAACCCCGGCTACGAGCGGCTCATTGATGAGGAGAACCTCATTGATTACATGCTCGTGGGCATCTGGTGCGGCGCGACGGATAATCCCGTGGTCGGCGGGACGGACAATAACTGGACCTCCATCCGCGCTCGCAACGGGGACTTCGGCTACCGCTTCTTCGTGCATGACTTCGAGCTTTCGATGTTCGAGTTGGACGGCAATTACATCGGCGAAAACCCGCAGACGAACGAACTCGCCGAGCGCAATGCAGAGTCCATCAATCCGTGGCACTTCTGGATGGCGATGCGGATGAATGCGGAGTTCCGAATGAAGGTCGCCGACCGTGTGCAAAAGCATTTCTTCAACGGCGGCGCGCTGACGGCGGATGCGTGCGTGGCGCGCTGGAACGCACGGATGCAGGAGATGGACCGCGCCATCGTCGCCGAGTCTGCGCGCTGGGGCGACTCGGAGGCGGGGGGCGGATGGGGTGGGCCGATATTCGACCTCAAGATTCGTCCGCCAGACGGCGGCGGACCCAAGCCCGGCGGCGAAGGAAAGCGCCGCGCCTACACCCGCGCCGACTGGCTCGGCGGAGCGACGGCAAAGCGCGACGACTACATCGCCCAGCGCAGCGAGAAGATGCTCCAGCACTTGCGCGACGGCGCGCTTTACCCCTCGACCCCCGCGCCGACGATGTCGCCTTTTGGCGGCGCTCTGCCAGCGGGCGGGACGGTGGAACTCTTGAATGCGAACGGGACGGGAACGATCTACTACACGCTCGACGGCCCCGATCCGCGACTCGTGGGCGGCGCGATTTCCCCGGAAGCGCAGGCCTTCGCGACTCCCTTTGCGCTGGCGCGAAAAACGACGGTGCGCGCCCGTGTGCTCGATGGCGGAAGCTGGAGCGCGCTGGTGGAGGCGGAGTTCCTGCCGGGCGTGGACTTTGGCGCGCTGCGGCTGACGGAGATTCACTACAACCCCGCCGTGGAAGGCGCGGAGACTGCGGACGACGGGGAGTTCATCGAGCTGAAGAATACAGGCCCGACGACGCTGGACTTGAGCGGCTGCACGTTCAGCGAGGGCATCGAGTTCACCTTCCCCGCAGGCACGTCGCTGGCACCGGGAGCGTTCTTCGTCTTAGTGCGAAACGCGACCGTCTTTGCGCAGAAACATCCCGGCGTGGTGCCCGATGGGGTCTTCAACGGAAAGCTCGGCGACGACGGCGAATCGCTCGTTATCACGACGAGCACCGGCACACGGATATTTGCGCTCGAGTACGACGATGAAGCGCCGTGGCCGCTCGCCGCAGACGGCTATGGCCCGTCGCTTGTATATGATGGCAAGGGCAACCCGGACGATGGGAAGAACTGGCACGCGAGTTCCGCCAACGGAGGCTCGCCCGGCGCAGACGACCCAGCTCCAGCGCACTTGTCCCGCGTCGTAGTGAACGAGGTCGCGGCGACGTTCATCGAGCTTCACAATCCCGGCCCCGCCGCCGCGGACATCTCGGGCTGGAAGGTCGGCACGGACCGCGCGCTCCCGACGACAATCCCGGCTTCCACGGTGATTCCGTCGGGCGGCTTCTATCTGCTGCCGTTGGCCGAGCTGCCCGCTGGCGGCGCTGCGTTTCTTTACTCCGTCCCGCCGAGCTACGCGCATGAACTACGCTTCGGCCCGCTGGAGTCCGGCATCTCGTTTGGTCGTCATATCAACGGTGATGGCGAAGAGCGATTCGTAGCGATGGCCCCGACGCCCGACGCTGCAAACGGCGCGCCGCTTTCGCGCAGTCCGCTGCGCATCTCGGAGATTTTCTATGCGTCCGGGCTGGACTTCGTGGAGCTGGAAAACTCCGGCGACGCGCCCATCTCCCTCGCAGGGATGCGGCTCGCGGGAATGAACTACGTCGTTCCTGCCGGCATGAGTCTCGGCGCGGGCGAGCGACTTATTATTTCCAAAGCGAGCGAGGCAGAGTTCCGCGCGGTTTTCCCAACTGAGGGCACGACTGTGCTCGGGCCGACGCCGGGCGATTTGCAAGACAACGGCGAGCGTGTGGCGCTCGAAGAACCGTATGAGGACGGCTGGCGCGTGCTTGATGAAGTGCGCTACAACGACCGCTTCCCGTGGCCCGTCGGCGCAGCGGGAGCGGGCGATTCGCTCCACCGCCTGCCGCTCGCCTACGCAGATGAATCGGCGGCGTGGACCGTGGGCTCCCCGACGCCCGGCGCGAAAGGCGTGGACGGTCGCCCTCGCGTGGTGCTCACCTCACCGGGCGACCTTCTGGAGACGACTGCGGGCACAGCCTTGGCGCTCGCTGCTACCGCTTGGGATGTGGATGGCTCGGTGGCGAAAGTGGAGTTCTTCGTGGACGGTCGCAGCATCGGCGAAGACTTCGCCGTGCCCTACGAATTCACATGGCGCGCAGAGCCCGGCACGCACGATTTGAGCGCGCGCGCTTTCGATCAACTCGGCAACTTCGGCGACTCGGAGCCCGTGACCATTTTCGCCAGCGGCGATGAGACGCGCGACGGGGGCGCGGGGCTGAAGGCGGAGTATTTCGCGAATACCACGCTCAGCGGCACCGCCGTGGAGACGACAGTGGATACGGTGAACTTCGACTGGTCCGAACTGCCGCCAGCGGAGGGCATCCCGCACCTCGGATTTTCCGCGCGATTCTCCGGCAAGCTGCTCCCACGCGAGAGCGGGTCGCACACGATCTACTTCCGTCACGCGGGCGGGCTGCGTGTGACCATCGGCGGCAATTTGCTCATTGATGCGTGGAGCGAGCCGGAGATTCCCGAGGGAGAAACTACCGCGTATTCGGAGGTGGGTATTGATCTGATCGCCGGAGAGCCGGTGGACCTCGTCGTGGAGTATTTCGACTCCAATGCGCACGGCTCGCTCTCGCTCTCGTGGTATGAGCCCACGAATTTCGCCGACGGCCCAATCCCGCAAACGCAGCTCTTTTTGCCAGACCAAGACGTGAATGCGTTCGGCATTTCCACGCCCTCGCGCATCCCACAGCGCAAGCTCGGCCAGCGTATCCGCGTCGCGCTGGAGACGACGCGCGGCGTGTCGCCAAACGCGTGGCGGCTCGTCGGCGGTGCGCTGCCAGCGGGCATCGAGCTGAACCCCGCAGGCTCGCTCGGCGGCACGGCATCAGCGGGCGGCGACTTCTCGTTCCGGCTGGAGGCGATGGATGCGGCTGGCGCGCTGGCGGAGCGCACGTTCTCGCTGCACATCGTCTCGACGGAGCAAGGCGACAGCAGGCCCAAAGTAAGGCTCATCACGCCGAGCGCGGAGGTGACTTCGGCACCCATCGCCGTGACGGGAACCGCGTCGAGCAAAGCCCCGCTCGTGTCGCTGGAGTACTCGCTCAATCGCGGCGTGCGGCATCCATTTTCGCCCTCGGAGAACTGGCACTTCGCGCTCGACCGCCTACGCGGAATCATGGCTGGCGAAAACACGATTCAAGTCTTCGCCACGGACTCCCAAGGCCGCGAGGGTTCATCGCCCGAGCGCAAGTTCCGCTACCGCTACCGCAGCCCGCTGAACGTCTCCATCAGCGGCGGCGGCAGTGTGACGCCGGGCTTCATCGGCACGAGTTTGCGCTACGTCGGCGACGACCTCACCATCACCGCACAGCCCGCGCCCGGCTGGATATTCTCGCGCTGGGAGCCGAACTTCGAGCCGTCGGCGCGGCTGACATTTTCGATGCGCGACAACACAGACCTCACGGCAGTGTTCATCAAAAATCCGTTCATTCCCTTCGCTGGAAAATATGTCGGACTCATCGGCGATGGCATCCACCAAGGGCGCTACGACATCGCTATGTCGAAGACGGGCAACTTCACGATGAGCCTGCAAATCGCTGGCTCTCGCACGGCCATCAGCGGCGCCCTGTCGGCGGAGGGGCGCTCCGATTCTTACCACGACCCACGAGAGAATCTGCCGAACTACGTCAGCGTGGTGACGCGCTTCGATACGGGCGAAGTCGTGGTGGCAATGGAGTTCTTCCGCTTCGATTTTGCAGAGGTGTATGAGAGCATCGCAAAGCCTGCAAACTGGAGTGCTGACTGCCCCGCTGCTGGTGCGTGGACGCTTACCTTTCCCTCTCCCACGCCGGACATCCCCGGCCACGGCTATGCGGTGATGAACATCACCCGCAACGGCCTCGTGACGCTCCGAGGAAGGGCGGGCGACGGCAGCCTCATCCGCGCCGGACTCTGCGTCGCAAACGATGAGACGATGCCGTTCTCCACACCGCTGTCGGAGAACGGCAGCATCGCGGGCGCGCTGAATTATCGCACGGAGATGGGTCGCCAGATTGATGGCGAACTCAACTGGTTCAGCGATAGTTTTGCCGGCCCAGTGAGTGCCGGAGGTGCGCCCTACAAAGCCCCCGCCATCGGCACCAGCGCCATCGTGCTGCCGCTGGGAGTCGCGACATTTACCGACGCAAACCCAAGCGACACGCTCACGATGTCCGCACGCCTAAACTCGCGAAACACGTTCGTGTTCCCGACTCCCGGCAACGCACTGCCAGTCTTGAGCGTGGACCCGCTGACTGGCTTCTTCCACGGCAGCTACATCCACCCCGCGACGCACAAAAACACCATCATCCGAGGCGTAGTGAACCAACTCACAAACTCCGCAGCAGGAGTCATCGCCGGCAAAACGCCAGGAGGGATCACCATCCTCCCGATGGTGCGCTGATGGCCTACGCGCACTTCGGGCAGACGCCGAAGATTTCCAGCGTGTGCGTGACTTTTTGGTAGCCCTTTTGGCGGGCCATGCGCTCTAGGCCGTCGGCCACGCAGACGTCGAGCGTCTCCACGCTGCGGCAGACTCGGCAGATGATGTGGTGGTGGTGGTGCTCGCCGTCGTTGAACTCGTAGCGGTAGGTGCCGTCGCCAAAGTCGCACCGCCGCACGACGCCGATCTCTTCCATCGCTTGCAGGGAGCGGTAAACCGTCACCACATCGCAGCCTGCGCCGCCGATCTTCTTGTGCAGCTCTTCGGCGGAAAATGGGCCGTGCTCTTTCCCGAGGATCGCCAGCATCGCGCGCCTCGGCTCGGTGACACGACCGCCGTTGGCGCGGATTTTCTCCAAGGCTCCGGCGATAGCGCCCTCCGATGCACAGCAATGATCCGACATTCGCGAAGAGAAGCGCATTCCCGCCCGCAGTGCAAAGGGGGAAAATGTCGCCTTTCATTCCGCAGCGGCGCTGGTTAGCCAGCAGCCATGCGCATCATCACCACGCTTCTACTCGCCGCCACCGCCTGCTTCGCCGCAGATGCCGACTACACGCTCGGCCCTGATTCTCAGCCGCAGGACGGCGTGCCGAAGGG
>CAMDQC010000215.1 GCA_945905735.1 Prosthecobacter debontii | reverse complement strand
ACTCCAACTCGCCAAACGCATGGCCCGAGGCTTCCGCAACTTTGAGTTCTTCCGAGCCATCTCCTACCTCAAAGCCGCCTCTCTCAACCTCAATCTCCCCTCCCTCAAACCCTCATGATTTTACCCACTCTAAACAGCGATGAGCCGGTATTATCCGGAGGTGCCGCTTCTGGTGCATGATGATGGGAGCCCGGTGTCGGGGCGGCTGGCGGAGTTGTGCGAGTCGTATGGGGCGGATTTTGAGCGGAACACGTCGCGGCTGCCGCCGTGCAAGGGGGATCTGTCGGCGTTTGCGGGAGGTTTCGTCTGGGCGCGGGAGCGCGGGGTGGAGGTGCTCTTAAAGCTGAGCCGGCGGTTTGTGCCGCGGTGCGACTGGCGGGATTCGCTCGGGCGGCTGGCGTTGGCTTCGCAATACGCGACGTTTTGCTCGTGGACGACGTCGTTCAATTACGGCTTTCGCACGGAGTGTGTGGCGATGGCGGTGGAGGAATGGTGGCGGCTGGGGCTGGTGGGGGAGGTGGCGCAGCGGATCGGGGAGCTGGGGGAGCCGTTTGTGGAGGGGTTCATGCACGATCTCGCGCGGCGGGCGGCGCGGGCACGCTGCGCGGCGGCGCGGGAATACGATGCGCGCACGGGGGAGCGCCCGCCGGAACGCAACGGCTACGCGGTGTGGGACTGGATGGGGACGGACCGCCGGGCGCGGACGAAGAAATTCCTGTGGCACGATTGGGCCGGGCCGGAGGATTACCGCGCGCTGGGGGCGAGGTGGGGGCTGCCGTATGGCCTGGCGGAGTATGCGGATGCGAACGGGGGATGCGGGAGCAGGGCATGAAGCCGCACTTTAGGCCCGCGAAATGCGCGAAATTGCGCGAAAGTTTGGGCGCGGAAATTTTCGCGACTTTTCGCGCTTTTCGCGGGCTGCCATGAAACCGCGCCGTTTGCTGCTGCGGAATCGTCAGTCGCCGGGGGATGTGGTGATGCTGACGGCGGCGGTGCGCGATTTACATGCGCAGCATCCGGGGCGGTTCATCACGGCGGTGGATACGACGGCGATGGCGCTGTGGGACCACAATCCGCTGGCGCGGCGCTGGGACCGGGTGGCGGATGCGGGGAGCTGGGAGGCGGTGGAATGCGGGTATCCGCTCATCGCGCGGAGCAATACGGGGCCGTGGCATTTCATCCACGCGTTTCATCATTTCCTGGCGGAGCGTCTGGAGGTGCGGCTGGAGCCGGGGGCGTTTCGCGGCGATGTGCATCTTTCGCCGGAGGAAAAGGCGATGCCCTCGGCGGTGGAGGTGCTGACGGGGCGGGCGCTGCCGTTTTGGATCGTGGTGTCGGGGGGGGAAGCGGGATTTCACGACGAAGTGGTGGGACCCGGCGCGGATGCAGGCGGTGGTGGACCATTTCGCAGGGCGTATCCTTTTTGTGCAGACGGGCGAGGCGGGGCATCATCATCCGCCGCTGCGGGGCGTGCTGGACCTGCGCGGGAAGACGGATACGCGGGAGTTTGTGCGGCTGATGCATCACGCGCAGGGCGTGGTGTGTCCGGTGACATTCGCGATGCATCTCGCGGCGGCGGTGGAAACACGCGGGCCGGGGCCGAACCGCCCTTGCGTGGTGATTGCCGGGGGACGCGAACCGGCGCAGTGGGAGGCGTATCCGCATCACCAATACATCCACACGAACGGCGCGCTGCGCTGCTGCGACAACGGCGGCTGCTGGAAAGCGCGCACCGTGCCGCTCGGCGATGGCGACCCGAAGGATGCGAGTCTCTGCGTGGACGTGGTGGGCACGCTCCCGCGCTGCATGGACATGATTTCGGCGGAGGATGTGATTGGGCGGGTGGAGATGTTTTTTCGCGGAGGGGCGGTGGAGTTCCTGACGAAGGAGCAGGCGGTGGCAAGTGCGCGAGCATTTCACTTTCCCCGAGCGCGGCGCTCCGGCATTGGTGGGCGATGAATCTACCAGTGGTGATGACGATCGCGGGCTCCGATAATAGCGCGGGAGCGGGGGCACAGGCGGACTTGAAGGCGATGAGCGCGCTGGGCGTTTATGCCGTCACGGCCATCACTTGCGTGGTCGCGGAGGTGCCGGGGAAAGTGAGCGCCATCCAGCCCATCGAGCCTGCTATCGTGGCGGAGCAAATCCGCCTGCTCTTTGAGGCATACCCCATCGCCGCGATGAAAACCGGGATGCTCTACTCGCGCGATATCATGGAGCGCGTCGTGGGCGAACTCCGCAGCCAGCGGGCGCTGCCGCCGCTCATCGTGGACCCCGTGATGGTGGCCACCAGCGGGGATTCGCTGCTGAAGGGGGACGCCGTCGCTTACTATAAAGAGGCGCTCTTTCCCCTCGCCACGCTGGTCACGCCGAATCTCGATGAGGCGCAAGTCCTCGTCGGGCGGTCCATTTCCACGGTCGGAGAGTTGCACGCTGCGGGCCTCGAACTCGTAGATCAATACGGCTGCGCATTTCTGATGAAAGGCGGGCACCTCCGCGACCAGCAAGCCCGCGACCTCCTCATTACCGCCGATGGCACGATGAGCGAGTTTAGAGCGCCATTTATCCCCGGCGTGAGCACGCACGGAACGGGATGCACGTATAGCGCGGCAATCGCGGCTGGCCTTGGGCGGGGGCTCGATCTTGAGGCTGCGGTGGGAGAGGCGAAAATGCTCGTCACTGCCGCAATCGCTGGCTACCTCCGCTGGCAGCGCGCAGACGGGAAAAACACGGACGCGCTGCACCATTTTGCAGGTATTTTGGGTGATTGAGCAGAAAAATGCAGAATTACGTTTGACACCCCTTGCGTGGGCTCCTAGGTTCCGCGCTCTTTTTCAGAGACTAAATGAGGACTATTTCAGCGAAAGCAAACGAAGTTACACGCAACTGGTGGGTCATTGACGCCGCCGATCAAATTCTTGGACGCGTCGCAGCGAAAGCTGCGAACCTGCTCCGGGGCAAAGAAAAGGCGATCTTTACGCCGCACGTAGATACCGGCGATTTTGTCGTCATTATCAATGCGGAAAAAGTCCGCCTCTCCGGCAAAAAGGAGACGGCGAAGAGCTATATGAGCTTCTCCGGATTCGTCGGCGGCCACAAGAGCGAGACCGTAAAGGCCCGCCGCGCCCGTCGCCCCGAACTCATCGTCGAAGGTGCCATCAAGGGAATGATTCCCCACACACGCCTCGGACGCGCCCAAATCACCAAATTGAAAGTGTATGCCGGCCCAAGCCATCCGCACGTCGCGCAGGGTCCTGTCGCCGTCGCCAAAGTCCGCTAATCTCGAATTTTAAAAAGACAATGTCCCAAACCACCATCACCGCAACCGGACGCCGCAAGACCTCCATCGCACAAGTCCGCATGAACGCAGGCACCGGCAAGATCGTCGTGAACGGTCGCCCGTATGACGAGTATTTCGCAGTCGTCGCCAACCAGAGCGCAGTCCTCCGCCCACTCGAAGTGGCGCAGAGCCGCAACCTGTTTGACATCTCCGTGAACGCCTGTGGCGGCGGCACCTCCGGCCAAGCTGGAGCCATCAGCCTCGGCATCGCCCGCGCCCTTCTCCAAGTGAACGCAGAACTGCGCCCCGCGCTGAAGAAAGACGGCCTCCTCACCCGTGACCCGCGTATGAAAGAGCGTAAGAAGCCCGGTCAACCCGGTGCCCGCAAGCGCTTCCAGTTCAGCAAGCGTTAAAAGATTTCTCCGGAACCGTTCTCACCCAACGGATTCCTACTAGAAGCCCGCGTCGTGCGACCCCAAAGTTCGCACGACGCGGGTTTACTTTTGTACCGATTCCCTCTCGACCGCTATTCAATGCAGAGATTGTCGTTTTTCACACTAAACTCTCCTGCCGGCGCTGGTAGTTCAGCGCGTGGGCGCGACTTTCACCGTCAATCGCGCTTTTAACCACATATTGAATGAAGAAACTCCTTAAATTCCTGCTGCTCACCGCCGTCATCGGTGGCGCGGGTTGGTATGCCAACTCGAAGCAATGGTTCGGCCTCATCCCTGCGAAAGCCGACTCTAGCCAAACGGACGACAACCCGACCGCTCGCGCGGAGGTCCGCAGCATTGATTTCTCTGTGCAAGTCAGCGGCGATGTCTCTCCACAGTCTCAGCTTGATGTGAAAGCCGAGGTGGGCGGGAAAGTGAAAGAACTCCATGTGATTGCCGGCGACACAGTGAAACAGGGACAACTACTGGTGGAGATTGATGACCGCGACATCCTGACAGAAATGGAGGCCGCGAAAACGGAAATCGAAGGAGCAAAACTCCAGACGGAAAAAGCACGCCGGAACAACGAGCGCGGCCAAGAACTGTTCGCGCAAAAGCTCATCAGCCAAGAAGCCTTCGACAATCTCGCTACCGAACACCTTCTCGCAAAAAACAGCCTCGAACGGGCCGACCGCAAAGTGCAGACCGTCCAAGACAAGCTCAACAAGACCAAAGTCACCGCGCCGAACGACGGCACCGTGCTGACGGTGCCCGTAATCGAAGGCCAAGTCGTCATCCCCGCCGCGAGCGTGAATAATGGGACAACGCTGATGACCATCGCGAACCTTGAGCGCTTGCTCGTGGAATGCCACGTCAACCAAGTGGATGTCGCCAAGCTCAGCACCAAACAGCGGGTAAAGCTTCGCGCCGAATCCATTAAGGACGGGGACATGGAGGCGCAGATCTTCTTCATCGCCCCCATCGCCACCGTGAAGAGTTCGGTGAAAGGATTTGCCGTGCAGGCGCTCATTGATAAGCCGAGCCCCGCGCTCCGCCCCGGCATGACCGTCAGCATGAACGTCCCCATCGCCCACGCAGACGACGCGATCTCGGTGCCCATCTCTGGAGTGTTTCGCTCCGAAGGAAACAAGCGCGTGGTCTTCGTCGTGAACGGCCAGAAAACGGAGAAGCGCGAGGTCAAACTCGGCGTCTCCAATATTGAACACACCCAGATTTTGAATGGCCTGCAAGTCGGCGAGGAGATCCTCCTCGTCAACCCCGAGCGCGCAGTGAAAAAACGCTCCGGCGCATAAGCAATGGCGCTCATCGAGCTTACCGACGTCACCAAGCTCTACCGCGTGGGAGAGCAGGAAATCCGAGCCCTCGACGGCATCAACCTCACCATCGAGAGCGGCGAGTATTGCGCGATCATCGGCCCCAGCGGCAGCGGGAAAAGCACGCTGATGCACCTCCTCGGCTGCCTCGACACTCCCACCACAGGCCGCATGGTTTTGGACGGCGTGGACGTCTCCAAGGCTGGCGAGAACAAGCTCTCCGAGATGCGCAACTCGCGCATCGGCTTCGTCTTCCAAGCCTTCAACCTCCTGCAAAAGCTCACCGTGCTGGAGAACGTCGAACTCCCCCTGCTCTACGCGGGCATGGGCAAAAGCGAACGCCGCAAACGAGCCCTCGCCTCCATCGAGCGTGTCGGGCTGTCCAACCGCGTGAAAAACACCCCGCTCCAGCTCTCCGGCGGGCAAATGCAACGCGTCGCTATCGCCCGCGCGCTCGTGAATAATCCGCGCATCGTCTTTGCCGACGAGCCCACCGGCAACCTCGATAGCCAGACCGGCGAAACCATCCTCGCCCTTTTCAAAGAACTCAACGCCCAAGGTCGCACGATAGTCCTCGTCACCCACGACAGTGAGATCGCCGCCAACGCCCCACGCCGCATCGTCATTCGCGACGGCAAGATCGCCAGCGGCGCAAACACCCTCGCAAGCGCCGTCCGCTAGTGCTCTGTCAGTCGTGAGATGATGGTAACCGCTTGAGCAGTCGGGCGGTGACTTGTGACTCGTGAGTGGTGACTGATCGCAAGCGTGTTGGCGTGGTTTTTCCGCTTGCGCCTAATCACTTCTCACTAGTCACAAATCACCGCCGATAAACACGCTGGATTACCATCACACGACGACTGACAGAACACTAGGGAAACGCTGAATAAAGCGAGTTGAGCAGAGAAGCGCGAGGCAGGGTGGTAGTGAGTGGGGTTCTGAGGCGGAAAGTCATCGAGAAATTGCTGTTTTTGCCCCGTTTTGGTGCGATGCGGGCACGGTCAAGCCGTGAGGGCGA
>CAMDQC010000214.1 GCA_945905735.1 Prosthecobacter debontii | reverse complement strand
CGCGGACTGTGAGGAGTTCGACTTGCACCTTCATACGAGCGAGCTGCGCCTCAGCCGTCGCGATTTTGGCTTTCGTGCTGGCGAGTTGAGCCTCGGCCGTGCGGGCTGCGAATTGGGTGCGCTGACGCTCATCCTCGCTAGCGGCAGTGGTGAGCTTCTCGGTCCGCGCCCAGCGGTCGCGTTTGTCTGCGAGGGCGATCTCGGCTTCGGCGACCATCGTTTGCAGGGCGGCGATTTCGGCGACTTGCGCGGTGACCATTGCTTCGCTCTCGCGGGTGTCTTGTTTAATGAGCACGTCGCCCTTTTTCACGGGCTGGCCGACGGTCACAGGCACTTCCATCACCAGTCCGGCGATGGCTGGCGAGATGCGGATATTCTCATCCACGCTCTCCACAAGGCCCCGCGCACCGATGCTCTTCGGAAATGGCGCGCGCGGCGGCTCGGCGACCATCTGCGCGGTGGCAGACGGCCTGCGTGAATTGAGCACGAGCCGAATGGCGCTGACGGCACCGATGACGGCGATGATGAGTAGTATCCAGAAAAAGAAGCGCTTCATGTGAAAATCAAAAACTAACGTGGTATTCCCCGGCGTTGTGGACGCCTTTTACAACGCCATCGCCCATCTCCACAATGCGGTCGGCAAAGGGAAAAATACGGCTATCATGCGTGACGACGATGACGCACCGATCCGGGCGGCACGCGCTGGCCTTCAGCAGTTCCATCACCTTCCGCCCCGACGCCGCATCGAGCGAAGCCGTCGGCTCATCGCATATCAGCAAGCGCGGCTGATGCACCAGCGCCCGGGCGATCGCCACGCGCTGCTGCTGCCCGCCGCTTAGCTCACGGGGGAAAGCGCGGAGCCTTTTACCCAGCCCGACCTCCGTCAGCAGCCGCGTCGCCTCCGCCTCCGCATCCCGCTTACTCGCGCCGTTCAAAAGGAGCGGGACACTTGCATTTTCCACGATGTTCCAAGTCGGGATGAGATTAAACTGCTGGAAGATAAACCCCACATTCTTCCCGCGAAACGCCGTCAGCTTTCCCGCGCTGAGGTGAATGAGGTCCGTGCCAAAAACTTCCACGCTCCCCTCATCCGCCCGCATCGTCCCGCACACCACGCTGAGAAACGTCGTCTTCCCGCAGCCCGACGGCCCCACGACCATCAGCATCTCGCCGCAGTGCGCGTCGAAATCCACGCCCCGCAACGCCTGCACAGCGCTCTCTCCTTCCCCAAAAGTCTTCACCACGCCGGAAGTCCTCACGGCCACAGTCTGCATACTCATCGGAAAACAATCGCGGGCTCCGCGCGGAACACCTTCAGCAGCCCGATGCCCGAAGCGAAGAGACAGATAAAAACGATCACCGCACCCGCAAACGCCAGCACTTGCCACGGCAAATAGAATGGCGGCTCCCCCAGCGCCATGAACCTTCGCCCCATAATCGACGTCAGCCCCGTGCCCAGTCCGTAGCCCGTGATCCCAACGGAGAACGCCTGCAAAAACACCATCTCCGCCAGCAACGCATTGCTCGCACCCATCGCCTTCAGCGCCGCGAGATGCCGCAAGTTCTCATGCACAAAAAGATAGAACGTCTGCCCGGAGATCGCGATTCCCACGATGATCCCGAGCACCACCACCGAGCCGAATGAAATCGGGATGCCCGTGTATTTGATATACCAGTTCATCGTCTGCTCCTGGAAATCCTCCTTCGTGAACGCCGTCACGCTCGGGATTTTCTTAATGCGCGCGACGACCTCCGCCGCCGCGATGTCGTCCCGTGGTTTCGCCAAGACAAACGACAACATCTTCCGCTGCTGCGGCACATACTCCATCGCCCGCTCGTAGGTCGTGTAAATATACGGCTGCCCCATGAAGCTCTGCTCCGCGTAGCAGATGCCCACCACCCGCGCCTCCTTGTCGTTAATCTCAAACACGTCGCCGACCTTCAGCGTCACGCCCTCGGGACGCTGCGGCGAAACTGTCTTCGACGCATATTTTTTCAGCATGAGCTGATCGACCACCACCGCATTCGGCAGACGCAAATCTTCCACATTCCCACTCGTCATCCTCGGCGGACGCCCGATGAGCGTCGCGCTGTCTAAACCCGTGAGCTGAATCTGCTGGAACGCACCATTTGGAAGCCTCGCCTGAATGATCCCCCAATACAACGGCACAGCCCATTCGACGCCCTCGATGCTCCGCACCCGGTTCACCTCGATGTCCCGCATCGCCACGATTTCACTCACCTGCTCCACCTTCGCATCACACACCCAAATCGGCGCATCCACATTCCGAATCGTCGCCGTAGTCCACTGCATGAGCCCGCAAAAAACTCCGAGCTGCTGCGTCATCAGCAGCGAGCAAACCGTCAAGCCGCCGATCAGCATGATGAACTTCGCCACATCCCCATAAAGCATCTTAAGAGCAAGCCAATACATCCGCGCACAGACAACACGCGCCGGTCCCATCGGTCAAGCCACGCCCATTTCTGAGTTACGGAAAACAGAGAAACGGCGGCACGCGAAAAGTCGGGAAACTTCCGCCGAGAAACTGCACATCTATTCTTTCGGGATGCCTTCCGGGGAGGAGACCATATGGCGGCGTGGAATCTTGGCTTGATACGCCGCCTCCCATCGGTGATTCTCAGCGCACGTCAGTGGAGAACGTAGCGCTGGTGGTAGCACGGGAACATGTTTTCAACCGAAAGTTTCCGGCAGACTCTGATAATCAGATGTCCCCGTAGTTCAACGGATAGAACAGTGGTTTCTATCCCTCCCCCTTTCGGCCCTCCGCTTTCCTGTAAAATAGCGGGTTCCATACTTCTCTGACGTTGACAAACACGGGCGGACGGTAGAACTTTTGGTAGAACTAAAAACGCTCTACTTTATGGCTTCAACCAATCGACAACCTCGCTCCCCCTTCTGGATGGCAAAATTTCGCGCAGAGGATGGGCGCATCGTTATGCGTTCAACGAAACAAACGGACAAGCGGACGGCCCAGCGCATTGCCGACGAATGGGAGCATGCCGCGAAGAAGGCGCGGGCCGGGGAACTCACTCAGGCTGCTATCCTCAAAACGATGGGCGAAATGCTCGAACGTGTTGGCGGCGAACGGCTCGACGTTCAGACCACGCGGGACTTTCTCACGGAATGGCTCGCCAAGGCGGGACGCTCGGCAGGCACGCTGAAACGCTACAGGCCCGTCATAGAGGGCTTTCTTGCGGCTATCGGGGAGCGCAGAGCGGCAGCAAGTGTCGCCAGCGTAACGAGCATGGAGATTGCACGCTTCCGGGACTCAGAGCTTGCGGCGGGAAAGACGGCAGGGACGGCAAACCTTGCGTTGAAGATTCTGAAAGCGGCTTTCACTCAGGCCCGGCGGCTCGGCTTGTCCCTTACGAATCCAGCGGACGGCGTGACGCTGTTAAACGAAGGGGATTCAGAAGAGCGAATCCCCTTCACTCCGGAGCAAGTGAAGGACTTGCTGAAAGCGGCAAACGACGATTGGCGCGGGATGATTCTTTTCGGGTATCACGCGGGCTTGCGGCTGAATGATGCGGCGATGCTCACTTGGGATAACGTCGATCTCTCCGGGCGGCGGCTCACCTTTCGCAATGCAAAAACGAGCGGGCGCAAAAAGGGAAAGAACAAGGACTCGACGCTCACGCTTCACGCGGACCTTGTGAAGTATCTCGACGGCTTGCACGCGGGCGACGATCCGCACGCGCCTTTGTTCCCATCGCTTCACGGAAAGAAGAGCGGCAGCGGCGGCGGGCTCAGCAACGCCTTCAACCGCTTAATGGCGGCGGCGGGCGTTCGTTCTCCATTGGGAGAAAAGAAGACGGGCAAGGGGCGGCAGTTTAAGCAACTCGGCTTTCACAGCTTGCGGCACACGATGATCTCGAACCTCGCCAATGCAGACGTTTCGGCAGACGTGCGGAAGGAATTTGCCGGACATTCGAGCGATGAAATTCACCGCCGATATACACACCTTGATCTCGAAACTCAGCGCAGGGCGATTGCCCGCATCCCAAGTATTCTGCCATGAAAAACAAGCCCGCAAAGCCCGTGAAAAAGCCCGCGCCGGAAGAGCGAAAAGCGGCAGGAAACTCCGTGACAAGCAACGTTTCATCCAAATCACCGAAGCGCCTTCCGTTCAGAGATTCGGCGCTTGAATTTTTCATGTTGAAGATGCCGCCGCACGCGCCCGGTACGCCCGTGGGCAGGCTTCTGAATGAAGAACGTCCAAACCCGACCGCCATTGAACTCGCGACGCTAGTCGGCGCACTCAATTTGCCGGCAACCCGCGAAGGCGCGTCTGCGGCGCTCGGATGCGTTTGGGAGTGTGCTCTAGTTTTAAAAGAACAGGCAGACGGATTGAAATTATATGATGCTGGGAAAGCACAACTTGCGGAACGCAATAAGAATACGTGTGGGATACTTGGTTTCGATGTCTCCGCGCAGTCTTACCCGATGAAGCATAAAAAGTTCATTGCGCTGCTTAAAAAATCGGGTCACCTCGGCGGAATCAAAATCGACGGCAAGCAAGTGAAGGACTTCTACCTTTTTTCCGAATTCGCGGAAGCAAACCCCTCCGCGTTCGCATATCTCCCCTTTTTCGAACTTAAGACCAAGGGCTGGACCAGTCCTGGTGTCCTCGAAATTGTTGCACTCCGATTCATCAAATGGCGCAACAAACTGGCGAAAGGGAACAAGGTCCGCACAAAGAAAAACTTAAAGAAGGGCGGAGTCTGAAGTCTGAAGTCTGAAAAATCACGAAAATAATTCTTGCGCCCCATCAGCGGGCAAAAATGTAGATTTGCGCTTTTCGACTGCGGTTTTGCGGTGGTTGCTGTTTTTTTAGCGCCGTTTCAGGGCGTGTTTTTAGGGGTTGCCCCCCTTTGCGTGTGCGGATTTGCGGTTTCCGAGTGCGGTAACCGGGATCTGGTAATCTTCCGTCGTTATGAGTCACCTGACATCATTCAACGACAATGGAAGTCCAACTTCCCCGGCGACAAGCTCGGCCCAGCTTGCCAAGGCACGCATTCAGCGTGAAGTAAAAGAGCGGGTAGGCGAAACGCTCGCAGGCTTGCCCGTGTGGATACGCTCGCCAAAGGGCGGGACGGAACCTTATTCGGGCTTCTCTCGCTCGAAGCTCTACGAACTCGCCGGAAACGGTTTGATTCGTTCAGTCTCCATTCGCGAACCCGGAGCAATGAAAGGCACGCGGCTTTTCAATCTGCAATCGATCCTCGCGTACATCGAACGCTGCGAGAAGAACGCCGTTGAAGCGGCGGGCGTGAAGGGAGGGGCCGAAGCTTGAACGCAAAAAAACAAAATAGCCCGCGCCGGAAAACCGGACACGGGCAGCTCGGGCGAGCTTTCTTTTTGTATCTCCACAGCAGCGGAATTGCAAGGGCAATCACTGCATTTTCAAGCTACGCGGCTTTGCATGCGGCTCACAAAATCGGAGTGCTGCGACCTCATCAAGGACTTGCTGCAACGGCATCCCGACCTGCGGCAAACAGTGGCATGCACGGAAGGGAGGACGATATGAGCGCTACCATCTCTACCCGCCACGATGTTGCGAATATCAAGTGCTCTGTGGCTTCCGATCCGATGTTGTTCCTCACTACGCTATACGGCGGCACCGTGAAGCGATCAGGCTGCAACGCTTGGCGTGTCGGAAATAAGGGAGGCCGCTGCTTCGATACCAGCAAAGGCGAACTTCTCTGCGTCACGTTCAACGGAGACCCAGGACAGGGCGACTGCTTCGAAGTTTGGAAATCACATCATCAATGTGATTTCATCGCCGCCTTCAATAGAGCTATGGCGGAGCATTGGGATGAGTTCTACCGAGACTGGGACGAGCACCGTCGAATCGTTGGCGTTGATTCATTCGATTACGAACAGGGGTACGAGGTGCCGAAGAGTTTGACACCTAAGGCGCAACTGATCTGTGGGCCATGCTCTACTTAGGGAAACGCTGAATAAAGCGAGTTGAGCAGAGAAGCGCGAGGCAGGGTGGTAGTGAGTGGGGTTCTGAGGCGGAAAGTCATCGAGAAATTGCTGTTTTGTCGTGTAGCGTACAAAACTGGAATTCTGCGTGCGATCAAAACTAGAAAGGCGGGGAATGCAGGAGGACAGAGGGTTTGGAGGCGATTTTTGGGTGAGATTTGAGGAAGAAGATGTCGCCGTCGAAGATCTGGCATTTGACGACGCGA
>CAMDQC010000213.1 GCA_945905735.1 Prosthecobacter debontii | reverse complement strand
GTCGAGTTGATCGTCATTTGCGTGCAACTCGAGAAACAACTCAAAAACCTGATCGAGCACCTTCAGCGGATTCGCGTTTGGCCGGTCGATCTTATTGATGACCACGATTGCTTTTGCACCGTTTTCCAGCGCCTTTTTCAAAACGAACTTCGTCTGCGCCTGCGGGCCGTCATACGCATCGACGACGAGGAGCACGCCATCAATCATCTTCATGATGCGCTCCACTTCGCCGCCGAAATCGGCATGTCCGGGCGTGTCCACGATGTTGACGTGGTAGCCTTTCCAGATGAACGCGGCGTTCTTCGCACGAATGGTGATGCCCTTCTCGCGCTCAAGGTCCATCGAGTCCATGATGCGCTCCTCGGATGCTTTGGCTTCATTGGCCCGGAAGGTGCCCGCTTGTTTGAGCAAGCAGTCCACGAGCGTTGTCTTGCCATGGTCAACGTGAGCGATGATGGCGATGTTTCGGATATTGTCTTTCTGCATAAAATCGGATTTCCCCTTAAAAAAGGGGGCGGAACATGGCAGAAACATTTTTTCTGGCAAGCGATGGATAGGGAAACTTTGGTGTCGCAATTTAGACGCTCATCGCCCGCAAGTCCTCCACCGTGGCGACGCCCGTCGTACCGAGTTGATGGATGACGATGGACGCGGCGGCATTCGCGAGTTCCAGAGCCTCGGGCACTTCCGCCCCAGCAGCAAGCGCAGCGCAGAGGTTTGCGCTCACAGCGTCGCCCGCGCCGACGATGTCTATTTCGCCGCGAATGGGCAGCGCCGGGGCGAGATGCGTGGCGCTCTCGGGCGTCGCGCCGACCATGCCGTTCTCCGCGAGGGTGATGAAGACGGGGCGACCCGTCTGCGTGGCGAGCGCGGCAGCAGCGGCGGGGACTTGTGCGAGATCCGCGAGGTCGCGCCCGAGCAGGAGGCCGAGTTCCTTGCCATTCATCTTCATGGTGACGGGCGGCCAGTCGCGCAGGCTGCGGCGCGAGTCGGCTAAAATGGGGAGCGTGGGTTGCGAGCGCGCAATTTCCCCGATGGCCTCGCGGACGGCTGCGGTGATGACGCCCGTCTCGACGATGTCCACTTGATCCATGACGATGAAAGCGTCCACTTCGCCAGCCAGCGCGCGGATTGCGCCGATGATTTTGTGCTCCACTTCCGGCGGCGTCGGTGTCCAGTTTTTGAGGTCGAGTCGGCTGAGTTCGCGGCCTGCGAGCATTGGCTTTGTGTAGGTAAAAGTGCGGCGGTGCGGCGTCTCGGTGAAGTGCTCCAGATGCACGCCGCGCAATCCGCGCAACGCATGGAGCAACTCGTAGCCCTCGCCATCCTTGCCGCAAAACCCGACGACAGAAATACGCCCGATTCCGAGGGCGACAAGGTTGTTCACGATAGTCCCCGCCGCCCCCGCTTGGGAGCGGACGCTGACGACGTTATGGACCGGCAAGCCCGTCTCCACCGAGGTTTCCGGGCGGTCGGGGTCAATGACGAGATAGCGGTCAAGGCACACATCGCCGACGACGGCGATGCGGAGATCGCGGTAGCGGGAGGTGAGTTCGTGGAAGCGGGCGGGGTTCATTTGTTACGGTTCCCGAATATGAGCGATAGCTTCGATGGATGGATACTTTCCATCGCGAATAAAGACGTGTCTTTCAGCGACACGTTCTTTTTCGTTGAAGGCCAATAGGCGAACGGTGACCTGCCCGATCTCCGTCACAGGTTGGATGAGTGCTCCGTGAATGGTGAAGTGCTCGGCCCAGCGATCTTCGCGTGGGTGAAAAAAGCGGATGTATTTTCGCGGGGGCGGCGATACCGAGCCGATGTCGCTGCCTTTCGCGATGTTGCAGGGCAGGCACGAAAACGCGAGGTTTTCCGAAACAGAAAGCCCGCCATGCTTCCGTGCGATGACGTGATCCACTTGATGCCCAAAGTAGGAATCTCGCTGGTGAACGAGACAATACTCGCAGAGCCCGTGCGCACGCGAAGCAACTTGCCGCCGAAGTGCTACTGAAATTTTGAGGCTCACGCAGCGCGGGCTGTCGCGTGGCGGGCTTTCGCCTTCGCCATGCGCATGACGTGTTCGAGGCTCAAGAACATGTCCAGCTCTGTGCGCTCGGATTTGCGGATGGTTCCCTCTTTCAGTTTATCTACCAAAGCCTCCACACGAGCCTGAGCCGCCTTGGATGGCCGGAACTTCGCGAGCCGCTCGCGGTCGGTAGTTTCGGCGATGAAATCAATGAGTTCCTGATAAGGTTTCATGGGCGTTCTTTACGTTCAGATTCATCTCTCGGCAAGCGCCAGATATACCACTGCCGATCACTTCACCACGTTCAGTTCCGTGTCATACACCACCACTTTGCCGATCTTCTCCAGCTCCGGTTTTACCGTCTCGGCTTTGCCGACGACGACGATGGCGGTGTTCTCGGTGCTGAGGTATTTTTGCGCGAGCTTCTGCGCGCTGTCGGGAGTGACGGCGCTCATGCGGGTGGCGTAGGTTTTGTAAAAATCGGCGGGCAATCCGTAGAGTTCGATGTCCTGCACGCGGCCCGCGACGCGGCTGGCGCTTTCGAGCGAGAGCAGGTAATTGCCGACGTTGTATTGGCGCTGAAGCTCCAGTTCTTCGGCTGGGATTGGTTCGGTGCGGATACGCCCGATTTCGTTCAGGATTTCCTTGATGGCGGGCGCGGTGACTTCGTTGCGGGCGTCGGCGGTGGCTTGGAAGTAGCCGCCTTGCGCGTAGTAGTTAAACGCGCACGAACTGCCGTAGGTGTAGCCGTGTTTTTCGCGGAGATTCTGGAAGAGCCGTCCGCTGAAGCCGCCGCCGAGCGTAGAGTTCATCACGTTCACTTCCGGCAGGTCGGGGAAGTTGCGGGCTGGCGCGGGCTGGCAGACGATGATGCTGCTTTGCACGCTCTCGGGGCGGTCCACGAGATGAACGGTGAGGCCGCTCATTTTCGGCGGTGGCGGAAGCGGCGCGAGCGGTGGTGTTGGGCGGCTCTCCCATGCTGCGAAAGCCTTCTCGACCTTCGCCACAATCGCGTCGGGCTCTACATCGCCGACGATAACGAGGCTGGCGTTGTTCGGCACGATCCACGTTTTGTGAAAGGCGACGATGGCATCGCGAGTGACGGCCTTCACCGAGTCCTCCGTGCTAAATTTCCCGTAGGGATGCTCGCCGAAAATCACGCGGCCCATGAGGTTGCCCGCGAGGGTGCCGGGCTGCTTTTTGCCCGCTGCGATGCTAGAAAGTGAACGCTTTTGCTCCTTGGCGAGTTCATCGGCGGGGAACACGGGATTCACCAGCGCATCGGCGAACAGCTCCAGCAATCGGTCGGTGAACTTCGTCAGTCCGCTCGTGCTCACGCTCATCGAATCCGCGCTGGCGCCGCCGTTGAGCTGTGCGCCGATGGAATCAATCGCCTTCGCAAACGCCGCCGCATCGAGCTTCGCGGTGCCGCGATTTAGCAGGCTGGCGGTGAATCCGCTCAGGCCACTGCCGCCGTCCACGGTAGAGCCCGCCTTGAGTTGGAGGCGCAGCGTGACCGTGGGCGAGCGATCGTCGGGGATGACGATGACGCGCAGCCCGCTGGCCAGCGTGCGGACTTTGAAATCTGGAAACGCTGCCGTTGGAGCCGCGCCCGGTGTCGGTTGCTTTGTGCGGTCCACGGCGGGTGCGACGAACGGCAAAAGAGCGACGGCGGAAGTGAGAAGGATACGGAATGACATGATGAGTTACTTGGCTGGTGCTTCGGCGACGGGGTAGTGCAGGCGGTAGGTCTGCTCTTTAATGAGATACTTGTTGGCGACTCGTTTGAGGTCCTCGCGTTTGACGGCGAGATAGCGGTTGAGTTCGCCGTTCACTTCGGAGGTTTTGCCCCAGGTCAGGCGGGCGCGGGCGAGGTTGCGGGCTCGGGCGCTCATCTGCGAGTTGTCGCGGGCGAGTTCGTCTTCCTTGCCGTTGAGGGCTTTGGTGAACTCGTCTTCTGTTACGCCTTCGGCTTTCACTTTCTCGACTTCCTCGTCGATGAGTTGGTCGAGCTTTTCCAGCGTCACGCCCCGATTTCCGGTGGCGAAGACGCCGATGAGCCCCGCGCTTTCAAACAACACGGGGAATGCCTGCGCAGCCACTGCGGCCTGCTCTTTATCCACGAGCCTGCGGTAAAGGCGCGAGCTGCGGCCCGATGCGAGGATGTCCGCAAGGAGGTCGAGTGCGACAGCGTCGGGGTCTGTCTCGGGGCAGGCGACCCAAGCGTGCATTGCGGCGGGCAGGGGAGTCTTTGCTTCCTTCACCTCGACGAGCACGGGCTTTTTGGGCGGCGTGAGTTTCACCACGGGGCGCTTGGGCGCAGTGCCTTTGGGGATGTCGCCAAAGTAGTCGGCGATGAGTTTCTTCGCATCTTCCGTTTTGAAATCGCCTGCAATCACGAGCGTCGCGTTGTTGGGCATGTAGTAAGTTTTCCAAAACTCGCGGAACTCGCCGATCTGCGCTTGGTCAATGTATTGAGTGCTGCCGATGGGCGTCCACTCGTAGCTGGTCCCGGCGAAGACCATCTTGCAGAGCTGCTCAAACAGCGAGCCATAGGGCTGGTTGTCATAGCGCATCCGGCGTTCCTCTTTCACGACCTGCCGTTGCGTCTCCACGCCGGTTTCGTCGATGCGATTATGCAGCATCCGCTCGCTCTCGATCCACAGCGCGAGGGCGAGCTGGTTTTGCGGGAGGTTGAAAAAATAGTCCGTCACATCGAAAGACGTGCTGGCGTTCAAATTGCCGCCTGCGCCGGAGATGAGTTTATCGATGCGTGAGCGCGGGATGTTTTCGCTGCCTTCAAACATCAAATGCTCGAAAAAGTGCGCGAAGCCCGTGCGGTCGGGTCGCTCGTTCTTCGAGCCGACGTGATACAGCACGTAAGTCGAGACGACGGGTGCTGCATGGTTTTCATGGAGGATGACGTGGAGGCCGTTCGGGAGATCGTATTCGGTGAAAGCGAGCGGCTTGATCGCGGACTTGGTTTCTTGGGCGTGCGATGTTGCGACAAGTGCAAGCGCGAGGAAGAGAGTTTTGAGCATGGTGTTGGTAAAGCGGGAACGTCCCCGCTCGTAAAGAGGCGTTGTGGGGACTACGGCTTCTTCCCCTCGAACAGAAACTCCGCAGCTTGCGCCACGTCTTTGTCGCCGCGTCCGCTGAGGTTCACGATGATGAGTTTGTCCTTCGCCAGCTTGGGCGCCAGTTTGATGACGCCCGCGATGCCGTGCGCGCTTTCTAGCGCGGGGATGATGCCCTCCCAGCGCGAGAGTTTGGAGAAAGCGTCGAGTGCTTCGTCGTCGGTCGCGAAGTCGTATTCGATGCGACCTTGCTCGCGGAGAAAGGCGTGCTCAGGGCCGACAGCGGCGTAGTCCAGCCCGGCGCTGACGCTGTGGGTGAGCTGGATTTGCCCGTCGTTGTCGGCGAGCAGCCAAGTCTTCGTGCCTTGCAAAACGCCGAGCTTGCCGCCCTGGAAGCGCGCGGCGTGTTCGCCATCCCGGATGCCGCGTCCTCCTGCTTCCACGCCGAGCATTTTCACCGACTCGTCGCGGAGGAAGGGCCAGAAGAGCCCGATGGCGTTGCTCCCGCCGCCGACGCAGGCGACAAGCTGGTCTGGCAGACGCCCTTCTTTTTCTAAAATCTGCCGCCGCGCTTCGTCGCCGATTACGCGGTGAAAGTCGCGGACGATCATCGGGAATGGGTGTGCGCCCAGTGCGGAGCCGAGGATGTAGTGCGTTGTCTGCGGATTCGTCACCCAGTCGCGCATCGCCTCGTTCACGGCTTCCTTCAGCGTGCGCTGGCCTGCGGTTACGGGGACGACTTTGGCCCCGAGGAACTTCATCCGTGCGACGTTGAGCGACTGCCGCGCCATATCGACCTCGCCCATATATATAACGCAGTCGAACCCGAACCGCGCACACACGGTAGCCGTCGCCACGCCGTGCTGACCCGCCCCCGTCTCGGCGATGATGCGTTGCTTTCCCATCCGCCGCGCCAACAAAATCTGCCCCAGCGCGTGGTTAATCTTGTGCGCACCCGTGTGGAGCAGGTCTTCGCGCTTAATGTAAATCTTCGCCCCGCCCAACTTCTCGCTCAGCCGTTTGGCAAAATACAGCGGCGTCGGCCGCCCCGCGTAGTCTTTCAGTAGCCCCGCCAACTCGGCATGAAACGCCGGATCCTGCCGCGCCGCCGCATACGCCTGT
>CAMDQC010000212.1 GCA_945905735.1 Prosthecobacter debontii | reverse complement strand
GCGCAGCCTGGAAAAAGCAACACGACGAGCCCCCGGCAGGGGTAAACTACTGACTGGAGAGCCGGATGCGGGAAAACCGCCCGTCCGGTTCGGAGGGAGGGGCGGGGAGTAATATCCCCGTCCCTACCCCAATCTCGCACTCTTCCACTTTTAATCACACCCTTTGAATGGGTCGCGGCAAATCTCCACTTGCCAACCCGTCTTCCATGAAGAGAGTTCCCGCCCTTCTCCAATAACCCAATTTTACTCAAAAATATGAACAAAGTCCTCGTCTGTGGCGCCGGTGGTTTTATCGGTGGACACCTTGTAGCTGACCTCCGCCGTCAAGGCGTGAAGTCTATCCGTGCGGTTGATATTAAGCCGTTCGACCAGTGGTATCAGAAGTTCGATGACGTGGAGAACTTCCACCTCGACCTCGGGGAAAAGGACGCTTGCGAGAAGGCCGTGGCTGGTTGCGACTGGGTGTATAACCTCGCGGCAGACATGGGCGGCATGGGCTTTATCGAGCTGAACAAAGGGCTGTGTATGCTAAGCGTGCTCATCAATACGCACCTCCTCATGGCGGCGAAAAAGTGCGGCGGCGTGGAGCGGTTTTTCTACGCATCGTCGGCGTGCGTTTATAATGGCGACCTGCAGAAAGACCCGAACATCACGGCGCTCGCGGAAGGCGACGCTTACCCCGCGCTGCCGGAGGATGGCTACGGCTGGGAGAAACTGTTCAGCGAGCGGATGTGCCGCCACTTCCGCGAGGACTTCGGCATCCAGTGCCGCGTGGCGCGCTATCACAATGTGTATGGGCCAAACGGGACTTACGACGGCGGGCGCGAGAAAGCTCCGGCGGCGATTTGCCGGAAGGTCATCAACGCAAAGCTGAGCGGGAATCTGGACATCGAGATTTGGGGCGACGGGTCGCAGACGCGGTCGTTCATGTATATTGATGACTGTTTGCACGGCACGCAGATGCTCACGCGCTCGGATTTCATCGAGCCGATCAACATCGGCAGCTCGGAGAAAGTGAGCATCAATCAACTCGTGGACACCGTGGAAAGTATCGCGGGCATCCAGCTCAAGCGCCGCTACAAGCTGGACGCGCCGAAGGGAGTGAATGGCCGGAACTCGGACAACACGCTCATTCAAAAAGCATTTGGCTGGGAGCCGAACATCAAGCTGCGCGCGGGCTTGGAGAAGACGTATGCGTGGATTTACGACGAAGTGATGCACTGCCAAAAGACGGGCAAGGCAAGCATCGTGAACGTGGCGTAGCACGGAGCGCAGCAGGATGAATTTGGGATTTCAAATCTCCTGCGCAGCCCTCCAATCTCCCGCGTGAACGAAAAGCCGCATTCGCCTTTTTTGCAAACACGCTGGAGTCTCATCCAGCGCGTGCAAGCTGGTGGCGATGAGGCAGAGACGGCGCTGGCGGAGCTTTGCACGGCGTATTGGTTCCCGCTCTATGGCTGGGCACGGCGCGCGGGAGCTTCGCCGGAGGATGCGGAGGATGTGGTGCAGGGATTTTTCGGCGATGTGTTGCGCAAGCGGCTCTTTGAAAAAGCGGACGCCGCGAAAGGGCGGCTGCGCACGTTTTTGCTTACCGTTTTTCGCCGCTATCAAAGCGATGTCCGAGCAAAGGCCAACGCGCAGCAGCGCAGCACGGCGCGCGTGGTGTCGTTCGACGCGCTCGCTGGCGAGGAGCTGTATCTCGCGGAGGTCGGGGTCGCTGCGACTGCGGATGCTTTTTATGACCGGCAGTGGGCGCTGACGGTCCTGGAGAGGACGTTGGCCGGGCTGGGCGACGACTATGAGAAGCGCGGGAAGCTGGCCGATTTTCAGCAGCTCCGGCGCTATCTCACGAGCGATGTGGATGCGGACTACGCGGGCGATGCGGCGGCGCTCGGGACGAATGAAGGGACGGTGCGAGTGGCGGTGCATCGGCTGCGCGAGCGCTTTGGGCACGCCCTGCGCGGGGAGGTCGCGGCGACCCAAGGTGCGGATGGCGACGTGGATGCGGAGCTGGCGCATCTCTTGCAGGCGCTGGAGGCGTGATGATGGAAAATGATGCGCCAATTTCGCGAGCAAGCCGCCTGAGCGGGCTGAACGCGGCGTCGCTCCTGCGGCTGGGCATTGCGCCTGCGCCGAAGGCGACGCTGGAGCTGCCGGGCTACGAGCTGATGGAAGTGCTCGGGCGTGGCGGGATGGGGGAAGTCTTCCTCGCCCGGCAGGTGAGCCTCGGGCGGGAAGTCGCCGTGAAGATATTGCGCGCGGACCTTTCAGCGGAGGGGTGGATGCCGGAGCGATTTGAAAATGAGGCACGGACGATGGCGACGCTGCATCACCCGAATCTCGTGACGGTCCACGACTGTGTGCGCCTCGACGATGGGCGCGTGGCTATCGTGATGGAGCGGATTGACGGCGGGGCCTTGCGCTCGCGCATCGGCGAAGGCGGGGTGCCGCTCGCGCAGGCACTCGCATGGGCTCGCGACATCGCGCACGGGCTCGGCGCGGCGCACGCGGCGGGCATCATCCACCGCGATGTGAAGCCGGAGAATGTGCTCATTGATTCTGCCGGGCGGGCGCGGGTGACGGACTTCGGGATGTCGTTTTCCACGGCGGTGGAAAGCACGCGATTTACGCAGACGGGAACGGCTGTCGGCACGCTCGGCTACATGGCCCCAGAGCAAATGCGCGGTGGCGAAGTGGATGCGCGGACGGATGTCTTCAGCCTTGGCGTGCTGCTCTACGAGATGCTCACGGGCAGGCTCCCGCAGGGCTCGTTCCGCTCTGCACGCGAGCTGCGCCCGGAGGTTCCGGCGGCGCTGGATTCGTTTATCCAAAGTGCCTTGCGCCCCGAGCGAGAGCGGCGTCCGGCAGGGGTTGGCGCGTTGTTGCGCGCGCTGGACTCGCGGCCTGCACTCGTCACGCGACGACGCGTGATCGCGGCGGCGCTTGCGGCGGGTGTGGGCTGGGCGATTTTCCGGAAAGGCAAACCGGTGCGAGTGGAGGAATCGTGGAGCTGCTTCGACTGGCCCAAGGCCCCCTCAGCCTCCGCCATCACAGGCGACTGGCGGCTGGAAAATGGCGCGCTCATTTCCGACGAGACGATAGCGATATTACCCATCGCGCCGACGTTGCCAGAAGCGTGGCGCCTCCGCCTTCGCTTCACACGGCTCACGAGCATTTACTCCGTCGCAGTCTTTTTTCGCAATGCGATGGGGACTGCCGCTGCAACGCTGGCAGGGCGCGGGAGAAATGTTGGCGGCTTGCAGAGCGTGGACGACTTTACGCTCGATGACACCGGCGGCTTCGAGTTCCCGCTGGTGAATGGGCAGAGCTATGAATGGACTATCGAGCTGCGAGCGGGTGTTTTCAAAATGTGGGTGGATGGCGAACTGAAATACGAGCGCGTCATCACCGGGAAGCGTCTCAGCGTCCCGCAGACGTGGGCGTGGACGCCGCCCGCTCAGTCCGCCGCGCTCTTGCTTGGCTCGTGGAAGTCAGTGACGCGCTTCGAGTCTCTCGAATGGCAGGCGCTGTGAGAGGGCGGTGCCTTACTCGCTGGTGATGATCTTTTTCGACTCTTTGCTGCCGCTCATTCCTTTTTGGAGATAGAGCAGTGGGAGGCCGTTTTCGCGGTCGCGGACGACTTGGATGCCTTCAAAGCGGAGGAGTTTGCCTTTGGCGCGCTGCATGTTGACGAGGGAGACTTGGTAGTTGGCGGCGGAGCGGATGAATTCTTCTTCGGCGTTGGCGCGGCGGTCTTGGGCGTCGAGCATCCGGTCAATATAGTCGGTCGTTTGGGTGGCTTGGGCGGTCTTGGTGGCCTCGGGGCCCATGATGGCGGCGATGGCGGGGTCGGAGAAGGGCTGGATGGTGCGGCGGGCTTCGAGGGTGGCGATGTCTTCGGCGTAGGCTTTTACGGCAGAATACTTTGCGAGGGCTTCGCGGTAGCTGGTGCCGACTTCGCGGGCGCTGATTTGGACTTCGAGCATGACGCTGTCCACAGTGGTTTTGAGTTGGTTAATCTGCTGGCGAAGCTCGATGAGGCGGCGTTCGTGGCGGGCTTTGGCGGCGTTGTTTTCGATGGGGTAGTTAAAAACGAGACCGACTCCGTAGCCGGGGCCGCCAGCGTTGTATTGGCGGGACCATGCGGTGCCGTAGTTGCCATCGTCGAGGCCGCCGAGGGCTCCTTTGAGGACGAGGTTGAGCTCAGGCAGGAGTTCTTTTTTGCTCATATCGGCGCGGACGGTGGCGGCGCGGAGCTGCATGAAGGCTTGGTTGATTTCGGGGCGAGTTTCGAGGGCTACTCGGGCAGCACTTTGGGCATCTACCATGTCGCCGCTGAGGACGAGGTGATCGTGGGGGATCAGCTCTACGTCAGCATTGCGGAGGAGGTCTGGGGCGTTGGTGAGGCTGCGGAGGCGGTCCTGGGCGTTGCGGATGGCGGCTTCGGAGCGGATGAGGTCGGATTTGCGTCCTGCGACGGCGCTTTGGGCGCGAAAGAGCTGGCTGCTTTGGGCGTCAAGTTTGACGCGGGCTTTGATCTCGTCGGCGAGTTTACCGGTTTCATCGAGGAGTTTGAGCTTTTGGAGGTAGGTGACGCGGGCTGCGTAGAGGCTCCAGTAGGCGCGGGCGATTTCCTGTAAGTGGCTTTCGCTTTGGCGGATGAATTCGGCCATTGCGATTTCGGAGTCAATTTTGGCGATCTGGATGATGGAGCGGTTGTAGCCGATGCCTGCGCCCTTGAGCAGGGGCTGGACGATATTCAGCTCCAGAGTGGCGCGGGATTGGGGGTTGGGGACGAAGTAGATGGAGTTGTTATCGGTGCGGGCGAGGCGCTGGGAGAGAGTGACTTCGGTGCCAGTGACAAATTTTTTGCGCACACCGAGGTCCATGGACCATTCGTCTTGCTTGAAGCGGTTGGCCCCGCCGGTGGTGAGGGTGTTGCCGACGGGTTCGTTCTTATGGTCGAACATGGCGGAGGCGAACGAGTTGGTGTCAAACGCGCCTTTTGCCTCTTGGATGCCGGTCTCGCGGATGAGCGGGAGGTCGGAGAATACGCGAATCTGGTTCGAGTTGCGGATGGCGCGGACGTAGAGGTTTTCGAGGGTGATGCCTTGTCCGCGTGTCTTGTTGCCGATGGTCTGGGCTTGGCCACGAATCCACCACGGGGAGAAGTCGCCGGGCATTTTCTCCGGGGCCGGCGTGGAGCTAAAGCGGCGAGGCTTGGCGGGGATGCGCTGGATGTCTTGCTGGAAGTCGTCCATGAGCACCTCTTCGCGGTCGTTGCGTTCCCAGCGTTCAGGGAGCTGTTTTTCAATGTCCGCCGCGTGGACGGGTTGAAGCAACGTGGCGACGGCGATGGTCAGGATAAGTGGTTGAGCTGCGCGCATGGTGGGTATTTTTCTCCGGTTGGTTGGTACTTTCGTGTTTTGGGCGGCGCGGCTTTTGGCGGGAAAGACGATGGTTTGCAAACAAAATTCTATCCCCGTACGCGGCGAGTGGGAGAGGGAAGGTCAGTTTGAGGCCCAATACATCAACATATTGTGAATTTCGCGATTGCTATGGGAGGATAGTTTCGCTGTTCTCACGCACCGCATCGGGGTCGTAATTTGTTCGGGCCACCGCTGAAAACTGTATGTCACGCTCCGAAATCCTATCCAGCAAGTGCCGCCGAAAATCTCTCACAGGCTGTAGGTTTCGGAATTGCAAGAATGCCGCGCTTTTGATTCTTTCTCACTCTGGAAAAGGAATCCTGCCCGCAGGTCAAATTTTCATCACCCACCATTAACTGTATGCCGCGCTCCAAAAAACCATCCACCAAACGTCCTCGTAAAGCACTCCTGTTGGAGTCATTTGAAGACCGTATCTTGTGTAGTGTCGCGCCCGTCGCGGAGATCGAGATGGGGCCGGAGGAGGCTCCCGTCGCCCCGCCGGAGGTGGCGCATTCTGCGAATGTGGACAACCTCGCGCCCGACCCTGCGCAGGCGACGAGCGAGGACGCTCCCGTTGCCACGGAGCTCACGGACGCCCAACGCGCGGCGATTGAGGATGTGGTGCGGGATTCGACCAACAAGATCGAATTTCAGGAAAACGTGGGGCAGTTCGCGGAGGGCGTGCGCTTTGGCTTTAAGACGCCGTTTGGGGCGATGCAGGTGTTCGATGATCACCTGCAAATCGTGGCGAACCAGTATGACGCGACGACAGGCGAGTTCATCGGCGCGCATACGGTGAACGTGAATTTTACGGGTAGCCAAGCGTGGTCCATCGTGCCGGGTGGTGAGGCGAGCG
>CAMDQC010000211.1 GCA_945905735.1 Prosthecobacter debontii | reverse complement strand
GTTCGTGTTATACCGCGAATACAGCTCGGCGAGCACATCGCCAGCAGTCGCGTCGCTCTCGCCGATGAGCACCATATCCGGCTCCAGCAGCCCGCGCACGACGTTGCCGAGAGCGATGAATTCCGGGTTGTAGCAAAAGCGGAAGCCTTCGTTGAGCTTCCAGCCCGTCTCGCGTTCGAGCATGGGGATGAGCACATTCATCACCGCGCCGGGAGTCGTCGTGCTGGCGCAAACAAAAAGGTGGCCTTTTTTTCCAGCCTCGCGAAGCGCGGCGGCGAGAGGCTGCATGGCTTTGAGCAGATACTCGCTGGTGAAGCTCCCGTCCGGTAAACTCGGCGTCGGCGGAATGAAGAACGTCGCCTGCGTCGCGACGGCTTCCCGCGCATCCGTGGTCGCACGGAGTCGCCCTGCACCTTGCTGGATCGTCTCCGCGAGCATCGGCTCATCCACAGGTGCGCGGCCTTCATTAATAGCGGTCACTTTCGCCGGATCGATGTCCACACCTAGGACGTTGAAGCCGCGCGAAGCGAGTGTGGCAGCGATACACGCACCGAGTTTACCGAGGCCGAAGACAGAGACGTTTTGAAGTGGGTTCATGGAAATTGGGGCCGGAACATTTTGTTCAGCCCTCACGGGAGCAAGCAGAATCTACGAACGCATCAAAAGACGGAAAAAGAGACGATTGAAAACTTTCCCGGCCAAGTCGCGGGTGGAGAGGGGGAAGATGCGGGGGAGCAGGTGGCGCGGGCTGGTGGGGGTGGAGACTCCGAATTTTGTCGTGCAGGCGGTTTCGTAGCCGGCTTCGGCGACGAGTTCGGCGACGCGGGGGGTCCAGCGTCCGTGGGGATAGCAGAAGTGGCGGATTTTTATCTGGAAGGTGTCTTCGAGTAGTTTTTTGCTGGCGAAGATTTGCTCGCGGGCTTCGGGTTCGGTGCGGTTGGCGAGGTTGCGGTGGGTGAGCGTGTGGGAGCCGATCTCGTGTCCGGCGGCGAGCCAGTCGCGGAGTTCGGCGGCGTCCATGAGCGGCTCGGGGGCTTCGCCGTGCTTTACATCCCAGTCGTTTTTTCCACCGATGAGCCCGGCGACGATGAACTGGATGGCCTTCATTCCGTGGCGGGCGAGGGGTTCAAGACCGTGGCGGAGGACGTTGCGGCAGCCGTCGTCGAAGGTGAGGACGGCAGTGTTGGGCTTTGGCTCGGCGGAGAGTGTGGCGCTTTGGAAACCGTGCTCTTTTAATAGAGCGAGCTGGCGGTCGAAGTCGGCGGCGCTGACGTAGAGGAACGGGTCGTGGGCTCCGGCGGGCGGCGGGCCGAGGCTGTGCCAGCAGTAGATGGGCACGCCGCGCCGGGCGGCACGGCGTTGGGCGGACCCCATGAAAATCTGCGGCAGAAAGTGGCTGAGCATCGGCTTTGTGTAACTTCACCCGCCCGGCCCTTGCAACTGTGGGGCGCTTTCTCTTTATTGCGCGGTCATTGACCTGATGCCTGTTTCACCGCCTGAATTTTTCCAGCTTTTCTTCTCGGAACTCGAGAAGCGCGGCATCCCAGCGGTGATCCTTCACGGCTACGAGGAGCTGCCGGAGGTGATGTCGAGCGATGTGGATTACGCGGTGCGCGAGTGTGACCGCGCAAGGATGCGGGCACTGCAATACGAGCTAGCGGAGCGGCACGGCTGGCTGGTCGCGCAGGAATTGCGGCATCAAGTTTTTGCAAGTTACACGGTGTTGGTGGATGCGGCGGACCCGGCGAATTTCCTGAAGCTCGATGTGTGTTCGCATTATGTAAAAGACCGCTGTTTCCTCGTTCCTGACGAAGTTTTGCTGGCGGGACGGCGTCCGTTGCGCGGCTTTTTTGTGCCCGCTCCGGCGGCGGAGTTCATCTATGTGCTGGCGAAGGTTTTTGGGAAAAATAAAGACCCTCAGCCGTTTGTGGCGCGGCTGCGCGAGCTTTGGGAATTGGACCGCGAAGGCGCGGAGTCGCAGTTTGCGCGGTTGATGGGCGACGACTTGGGCAGCGCGGAATCTTGGCTTGCTCGCCCGGCTTCCGAGTGGGCGCAGCTCGATACTCGGATGCGTTCGCGCAATCGCTACAGCGCGGCGCTGATGCTGCGCGAGGCTGGCCGGATGGCGCGGCGCGTGGTGAATCACACGGGACTGTGCGTGGCGATTTTGGGCGTGGATGGTGCGGGGAAATCGACGCAGATCGAACGGCTGCGGGCGCGCGAGTGCTTCCGCAATGTGAAGTATTTCCACTTCCGCCCGATGGTCTTCGAGCGCCGCGAAGGGCAAGCGGCACCGGTGACGGACCCACACGGGCAGGAGCCGCGCAGCCCGCTGGCGAGCATCGCGAAGGTGGCCTATTACGCGGTGGATCAATTCGTCGGCTGGTGGTTGCGCGTGGCTCCGGCGATTGCGCGGAGTTCGCTGGTGGTGTTCGACCGGTGGTTCGACGACATCCTCGTGGATCAGCGGCGCTACCGGCTCTCGGCGGGCGCAGGCTTGGCAAAATTGCTGCGCCGATTTCTGCCAAAGCCGCATCTCACGATCGCGCTCGACGCGCCGCCGGAAGTCGCTCGGGCTCGCACGCCGGAGCTGGAGCCAGCGGAGATCGAGCGGCAGCGCGGCGTCTTCCGCCAGCTCGCGGCGGAGAACGCAAACTGGCATATCGTATCGAGCGTGCCTGCGCCGGACGATGTGGCACGCGAGGTCGGCGGGCGGATTGCGGCGTTCCTCGCGGCTAGGGAAAGGCGGCGTTCTGGCATCGGCGCGTGGGCGGCGTTGTTCCGCTCGGGCGGCGAGGTGGAGCTGAAAATGCGGACGGTTTATCGTGGCGGCGAGCCTTGGCTGGCGCTGCCGCGAGACACGGCGATGGCTCGCGCTGCGCTGGCGCTTTATCCGGCGCAGACACGCAAGGCCCGCGTGCTCCGCGATGCGCTCGGGCTCGCGCTGGGCGTCGGCTGGCCGGGTGCGAAGAGCTTTTGCATCGCGAAGGATGATCCGTTTCTTGTCTTCATCGAGCGATGCGGCGGCAGCGCGGAACGGTTCGCCGTTTTGCCCGGCAATCCGCGTGCGGCAGGGCGGCGGCACACGTTTCTCGTTTTCAACGAAAAAGGCACGCCTGTCGCCGTGATCAAAGCTGGGCTGGGCGCTACGGCGTGCGAGTTGATCCGCCGCGAGCGTGAGTTTCTTGCTGACGCGCCACGTGAGGCTGCGGGGCTCATTGCAGTGTGGGACGGCGAGCGGGCTGCTGCGTTTGCGACGGCGTTTGCCGCTGGGCGGACGCCCGAGCCTGCGGACGACGCGGCACTTTCCGAAATCCTCACGCGCTGGGTGAGCAGCGAGTCCGTGGAGGCAGACGCGATCCAGCCGCTGGCCGATGTGATGGCGGCGGTGCCCGCGAGCCGCAGCCTGCTCGCGGGAACCTTCCGCCAGACGCTCTGGCACGGCGATTTTGCCCCCTGGAACATCCGCATCGCCGCCGACGGACGCTGGCAAGTGCTGGACTGGGAACGCGCCGAACGCTGCGGTCCGCCGGGCTGGGATTGGTTCCATTTCGTCATCCAGCGTGCCGTGCTCGTGGAGCGTCGCAGTGTGCCGGAACTCTCCGCGCGGGCCGACGCGCTGCTTGCCAGCCCGCAGTTCCGCAGGTACGCCGAACTGGCTGGCATCTCGGCGACCGCACCGGCGCTTTTTGCCGCATACCTTATGCACTGTATCCACGTCGTTCGTCAGGCAGACGGGCGCACCGCGCTCGAAGGGCTTCTCGCTGCCCGCGTATGAAAGTCCTCGTCTCCGCATACGCCTGCGAGCCGGGCCGTGGTTCCGAGCCGGAAGTCGGCTGGCAGACCGCCACGCACCTCGCGCAGATTCACGAAGTCACCGTGCTCACCCGAGCGAATAACCGCCCGCTCATCGAAAAAGGGCTCGCGACGCTGCCGGGAAAGCATCCCGCATTTATCTACTACGACCTGCCCGGCTGGCTGCTGTGGCTGAAAAAGCGCGGCATGAGCGTGGCGATCTACTATTTCCTGTGGCAGCTCGGCGCGCGGCTGCACATGCGCGGCAAGCTGGAACCGTTCGACTTGATCCATCACTGCACGTTCAACTCGTTTCGCCAGCCGGGCTTTTGGTGGCTCACCAAAAAGGCCGTGGTCATCGGCCCGCTCGGTGGCGGGCAAGTGTGCCCGTGGAATTTTCTCCCCTGGTTTCGCAAGCAGTTGCTCTACGAAATCTTCCGCTCGCTCACCGTGCTGTGTGGCTACGTGCTGCCGCAGATTCTCACGAGTATGCTCTCCGCCCGCCGCATCCTCGTCGCAAACGGAGACACGCTGAAGTGCATCCCTTGGTTCTTCCGCGCGAAGACCGTGCAAATACTGGAAACGGCTGTTTCGCCGGAGCAAATTATCGAACGGACGGAACAGCGACACTCAGGCCCGCCGCGCTTCTTGTGGATCAGTCGGCTCGACAAACTCAAGGGCGGCGAGTTGGCGGTTCGAGCGTTTGCTTTAGCCCTCGCAGAAAACCCAGAACTTCGCCTGACGATGGGCGGTGCAGGGCCGGAGGAAAAACCACTGCGAGCGCTCATCGAGCGACTTGGCATCGGGCATGCCGTGGATTGGCGCGGTCGCATTCCGAAGGAAGAAGTAACCTCCGTGATGGCCTCGCACGATGCGTTTCTTTTCACCAGCCTCCGCGACACATCTGGCAACGTGATGCTCGAAGCGATGGCTGTCGGGATGCCGATTATCACCTTCGCGCACCACGGCGCGGTGGAGATTTCCACGGAAGAAACTGCGCTCCAAGTCCCGGTGACGAATTCAAGGGAAACCATCGCTGGGATGAAGGACGCCATGCTCCGACTTGCTGCCGATCCTGCGCTGGCGAGACGGCTCGGGATTGCTGGACTGCAACGTGTGAAAGAGAGGTTCACCTGGAAGGCGCAAGCCGTGCGGCTGGACCACGTTTTCGAAGCAGCGATGGAAGAGCAAAAAGTGCTGGATACGCTGCAAAAAAGCACCTTCGAGGCGCTGTTCTCGATTCGCGGCGTGTTCTTCGCGCTCGTCTTCGCGCTGGCCATCGCGGTGGTGGAGTTTGGCGTCGTACGCACACTGCAATCACGGACCGACAGCATCGTAGAGCGAACGCTGCCACGCCTCAGTCACATCGCGGATGCGAATGCGATGCTCACCGAATCGTTCAGCAATACCGTCATGGCCGTGAACTCGGATGACCCAGCCGAGCGGACTCGCTGCATCGCGAAAGTAGAAATCTTGAGCCCGAAAACCACAGAAGCTCTCGAAGCCTACGACCGACTCCGCGAGCCCGGAACGGAAGACCCGATTTTCCAGAAATTGCTCATGCACCGAAGTGACTACCTCGCCGGACGGGGTAAGGTTTTTGACCTCCTTCGCGCCGGGCAAAATAAGGATGCAATGGAGACGTACAAGATAAGCGTCACGCCTCCGTACGAGGCATACCAGCGGGCGGGCGACATGCTGCTCCAGGCAAACATCCACGAGGGCGCGAACAAAGGCGCGTCGCTCGTCTGGATTTGTCGGATCACCGAAATTGCGCTCGTTTTATCTGCCATGATTATTTTCATCTTCGGCTTCACCGTCGGGTTCTCACGTTAGCCATGCAACGCACTACACTCACTCGCTCCGGTATTGAAATCTCCCGCGCCGCTTTTGGCTGCGCACGGCTCGGTGGCACCGTGGAGCGGTTCGATAAACGTGAGGCGATTGCTGTGCTCAACGCGACCTTCGACGCCGGGATTAACTTCTTCGACACAGCGGATATTTACGCGCAGGGAAACAGTGAGAAGCTGCTCGGCGAGACGTTTCGCGGGCGGCGTGATAAGGTCGTGCTCGCGACGAAAGGCGGCTATGTCTTCTCCACAGCGGCATCGTTCCTTTCAAAGCTAAAGCCACTCATTCGCAAGCTGATGAAGCTCCGCCCCGGTCTCGCGAAGATGGCAAAAAAAGCGCGCGGCTCGCAGATGCGGCAGGACTTTTCACGCGAGCATTTGGCCAAGGCGCTCGACGCCAGTTTGAAGCGGCTCGGCACGGACTACGTGGACCTCTACCAGCTCCACAGCCCGTCTGCCGAAGTGCTCAAAGATGGCGCGGTTTTCGCCACGCTGGAGGGGTTTCGAGCAGCGGGAAAGATACGGGCGTTTGGCGTCTCCATTCTCCAGCAAGAGCACGGGTTTGACTGCCTCAGCGCGGATGCTCTGCAAATCGAAGCGCACTTTTTGAAGCCCGCGGCCATCCGAGGAATCGTCCCCGCCGCGACCGCGAAAGGCGTCGCCACGCTGGCGCGGCAGCCTTTCGG
>CAMDQC010000210.1 GCA_945905735.1 Prosthecobacter debontii | reverse complement strand
CACCGAAATGCGGACAACGAAGTCGTCCAGATCGACGGGCTATTTTGCCGCGAATAGCCATGTCTATTTCGAAACGCATCCGATCCCTCCTCAAGAGATGGTATTACACCTATTGGCCGGGACAGGCTGGGTCATTTCCCTATTTTGGCACCCGTGTCTATTTCCCTCCAAGGGCACACCTTTTCTTGCGAGTCTGCGACGAGGACATCTACGAAAAAGGGAACGTCCGTATCTTGAAAAGCCTGCTCAAGCCCGACACGACATGCTTCGATGTAGGGACGAATATCGGACTGATTTCCACCCCACTGCTGCGGGAATGCCCGCAGTCGAACGTCGTATCCTTTGAGCCATCGCCCAACGCCCAGCCCTACCTCGTGAAGACGCATGCGGGCTCGCCTTTCAAAAACCGCTGGCAGTTGATCCCCAAGGCTGTGGGTAAGGAAATCGGCCGTCTGGAGTTTTTCTGCTCCAGCCCTGAGAATTCCGCGTTTGACGGGGTCAAAGCGACCAATCGCACCGAAGTCAGCAAAGTCGTCTCAGTTGAGGTGACGACACTGGACGCAGAATGGAACACGCTCGGTTGCCCGGCGGTTTCATTGATCAAAATCGACGTTGAGGGGAGTGAGATCGATGTGTTGAAAGGTGCCTCGCAGTGTATCCGCACGGCACGGCCTGCGATATTTTTGGAATGGACGCTAAGCAATCTAACCGCATACGGCATCCCGCCCGAAAGCATACTGGAATGGGCTCGTGCAGAGGGTTACGTGATGCTGTCCGCCGCAGATGCGGTGGCGATACAAGGTGTGGGGCAACTGAAATTGGCCATGCTTCACACGCAGGATTTCTTACTTCTTCCGGCGGACAAATAGAAAACGTGAGCCTGCAATTCGACGATTTACCACCTCCTCCGCCGGGCAAGGTCGGTTGGCCTTGGACGCTCGAAGAGCCCGTTCTACATCGGGGCGGCGAATGGCCGAAGATCAGCATTACGACGCCGAGCTTCAACCAAGGGCCATATATTGAAGAGACGATCCGCTCTATCCTGCTCCAAGGATACCCGAATCTCGAATACTTCATTAATGATGGAGGAAGTCAGGACGAGACAGTCTCCATCCTCAAGAAGTACGAACCGTGGCTCTCGGGCTGGGTGAGTGCGAAAGACGGTGGTCAGACCGATGCCATCAATAAAGGGATCGCACGCTCCGCTGGCGAAATCATCGCGTACCTGAATAGTGATGACTGGTACTATCCTGGCACTCTTTTCGAAGCCGCCCGTATCTTCAGCGACGATCCGAAGGCAATGTGGGTATGCGGGCAGGTGAATAACTGCTGGACGCCGGAAAAAATCAGCAAGCGCCACGAACCTCGTGCCACGAAACTCGTAGAGCTTCTCGGGCGGAAGAACTATGGCTTTCATCAGCCTGGAATGTTTTGGAGGCGGGAGCTCATCGAAAAGGTGGGACCCTTTGACCTTGAACTCCAATACAGCTTTTGCCCGGACTTTTGGGCGCGCTGCATCATCAATCAGTTCGAGCCCATCAACGTACAGAAGCCATTTGCAGGATTCCGACTCCACAGCGCGAGCAAGTCATGCAGCGCGGTTCAGCGGTTCTTGGCGCAAGACTGGATCGTGCTCGACCGCTACGCCGAGCATCTTTCCCCTGCGGAACTCAAGATCGCACGCCAATGGCTGCGCGAATACGAGGCGGCTGCGCTGCACGACTCTGTGTACAACCTTCTCGCCGAAGGGCGGCCCGATTTGGCGCGGCGTTTTATCTGGGAGCATTTGTCGCTTTTGCCGAAGGTGAAGCCCATGAAGATAGTCCCCGGAATCCTTTATCGCACTTTCATCACGGGCAAACCTCCGCGTTGGTTCCGTCCTTAACCATGCACATCGCCATCATCTGCGAAGAGTATCCGCCTGCGCCCCATGGTGGTTCTGGCGCGTCGTATCGTGACCTTGCGGAGGGGCTCGTTCTCGCAGGGCACAAAGCGACCGTTGTGGGCGTGAGCACCACGCAACCGCAGCGCGAGCGAGTCGATGTGGAGCAAAACGGAGTGCACGTCATCCGGTTGCCGCGAGCCCATCCTCGACTCGGCACGCGGCTCGGTGGATGGTGGGAGCGCTGGACGTTGCGCCGTGTATTGGCTCAAGAACATGCGCGGACGCCGTTTGATGTCGTCGAAGCCTCGGACTATAACGGCTGGCTCTCGCACGGGGGAGTGAAGGGCATCCCGGCTATCGTGCGCATCCGTGGCTCGAACCTTTTTTTCGATGCGGAACTGGACCGTAAACCGAGCATCTTCGAGCATCGACATGAACGCGCTGCTCTCGCCCGTGCGACTTATCTCGGCTCGGTTTCGCGCTATGCGGCAGACCGCACACTCGCACTCTGCGGGCTCTCGGAACGCGAGTGCCGTATTCTTCCGAATGGGATCGACGCTGAGCGGTTTTCGCCTTCCGGAGAGGTTCCGGCGGAAAAGGAACTCATCGTTTTCGTGAACTCGCTGAATCCGAAGAAGGGCATTGAAGAGCTTGTAGATGCCGCAAACGAAATCCTCCCGTTGCGCCCAGCGGCAAAGTTCGTGGCGATCGGCCAGGACACGCAATCGAAAACCGGGGCCTACGTCGCCGCGCTGCGCGAGCGTGTGCGGCCAGAGCTTCGTAGCCGCTTTGAGTTTCTCGGACGCTTACCTCGCGAGGACGTAATCCCGTGGCTGCGCCGCGCCGCCGTCTGCTGCTACCCGTCGCATATGGAGACGTTCGGCATCGCCGCGCTGGAGGCGATGTCGGTCGGTCGGCCCACGATTTTTTCCAAGACCGGCCCCGGCCCCGAAGTGCTGGAGGATGGGGTGAGTGGACTGCTTTGCGACCCGCACAGCGCCAAAGACATCGCTCGCTGCATCACGACGCTTTTGGACGATCCGGCACTTGCCCAGCGTCTCGGTGATGCTGCCCGCGCGCGGGTGCTGGAACTGTTTGACCGCCGGGATTGGGTGCGGAGGAATGTGGAGTTTTTTGAGAGCTGCGTGAGTTCTCTTCGGAGGGTTGCGGTGTAATTTGTTGCGGCAGGGTCAATTTAACGGCTTTTCACTTGCAGGGGCATGGGCGTCCGGGCAGTCATGGCGCTTCGTCACACATGCCAACAAAGATCAGGAAATTAGGGGAGTGCACTATCAAATCGCCGCTGCACCAAATCGGCGGCGTCGAAGTCCGATATCGCAGCGATGCGGAGCGTGTTTTATATGACCACACATGCACCGATGGACAGCCAGCGGTGGATCCAGCCGACTTGCATGTCTTGAGCTTTGAGCAGGCGGGGCCGCGTGAGCATATCTTTTTTGACCCAGTCAGAACCACGGTCGGTATCGTGACTTGCGGCGGGCTTTGTCCGGGGCTGAACGACATCATCAAGGGCTTGGTGACGCAGTTGTGGAATCGCTATGGCTGCACGCGGATTTACGGCTTTCACTTTGGGTATCAAGGGCTGGTGCAGCGCCTCGGGCATCAATACACGATTTTGAAGCCGGAGAAAGTGAAGCAAATTCACCTCCTCGGCGGCAGCATTCTCGGCACTTCGCGGGGGAATCAGCCCATCGGAGAAATGGTGGACACGCTCGAAGATATGGGGATCGACATTCTCTTCGTCGTCGGCGGTGACGGCTCGATGATCGGTGCGGACCTTATCGTGTCGGAGGTGGAAAAGCGGAACCTCAAAATATCCATCGTGGGTATTCCCAAGACCATCGATAACGACATCCAGTATCTCGATAAGTCATTTGGCTTTGAGACTGCGTTTGCCGAGGCGGTGAAGGCGGTGCGGGCGGGACACGCGGAGTCGGAAGGCGCGCCGAATGGCATTGGGCTTATTAAGTTAATGGGGCGCGACTCGGGCTTCATCGCCAGCTATGCGGCGCTTGCGGATGGGAACGTGGATTTTGTGCTGATCCCAGAGGTGCCTTTCCGGCTCGAAGGGCCGCGCGGTTTTCTGGAAATGCTGCGGCACCATGTGGCGAATCGAGGGAGCGCCGTCGTCGTTGTGGCAGAGGGCGCTGGGAAGGACTTCATGGATGGCTATGAAGACCTAGACCCCAGTGGCAATCAGCGCCCAAAGGACATCGGGATCTACCTGCGGGATAAAATCAACGCGCTGTTCAGGGAGCGTAAAATGGAGCTGAACCTGAAGTATATTGATCCCAGCTACACGGTGCGAAGTGTGCCCGCCAATGCGCAGGACAATTTCTACTGCCAGCAGCTTGCGCAACACGCCGTTCACGCTGCGATGGCTGGGAAGACTGGGATGATCATCGGGCGTTGGCACACGAGCTACGTGCACCTTCCGATTTCGTTCGTATCAAGGCATGGCCGCCGCATGGTGGACCCGACGGGCGAGCTATGGCGCGCGGTGCTGGAGAGCACCGGGCAGCCGGGAAGCATGATGTAGGGAACTGTCGGCCAAACGCAACAGATGCGGAGGCGTTGAACGAAGCCTTTACTCCGAAGTCAGCGCAGCCCGCTCGTCGCCGGCAGCGGTCTTCTCCAAGAAATAGTCGTAGCCGCCGGGGTAGGCATTCACCACTCCGCCGCCCTTCACATGTAGGACTTTCGTCGCCAGCTTGCGGATAAAATGCACGTCGTGGGAGATGAAGACGAGCGTCCCCTCGTAGCTCGACAGCGCAAGCGTCAGCGACTCCACGGTCAAAATATCCAGATGTGTCGTTGGCTCATCCATCAGCAGAAGGTTCGGCGGGTCCACGAGGAACTTGATGAGGTTGAGCCGCGTCTTCTCCCCACCACTCAGCACCGATGTCTTCTTAAAAATGTCGTCCTTTTTGAAGAGGAACGACCCGAGGATGCCGCGCGCCTCATTCTCGGAAAGGCTTACTCCGCCCACATCCATCACCTCTTGCAGGATCGATTTATTCGGGTCCAGCGTCGCCGCGCGGTGCTGGCTGAAGTATCCGATCTTTGCGTTCAGTCCTTCCGAGCGGGTGCCTTTTTGAAACTCTACGACGCCTGCGAGAATCTTGAGCAGTGTTGATTTTCCCGCGCCATTCGGCCCCACGAGCACGGTGCGCTCGCCGCGCTCCACGGTGAGTTCGAGGTTCCGGTAAACGACGTGCTCGCCGTAAGCCATGTAGATTTTCTCCAGCGAGATCGCCCGCTGCCCGATGCGCGGCGGCTGGGGAATCTGGAAGCGAAACGCCTTCCTCGGCGGGAGCGGCTTCTCGATTTTCTCCATCCGCTCGATCTGCTTCAGCTTGCTCATCGCCTGCGACGCCTTCGATGCCACCTGCCGGAAGCGGTCCACGAACTCTTGCAACGCGGCAATCTCCTTTTGCTGGTTCTTAAATTGCGCATTCTGCTGCTCGAATCGCTCCTCCCGCTGTTGGAGATACGCCGTATAATTACCCGTGTATTCGTGCAATCGCTTCTCCGCGATGTCGTACACCTTCTCCACCACCTCATCCATAAACTGCCGGTCGTGTGAAATCAAAAGCACTGCTCCCGCATACGTCTTCAAGTATTGCTGAAGCCACAACAACGACAACAAATCCAAGTGGTTCGTCGGCTCATCCAGCAACAACAAATCCGGCTCCATCACCAGCAAGCGCGCAAGATGCGCCCGCATGATCCACCCTCCGCTCAGCTCCCTCGCCGGGCGATCGAAATCCAAGCCGCGGTACCCCAGCCCGTGCAAAATCTTCTTCGCCTTGGCCTCAATTTGCGGATTGCTCAGCGCCTCATGCTTCGCGTGCGCCTCCATGTATTCTGCGGAGTCCACGGCTCCCTTGGCTTCCAGTTCGTGCAATTTTTTCTCCAGCGCTGGAAGTTCCGATACTCGGCCCGTCGCCACGTCCATCACCGACTCATCGCCGATCGCTTCAGCCTCTTGCGGCAAGAAGCCCACCGTGGTCCAAACATCGCGCTCCATCGTCCCCGAGTCCGGCTCATCCTTGCGCAAGATGATCCCAAACAGCGTGGACTTTCCAGCGCCATTCGGCCCGACGAGAGCCACACGCTCGGAATAATTGATCTGCATGTCCGCGCCCTCAAAGAGCATACGGCCACCAGCGGAAACCTTCAAATCACGGATAGTCAGCATAGAAAATAAAACCCCATCGCCGCTAAACACGCGCCGACCGCGGCCTGCCACCATGCCGCAGCGGAGCAGGGGAGAGAAAGGAAAATTGTCAGACGGCGCTAGTGCGGTGCGGCGAGGGGTATGATTAAAAGTGGAATAATACCCGTGGCTTGGGCGTCTCGCCCATGAAGGAGCCACACTCATGGGCGAGACGCCCAAGCCAGTGCGCCTGCACATAACCAAAGAAAGAAGGTGAAAGACCTGACCACAGAAAGACATGAAAACTGGAGAAGCCGGAGACAACTGCGGAGCAG
>CAMDQC010000209.1 GCA_945905735.1 Prosthecobacter debontii | reverse complement strand
AAGAAGAAGTATCCTTACCTCGTGGACGAAGCGGGGGCTTGGGCCGAGCGCAAGGATGTGCGATTTGCCCGCGTGATGTCCGGTCGCGGCGGCGGGATGCAGCGGTTCAACAACGAGTGGATGACCGTCAAAACCACCAAGACCATCGGACCGGAGTTTGGCATCGCGGAACCCGTCGGCAACGCCGTCGAGGCACCGGTGCTCATTTTGAAAAGCTGCATCGGCAACCGCAGCCTCGGCTGGGACCTTCTGCCGCCCGGCAGCGAGCGATATGAGTTCACCGTGAAGGACAAAAAGATGGTCTATGCCGGCTACAAGGATAAGCCCGATTCGTGGGAAATCGACCCTGCCAAGGGCCTGAAAACGGAACCCGCGCCGTGGGTGGATAAAGCGGGCAAGCCGATCGACTGGTATGCCGGAAAGCAGTGGGACGACGACATCAGCTACGCCAAGACCGTGCTCACCGAGTTCGACAAGCACTACCCCGGCGCGACGAAATACGAAGTGGCAGGATTCTTTTTCTGGCAGGGCGAGAAGGACGCCGGCAACCCCGGACACGCCGCGCGCTACGAAAAGAACCTCGTGCATTTCATCAAGACCGTGCGCAAGGAGTTCAACGCGCCCAACGCGAAGTTCGTGCTCGCGACGATGGGTGAATCCGTAAAAGGCGGCGACGGAAATGGCGGCGAGATTCTCAACGCCCAGCTAGCCGTGGACGGCACCACCGGCAAATACCCAGAGTTCAAAGGCAACGTCGCGACCATCTACACGCATCCCATGGCGCAAGGCGGCAGCGGCAACGGCCACTACGGCGGCAAAGCGGAAGTTTACATGGACGCAGGGGAAGCGATGGGCAAAGCGATGGCGGAGTTACTGAAGAGCAAATAGGGGCGAGGGGAACCGATAGTTTCGATGTTCACCCGTGTGGCGGGGTGTGATTAAAAGTGGAATGGATCGAAGTCGCGACAGCGACAAGGAGCGGTCACACCCGAGTGGACGAGCTGAGTTATTTCCTAGTTGTCACCGCTAAGGATTCCGCGCACTTCCAGCTTGGAATCATCCCAATGCAAAATACTAGCCCACACGATTTATCCGCCTTCGATTGGCAACTCCGCACACGCCTCATCGTGGGTGCGGGAGCGTTGGCGCGCGTCGGCGAACTCGCGGCGGGTCTCGGCCAGCGGGCGCTCGTCGTCACGGATTCCGGCATCGTCGCAGCGGGCCACGCGGGGAAAGCGTGCGATTTCCTGCGCGCGGCGGGGCTCTCGGTGGCGGTGTTCGACGGGGTGGGGGAGAACCCGACGACGGGCGACGTCGCCCGGTGCGTGGAGGCTGCGCGTGGGGCGGACATCCTCATCGGGATTGGCGGTGGGAGCAGCATGGATACAGCGAAAGGCGCGAATTTCATCCTCACGAACGGCGGCGAGATGCGCGACTATTGGGGCGTGGGGAAAGCGACGAAGCCGATGCTCCCGCTCGTCGCCATCCCGACGACGGCGGGCACCGGCAGCGAGTGCCAAAGTGCGGCGCTCATCGCCGATGAAACGACGCACCAAAAGATGGCGTGCCTCGACCCGAAAGCCGCCGCTCGCATCGCCATCCTCGACCCCGTGCTCACGCTCAGCCAGCCGCTGCGTGTCACGGCTTGCACGGGCATTGATGCGCTGGCGCACGCCGTCGAGACCGCCGTTACCCGCAAGCGCACGGCGCTCAGCACGCTCTTTTCGCGCGAGGCATTCCGGCTTTGCTCCACCGCGCTCCCGCAAGTCCTCGCCGACCCTACCGACCTCGCAGCGCGTGGGCGGATGCAGCTCGGCGCGGCGTATGCGGGGCTGGCCATCGAGTATTCCATGCTCGGCGCGGCGCACAGCATGGCGAACCCGCTCACCGCTCACCACGGCGTCGTCCACGGCCAAGCCGTCGGCATCGTCCTGCCGTGGGTCGTCCGGTTTAATGCGCAGCTCCCCGGCATCTACAACGACTTCCACCCGGACGCGGAGGAACTTGCCTCGACTATCGAGCGCATCCTCGCGCTCTCCGGGCTGGCGCAGCCGCTCCGCACGTTTGGCGTCACTTTAGAAAACATCCCCGCTCTCGCCGAGGAAGCCGCTCGCCAGTGGACCGCTTCTTTTAACCCACGAACCATCGCCGCCGCGGACTTCGCGCGGCTCTACGAATCCGCATTGTGAAAACGCTCATCACCGTCCTCGCCCTCGCCGCCACAGCATTTGCCGACGATTGGCCGATGCACCGAGGCAGCCCCACGCTCCACGGACGTTCCGAGAGCGCCGCGCCCGCGAAGCCGAAACTGAAGTGGACTTTCAAAGCGACCAAGCCCGTTGTCGGCGGCGCAGCCATCGCGGGCGACCGCGTCTTTTTTGGGGACAACGAAGGCATCATCCACTGCCTTGGCCTGAGCGACGGCAAAGAACTCTGGAGCAAAAAAACTGAGAGCATGATCGAAGCAGTCCCGCTGATCCTCGACGGCGTCTGCTACGTCGGCGCGGCGGATGGACGCCTCTACGCGCTCGATGTGGCCGATGGGAAACAGCGGTGGGCCTTCGAGACGGGGGACAAGATTCTCGCCAGCGCCAGTTGGGCAAAGGACCCCGCTTCCGACAAAAAATGGATCCTCGTCGGGAGCTACGACTTCAATTTTTACGCCGTAGATACAGCGACCGGCAAAGAGCTGTGGAAAGTTGAGACGGAGAACTTCATCAACAGCACGCCCGCCGTCACGCCCGCTGGCCTCGCGCTCTTCGGCGGCTGCGACGCGCAGATGCACGTCGTCTCGCTGAAGGAGCGCAAAGAACTCCGCAAGCTCGACGCCGAAGCCTACGTCCCCGGCAGCGCCGCCGCACTCGGCGACATGGTCTATTTTGGCAGCGACTCGCGGAAGGTGTACGCCTTCGACGCACAGACTGGCACCGCCGCATGGACGTATCGCGACCGCAGTTTTTCCTACTTTTCCTCACCCGCCATCAGCGAAGAGATCGTCCTCATCGGTGGGCGCGACAAGCGCCTCCACTGCCTCGACCGCAAGACCGGCGAAGCCCGCTGGACCTTCGCCACACGCGGCGACGTGGATAGCTCGCCTGTGCTGTGCAAGGACGGAGCCGTCGTCTTCGGCAGCATGGACGGACGCCTTTACTGCGTGGAAAGCGCCACCGGCAAAGAGCGCTGGCGCTACGAAGTCGGCAGCGACATCCCCAGCAGCCCCGCCGTGGCGCAAGGGCTCATCGTCATCGGCGCGCAAGACGGCAGCGTTTACTGCTTCGGGAGCGAATGAGATGATCTGGGAAACTCGCGGTCGCACGTTCGATTTCACCCGACGCGGAGCCGTCATGGGCATTCTGAATGTGACGCCGGATTCGTTCAGCGACGGCGGGAGTTGGTTGGACGTCGCGGCGGCAGTCGCCCATGCCGAACAGATGCTCGCTGAGGGCGCGGAGATCATAGACATCGGCGGCGAAAGCACCCGCCCCGGCGCGACGCCGGTGAGTGAGGCGGAGGAGCTGCGGCGCGTGCTCCCCATCATCGCGGCGTTGGCGGGAAAAGCAGTCATTTCTGTGGATACGATGAAACCCGCCGTCGCCCGCGAAGCCTGTGCGGCTGGGGCGGCAATCATCAACGATGTCGGCGGACTGCGCGATCCTGTGATGCTGGAAGTCGCCGCCGAAACGGGGGCCGGCGTCGTCGCCATGCACATGCTCGGAAACCCGCAGACGATGCAAGTAGCCCCGGTTTATGCAAATGTGGTGGCGGAAGTGGATGATTTCTTTTGCCAGATCATGGCCCGCGCAGTAAGGAGCGGCGTGCCCGCAGCGAGACTCGTTTTTGATCCAGGAATTGGCTTCGGAAAGACGGTGGAGCACAATCTAGAGTTGCTCCGCCGCTTGCCGGGGATCGGCGTGGGGATGTCCCGCCCGCTCATGCTCGGCGTATCGCGCAAGAGCTTCATCGGCAAAGTGTTGGGCTCCGCGCGCATGGAGGATCGTGAGTGGCCGACGGTCGCGCTCACGAGCTACGGGCGGGAGCACGGCGCACGGATTTTTCGCGTGCATGAGGTGAAGGCAAACGTGGAGGCGCTTCGGATGACCGAGGCGATTCTAGGATGATCCCCGCCGCGCTCGAACAATTCATCCCGAAGACGTGGACGGACGGGCTGGAGATTCTCGTGATGAGCGTGGGCATCTACTACGCCTACCTCGGTATCCGTGGGACACGCGGCGCGCGTGTGCTCACGGGCCTCGCGACGCTCGTGCTGGGGCTCTCGTTGCTCTCGCAAATCTTCGGGCTCGCCGTCATCGGCTGGCTCATTCGCAGCCTCTCGGCAGTCGTCATCATCGCGCTCGTCGTCATCTTTCAGCCAGAGCTGCGGCGACTGCTCGCGCAACTCGGGAGTCATCGGCTTTTCGCCGTGCAAGAGCAGAGCTTGGAGACGGTGGAGATTCTCGCCAGCACGCTTGTAGAGCTGTCCAGCAAGCACCTCGGCGCGCTCATCGCCGTCGAGCGCGGCACCGACCTCGGCGTGCATACGGAGAGCGGCGTGGAGATTGATTGCAAGCTCTCCACCGAGCTGCTCGTCACCATTTTCCACCCCAAGACCCCGCTGCACGACGGCGGCGTAGTCATCCGCAATGACCGCATCGCATCCGCCGCCTGCATCTTCCCCGTGAGCCAGCGGCAAGACCTCGACCGCAACCTCGGCCTGCGCCACCGCGCCGCCATCGGCATCAGCGAAGAAGGCGACGCTGCCGTGCTCATCGTCAGCGAAGAAACGGGCCTCATTTCGATATGCCAAGGAGGGAAGCTGGAGCGCGATTTTACGCCGGAGAGCTTGCGCAAACGGCTCGCGGAGCTTTTGCTGGCGACCGGTGTTCAAACAAATCTTCACAAACAATCTAGCGGCCAAGATAGCGTCCCTGCTGTTGGCGACGCTGCTGTGGGCGGTCATCAAAAAAAGCCAGCTCAGCGACCCAACGACTTCGCAGCCTAAAGGGGACGCGAACGTGAAATCCGGTGCCGGAGCTTATGGAAAATAAACAGCGGACGATGTTCGGCACGGATGGCATCCGTGGCGTCGCAAACCTCGAACCCGTCACCGCCGAGACCGCTCTCAAGCTCGGGCGCGCGGCGGCACACGTATTCGCCGAATCCGGCATCAGCACACGGCGCACGGACCGGCGGCCCGTCATCGTCATCGGCAAGGACACGCGCCTTTCCGGCTACATGCTGGAGAACGCCCTCGCGGCGGGCATCATGTCCATGGGCGTGGATGTCTTTTTGCTCGGGCCGATTCCCACGCCCGGCGTCGCCTACATCACGCGCTCGCTGCGAGCGGATGCCGGCATCGTCCTCAGCGCCTCGCACAACCATTACGCGGATAACGGCATCAAGTTTTTCCGCAACGACGGCTACAAACTCGACGACGCCATTGAGCACCGCATCGAGCACCTCGTTCTCTCCGGCGAAATCGAAAGCATCCGCCCTGTGGAGGATAAAATCGGCCAAGCCAAGCGCATCGACGACGCCCTCGGACGCTACGTCGAGCAAGCCAAATCAAGCTTCCCCAAGCACCTCACCCTCGAAGGAATACACATCGCCGTGGATGCCGCAAACGGCGCTGCCTACAAGAGCACCCCGTGGATTCTCAGCGAACTCGGCGCGACCATCACCGTCACCGGCAACCAGCCGAGCGGACGCAACATTAACGCCGACTGCGGCAGCACTTACCCCGACGCCATTTCGCGAATGGTCAAAGCGTGCGGCGCAAACGTCGGCATCTCCCACGACGGCGACGCCGACCGCGTCATCCTCTGCGATGAAAATGGCGACATCGTGGACGGCGACGAAATCCTCGCCATCGCCGCCCTCGACGCCATCCGCCGAGGCGAGCTGGCAAAGAACACCCTCGTCGCCACCGTAATGAGCAACTTCGGCCTCGACGAAACCCTGCGCGACAACCACGGGCGCGTCCTCCGCACCAAAGTCGGCGACCGCTACGTCCTCGAAGCCATGCTCGCGCAAAACCTGAACATCGGCGGCGAACAAAGCGGGCACATGATCTTCCGCGACTACTCCACCACCGGCGACGGCATCGTCAGCGCCCTCCAAATCCTCCGTATCATGGCCGAAACAGGCCGCCCCCTCAGCGAACTCAAGCGTTGCCTCAAAAAATACCCCCAAGCCCAGCGCAACATGCTCGTCCGCGAAAAGCCCGCCCTAGAGACGATGCCCGACGTGGTAAAACTCATCCAAGAAACCGAGCGCGAACTCGGCGAAGCAGGCCGCGTCCTCCTCCGCTACAGCGGCACCGAGCCAAAAATCCGCCTCCTCATCGAAGGCCGCGACGCCGCCCAAATCAACAAACAAGCCGACCGCATCGCCGACCTAGTGATGGGGAAAATCGGCGCGTAAAGGAGCGGCGGCATTCCTGCCGCCGACAGCGAGCCGAAGCCT
>CAMDQC010000208.1 GCA_945905735.1 Prosthecobacter debontii | reverse complement strand
ACGAGATGAAGAAGTTGCCTCGACACCGCTTTCGCGCCGAAAATGGTGACTTATTAGCCAGTGTGGTTTCCAATTTTGAAAAACTTCTGGCTTTAGATGCCGAGCGTTGGCGGCGAGAAGCTGAAGAGTTTCGCCTGCTTTGTGTATCAGAACACCACGACAGCATTTTGATGTGGTCGCACTATTCAAACCATCATCGCGGCGTGGTTCTTCGGCTCCGAGCCATAGAGCCATTGGATACGCCGCTTTGCGCCGCTGAACCTGTTCGCTATTCGGAAACGATTCCGACCTGGGTCACAAAAGAGCAGTGGATTGATACGGCGTGCGGCTTGCGCGCGATAGATGTCCCCGACTTTAAGGCTCTGGCTCTCACCAAGCACATCGGCTGGGCATACGAGAAGGAGTGGCGAGTAATCACGGAGAGGCGTCCAGACGAACCGCCAAGATTTGCCGATACTGAATTTTACCCCGAGGAAATTGATGCCATTTATTTCGGCTGTCGCATTGACCAGAAAGATCGAGCGACTCTCCTTTCGATGCTGTGCGGACGATGGAGCCATGTATGCGCTTATGATGCGGTTCCGATTCCGAAGGCGTTTGCGCTGGAATTCAGAAAGGTGAAATAAATTGTTCCCGGTGAGTCCTGACGTCGGGGGATCAGTGATGGCGCCGACGGTTCGACGTAAATATCTGCGCATAAGTGTCAAAGGACACACCTCAATGGAAATCTGACACGCTCCAATGGTCATCTCGCACGCACCCAAACCCTTGCTGACACACGCCCACGGGGCGATTTGCACGGGGTAATGGTGACCTCGCACGGGGTAACTGGCGATTTACACAGGGGTAAGGGTCGCCTCGCACGGGGTAAGGGGTGGCTGACACGCGCCAACCTGTAGCTTGCACGCGCCGAAGGCTCGGCTCGCACGGGGTAATGGGGGCGCAGCATGAGGCCAAGGGTGGCTTGCACATGGCCGAGCCCTCGCTCGCATGGGGCGCGTTCGCTTTTGCACAGGGGCAGGGGAGGATGCGCAGAGGGGGTATTTTGGAAGGGCGAAGGCCTCCTTGTTGCGGTGCTGTGCGGATTCTGGGTTTTCCCGCTCGCCTTTTACGGAGGGGTCGCCATCTTCCCGCGCTTTCATGCAAGAAACCAATCCATACGCATTCCCCTTGGAATTACCGGCTGGAGACTTTGACGCATTTATCTTCGACTGCGACGGCACACTCGCCGACACGATGCCCACGCACTTCAAGGCGTGGCAGACGGCGCTGGGCAAGGCGGCGGAAGATTTCCCCGAGGCAATGTTTTACGAACTGGGCGGCGTGCCGACTTCGCGCATCGTAGAGATTCTGAACGAGCGCCACGGCTACAACCTCCCGGTGGAAGAAACCGTCGCGCATAAAGAGGGGCTCTTCCTCGAAATGAGCATTCACATCGCCGCCATCGAGCCGGTCGTCGCACTCGCGCGGGATTACCACGGCAAGAAGCCCCTCGCCGTCGCCAGCGGCGGGCACCATCGCATCGTCATGAATACGCTGCGCGCGCTCGGCATCGCGCACCTCTTTGACGCCATCGTGTGCAGCGAGGATTACAGCCGGGGAAAACCGCACCCCGATCCGTTTCTCGAAGCCGCACGCCGGCTCAACGTCGCGGCGGAAAAGTGCCTCGTCTTTGAAGACACGGCGACCGGCGCACAAGCAGCAGCCGCCGCCGGCATGGCCTGCGTCCTCGTCCCACCGCTCAAGCGCGCTTAGCTCGCGATGCTCTCGCTCACGGAAAAATGCGCGGGCGTCCTCGTCCCGCTTTTCGCACTGCGCGGCTCGTCGGATTTTGGCTGCGGCGACCTCGCAGCACTGCGGCGGTTTATTGATTGGTCGGCGGCTCACGGCTTCCGCCTCGTCCAGCTCCTCCCTGTGAACGAAACCGGCGGCGACAACAGCCCGTATAACGCCATCAGCTCCGTCGCCATTGAGCCCACCACGCTCGACCCGCACGCCATCCTCGACCTCCAGCCCGGCGAGATCGCCGCCATCGCCGAGCAGCACAACGTCTCGCTCGGCTCCGTGGAATGGGCCGCCGTCAAACGCCTCCACCACGACCTCCACCGCCGCGCCTTTGCGAACTTCTCCGCCCACTCGTGGGAGCGCAACGACGAGCGCGCGAAAGCCTTCGCCGCATTTGCAAAAGAAGAGCTGAGCTGGCTGGAAGGATACTCCCTTTTCCGCGTCCTCATGGCCCGCCACGGGACCGAGGCGTGGGACACTTGGCCGGAGGAAGTCCGCACCTTCGCCGCCGCCGAACGCTGGCTGGAAGCCCTTCGGCCCGGACATCGTGGGGCGATTGACCAAGAGCTTCGCTTCTTCTGCTACGTCCAGTGGCAGGCATTCGAGCAATGGCGCGCGGTGAAAGCCTACGCCCAACAACGCGGCGTCGCGCTCATGGGCGACATCCCGTTTGGCGTCAACTACAGCTCCGCCGACGTGTGGGCAGCGCCCGCGCTTTTCGATCTGAAATGGAGCGGTGGAGCCCCGCCGGAGCCTGCATTCATGGGCGACGAGTTCTGCCGCCGCTGGGGGCAAAACTGGGGAGTCCCGCTCTACGCATGGCCCGCGCATCGCGCAGACGGCTTCGCGTGGTGGAGGCAGCGCGTGCGCAAAGTCCGCGACGCATTTCACACCTTCCGCATAGATCACGTCCTCGGCTTTTACCGCATCTACGGCTTCCCGTGGCGGCCTCAGCGCAACGCCGAATTTGCCCCGCTCACCCACGACGAAGCCCGCGTCCGCACGGGCGGAGAGCTGCCGCATTTTCACCAGCACGACGACGACACCGCCGAGCACCGCGCGCAGAATCGCGCGCAAGGCGAAGAGTTCCTCCGCGTCCTCCAAGCCGAAGTCGGCCCCGGCGCACTCGTCGGCGAAGACCTCGGCACCGTCCCGGAATACGTCCGGCCCAGCCTCCTCAGCCTCGACATTCCCGGCTTCAAAGTCCCGCAGTGGGAGAAAGAAGGCGACGGCCCGCTCACCCCCGGCCACGACTACCCGCGCTGCACCATCGCCACCTACGCCACGCACGACCACGACCCGCTCCGCGTCATGTGGGAGGGCTGGATGAACACCATCCGCGCCGCCCTCGCCGAGCCCGAGCGCCTCGCTGGGGAAAATGAGCGCGCTTGGCGAGAAGTCCGCGCTTTTGCGGATTGGGCGGGCGTCGAAGTCCCACACATCCTCGCCTTTGACGAAGTCCACGAGCCCCTCCTCGCGGGCCTCCTCCGCAGCAACTCTGCCATCGCCATCGCGATGATCACCGATGTCCTCGGCACAGCCGACCGCTTCAACGTCCCCGGCAGTGTCACCGCCGAAAACTGGAGCGCCCGTCTCCCCGCCGATTGGGAAATTGCCTACGCGGAAAAGACCCAGCGCGTGGCCCAGCTCATCCGCGCCGCCGGGCGGTAGCCTGTTGACATTGGGAGATGGCGTCTGTTTTTAGAACCATGCTGAACGCTCTCCGAACTCTTGCCGCCGTCATCCTACTCACCGCGACTCTTCGTGCGGAGAAACCGAACGTCGTTATCATTTTCTGCGACGACCTCGGCTATGGCGATGTCGGCTGCTTCGGGCAGAAACGCTACACCACGCCGAACCTCGATCGCATGGCGGCGGAAGGGCGGCGCTTCACGAACTTCCACGTCTCTTCCGCCGTCTGCTCGGCCTCGCGTGCGGCGTTATTGACGGGCTGCTACCACACGCGCGTCGGCATCAACGGCGCGCTCTCGCCGGGCTCGAAAGTGGGGCTCAATCCCGCCGAAACGACCATCGCCGAGATGCTCAAAACGAACGGCTACGCGACGGGCATGGCGGGGAAGTGGCACCTCGGCGACCGCCCCGGCTGGCTGCCGGTGGACCAAGGGTTCGATGAATGGCTCGGCCTGCCCTACTCGAACGATATGTGGCCGCACCACCCGGAGGCAAAGCCCGGCGTTTACCCGAAGCTCCCGCTTTATGAAGGCTCGCAGATCGTGGACGACGAAGTGACGCCCGACGACCAGCGCCAGCTCACCACGCGCTACACGGAGCGGGCCGTCGCATTTATCGAGCGCAACCGCGAGCGCCCGTTCTTTTTCTACCTCGCGCACAACATGCCGCACGTCCCGCTGTATGTGAGCGACAAGTTCGCGGGCAAGTCCGGCGCGGGGCTGTATGGCGATGTCATTCAGGAGATCGATTGGTCCGTAGGCGAAGTCCTCGCTGCGCTGAAAAAGAACGGGCTCGATGAAAAGACGCTCGTCATTTTCACCAGCGATAACGGCCCGTGGCTGAGCTACGGCGAGCACTCCGGCGTCGCCACCCCGCTGCGGGAAGGGAAGGGGACAAGCTGGGAAGGCGGCACCCGAGTCCCGTGCATCATGCGCTGGCCGGGCCGCATCCTCGCCGCCAGCGATAGCGCGCAGATGGCCATGACGATCGACATCCTCCCCACGCTCGCCGCGCTCACCGGCGCGACATTGCCCAGCTTGAAAATTGACGGGCGCAACCGCACGGAAGACCTCACCGGAGTCGCCACCGGCGAGCGGCTCTACGCAACGTGGTACGGGCCAAACGTGCTGGAGAGTGTCACCGACGGGCGGTGGAAACTCATGCTCCCCGGCACCTACCGCACCCTCGGCGACGCGCCCAAAGCGAAAGACGGAATCCCCGCGAGCTACCAGCAAGCGAAGATCGAAACGGCGCAACTCTTCGACCTCACGAGCGACATCGGCGAGAGCCGCGATGTGTCTGCGGAGAACCCCGAAGTCGTCGCCAAGCTCACCCAGTTTGCCGCAACAATGCGCGCCGAACTCGGCGACGGTCGCAGCGGGACAAAGGGCACCGCGAACCGCCCACCCGCGACTCAGGCTCCCCAAGCAAAACCCTGACGTGCCGCAACCGGCCCCTTTGCGAAGAAGAGTTTCCGATTGAGGGCGCCGCTCGTGCGCTGTGAAGCAGCACGACCCTCTGGTGTGAAAGACACCAGCCAGTGGGAGCGTAATCCGGCTGAGAACACGAAGTAACTGCGTCACCGCACAGTCTCTCAACCCTCAACTCTCAACGCTCAACTAACGTCACGCCTACCGCCGCAGCGCCGTAATCAGCTCATTCACCTTCGCAATCACCGCCGCCAAATCCGCGTGCGTCGGCGGGTCGCTCGGCAAGAGCACCAAATCGGACACCGTATTCGGATTCCGCGCCGTCCCCGCGATCTCGGTCGCCAGCATCGCGCTCGACACCTCCCCCATCGGCCCCGTGTCTCCCGCCGGGATCGTGAACGAAAGCTCCACAATGCTCCCGTTCACAGTCACCGAAACCGCCGCACCCGTCCCCGCCATCCCCGTGATCACCGAGCCGATTTGGATATTAGAAAACGCCGGCCCCTCCGGCCCCGGAGGTCCGGCCGGTCCCGCCGGGATTGCGTCGATGTCTGCTTTGAGCGCAGTGAGTTGCGCGCGCATTTCCGCTGAGGAATTGGGCGAGCCGTTGGAGGGTTTGGCAGGATCGAATGGCATGGCTTTTTGCCGCGCGGGCGGTGGTTGTGGTTATGTGATGTTGATCGTAATCGTGGGGCTCGCGGGGCCGCCGCCGCCTTCGTTGTAGGAGATGGCGCTGAGCTCCCACTGGCCGGGGGCGAGTCCGGTGAACGTCTTTTCCAGACCCTCGGCGGTGCCCAGCGAATGCGGCTCGTCGTCCACTCCGATGTGTTTGCCCATGATGCGCGTGCCCGTCATGCGGGTGGCGTATGGCCACGAGCCGTGGAATTTTCCTCCGCCCTGCGCCACGGCGGTGAGCGAGGCGATGCCCTCCGGCGCGCTCGGTTGCGCGGGGATGTTCAGGCCAAATGCTTCGTAGCGCGAATCGTCGTCGGCGAGCAGTTGGCCGAGTTCATCGATGAGCCCGCGCACGCGTTTGCGCAGCGTTTTCATCGCAGCGGCCTCGGCAGCTTTCGCGTCCGTCACCGCCTGCTCGCCGGTATTTACGCTGTTGCGCGCGGTGCTGATTGCGGCGTGCGCAGTGGTGCAAATGGCGGCGGTCGCCTCCATGTCCACGCTCTCGGCGGATGGGTTGGCGGTGAAGTAGGCTTTCAGCGCGCCGAGCAGGGTGAAGCGCGCGTCGCGGGTATTGGGGACGGCGGTAGAAAGACTTGGGAAACCCGCTTGGCCCCATTCGTCGTTGTACGATGTGCCGAGGAGCTTCACGAGGCGGAGTCGGCAGTTGCGGATGACCGCGAGCCCCTCCACGTCCTTTTGCTCGATGATGTCGTAGAAACCTCCCGCTTTTGTGAGTGCCTTGCGCGCGGCTCCGAGTGCGAGCTTTGCTGCAGTGGTGCCGGCGATTGCGGCGCGGATGGTGGCTTCGGTGTTTTGTTTGATGCCGATTGTCAATTCGTGAATTAGGCATCCGTCGGCGAGGTCTTCGGCTAGGGCGATGACTACGTCGTCGTCTTCTGGTGTTGCGTTGCTGGCCATGGTTTTTCGGTTTATTGGTTTTTTGGTTTGTGAAAGGGGGATGAACACTGGTGGCGCGGACGGGGTGTCCCAAAATCCGCTGTCCCATGATGATGCGTCCCAGTCTGGTGGCGTCATGGGCTGAAGCGGGAATGCCGCAATGGGTGCCCGGGAAAGGCGCGGAAATTCGCGAAAGTGAATGCGTTCAAAAGGCGCTCCCCACGTCCAGCCCGAGAGTCGGGCTGAGTCACCCGAGTCTCCCTCATCCCAGCCCGACAGTCCGGCTGAGCCACCGGAGTCTCCCTCATCCCAGCCGGAGAGTCCGGCTGGGCTACCCGAGTCTCCCCCATCCCAGCCGGAGAGTCCGGCTGAGTCACCGGAGCGGCGGTCCGATTAAAAATGGAATTGTTTGGGTGGACCTATCAGAAAGTTTGTGTGGCCAGGCAAAAGAGAGGACACAAACGAGTGAGAAAACCAAAAAGCAAAGAAGAAGAGAAAACGAACAAAGCATTGGATGAACTGATAGCGGTGCACGGGCACACGCCGGAGGCGATCTTCGGAGA
>CAMDQC010000207.1 GCA_945905735.1 Prosthecobacter debontii | reverse complement strand
TATTGCCTAAGCGCAGCCTGGAAAAAGCAACACGACGAGCCCCCGGCAGGGGTAAACTACTGACTGGAGAGCCGGATGCGGGAAAACCGCCCGTCCGGTTCGGAGGGAGGGGCGGGGAGTAATATCCCCGTCCCTACCCCAATCGACTTTGTGTTGAAGGCCGAAGGCCTGGCAATGTGATAGCTCAGGGTCAGCGACGAAGGAGTGCAGCCCTGGGTTCCACCGGGAGAACGATGCAGCCCTGCAAGGGCGAAATAGCCGCGTGCGTTCAGTTCGATTGCGCCCTTACAGGGCTTGGCCCATCGCTGCGGCATGACCCAGGGCTGCGCTCGTCCCTCGCTGACCCTGGGCTATTACATTTGCGGACCTTCGGCCCTCCACACAATCGTGCATGGCTATGGGTCGGAGATTTGCGTGTTCGGGAGGGCGGCCTTCAGCGATGCGACGCTTTCCGGCGTGAGCCCAGTGCAGCCTTTAAGGGTGACTTCTCGCAGCGCGGGGAGGTTTTTGAGCGCGTCCACATTCGTCAGCCCTGTGCATCCGTTGAGGATCACCCATTGCAGAGCGGAGAGGTTCTTGAGGGCATCCACATTCGTGAGCCTCGTGCAGTCGGTGAGATCGAGAACTTGCAGAGCGGAGAGGTTCTTGAGGGCATTCACATTCGTGATCCCCGTGCAGCCGGTGAGCTGGACCTGATGCAGAGCGGCGAGGTTCTTCAGCGCGTCCACGTTGGTCAGCCCTGTGCAGCCGGTGAGATTGAGCTTTTGCAGGGCGGAGAGGTTCTTGAGAGCGTCAATGTTCTTCAGCGCCGTGCAGCCGAGGAGCTCTATCACTTGTAACGCCGAGAGATTCTTGAGCCCATCCATATTCGTGAGCCCCGTGCAGCGTCTGAGCCAGACGTGTTCCAGAGCAGGAAGGTGCTTGAGGGCGTCCACATTCGTCAGCGCCTCGCACTCGGAGAAATTGATCTCTTTCAACCTAGATAAGTTCTTTAGCGCATCCACATTGATCAGGTTGGTTCCTCCCCATATGTCGAGCTGTTCCAATCGAGTGAGAGCTTTGACTGCCGAGAGGTCGCGCCAAGGGTTGCTTTCAATGATTCGAATGGCCTTTGGATTTAGGCGATGGATGACGCTACTCTGGTGCTCGAACTGCTCGCTCGTTGGGATTGGCACCCAGGTCACGCCATCCAGCCAGGTCTCTTTTTTGAGCGCCGTCCTCCAGTTCTTTCTAATCTCGTTGACCGGGTCTGTATAAAGCACAGTCAACCCTAGGGCCTCTGCCTCCTTGAGCGCAGCGCGGAAGGCGTATTGGGTCCACCCGGCGTATGCGAGGAATCCGGCGGCGAGGAGGAGGAGCCAGCGTTGGAGGTGCCAGTTGCGGCGCGGCGGTGTGGCGGTGGTCATGGGGGTGGGTGTAGGTGGTTTTTTGGGGGAGCGCAATGTTTGGCGAAGTGCGGGCGTGGGCGCTCGCGGGCTTGCGTCGCGGCTGGGGAGTGCGCATGGTCCGCCCATGCCTCGCACTACTGCTCGCCGAACCAAAGCCCTCGCCGTTGTCGCTGAAAGCCATCCGCCTGTCGTCCCGAAAGCACGGCGGACGCTGAATTTCGGCGGGAAGTGGGAGTATGCGCCTGCGCCGGAATCCGTGGTGGTGAAGCCGGATGCGCAGTATGAGCTGTTCATCGGCGGGAAGTTCCGCGCGCCGGAGAGCGGGGTGTATTTTCCGAGCATCAATCCGGCGAACGAGAAGATGCTGGCGACCATCGCCCACGGCAGCGCGAAGGATGTGGATGCGGCGGTGGCGGCGGCGCGCAAGGCGCTGGCGGGGCCGTGGGGGAAGATGTCGGGGGCAGAGCGGGGGAAGTATCTTTTTCGCATCGCTCGCATCATCCAGGAGCGGGCGCGGGAGTTGGCGGTGCTGGAGACGCTGGATGGCGGGAAGCCGATCAAGGAGTCGCGCGATTTTGACCTGCCGCAGGCGGCGGCGAACTTCTTTTACTACGCGGGGTGGGCGGACAAGTTGCAGTATGCGTTCCCCGGTCGCACGGCGCGGGCGGTGGGGGTGTGCGGGCAGATTATCCCGTGGAATTTCCCGCTGTTGATGGCGGCGTGGAAGCTGGCTCCGGCGCTGGCTTGTGGGAATACGGTGGTGCTGAAGCCTGCGGAGACGACGAGCATCACGGCGATGCACCTTGCGCGGATTTTGCAGGAGGCGGAGCTGCCCGAGGGCGTGGTGAATATCGTGAGCGGGGCAGGGGATACGGGCCGCGCGCTGGTGGAGCATCCGGGGGTGGATAAGATCGCATTCACGGGCAGCACGGAGGTCGGGAAATGGATCGCGAAGGCGACGGCGGGCACGGCGAAGAAGCTGACGCTGGAGCTGGGCGGGAAGGCGGCGCACATCGTGTTTGACGATGCACCGATCGACCAAGCCGTGGAGGGCGTGGTGAACGGTATCTTCTTTAATCAAGGGCACGTCTGCTGCGCGGGATCGCGGCTGTTTGTGCAGGAGGGGATTTATTCCGCCGTGCTGCGCCGCCTGCGCGACCGCATCGCGACCCTCCGCGTGGGCGACCCGCTCGATAAGAACTCGGACATCGGCGCGATCAACAGCCGGGCGCAGCTTGAGAAAATCCGGTCGCTCGTGGACGCCGGTGTGGCGGAGGGCGGCGAGCTGATGCAGCCCGCGTGTGCGCTGCCGGCGAAGGGTTTTTGGTTCCCGCCGTCGGTCATCACGGGCGTCACGGCGAGCCACCGCATCGCGCAGGAGGAAATCTTCGGGCCTGTGTTGAGCGTCCTCACTTTCCGCACGCCGGAGGAAGCCGTGGAGCGCGCGAACAATACGCCCTACGGCCTCAGCGCAGGCGTGTGGACGGAGAAGGGTTCGAAGATTTTCAAGACCATCGCGAAGCTGCGCGCCGGGGTCGTGTGGGCGAATACTTACAACAAGTTCGACCCCGCCTCGCCGTTCGGTGGGTATAAAGAGAGCGGCTTCGGGCGCGAAGGCGGCATCCACGGGCTCGCCAACTACGTGCGGCTGGAGTAATGGAGTAACGGTTGCCTGCGCTGCAGGAGTCTGGTAGCGCCACTCGTATGAACCGCCGCATTTTTCTCGCCCTCCTTCTCGCCACGTCCGCTTTCGCCCAAGACAAGAAAGTGGACCCAGCTTTCGCACCAGTCGTCGATGAGTCGGGGCTGCCGCGCGTGCTCATCATCGGCGACAGCATTTCCATCGGCTACACGGCGGGCGTGCGGGGATTGCTGAAAGGGAAAGCGAACGTGCATCGCAATGCGGGCAATGCGCAGGCAACGATCACCGGGCTGGCAAAGCTCGATGCGTGGCTCGGGAGCGGGAAGTGGGACGTGATTCACTTCAACTGGGGCCTCCACGATTTGAAGCAATACAAGGACGGCAAACTCACACCAGGCCAGCCCGTGTGGGTCGAGTTGGCGGAGTATGAGAAGAACCTCGCGAAGCTCGTCGAACGCCTGAAGGCGACCGGCGCGAAGCTCATCTTCGCCAACACCACGCCAGTCCCCGAGGGGGCCAACGGTCGCGTGCCCGGTATCGAAGTGCGCTACAACGAAGCCGCAGCGCGCGTGATGCTCGCAGCGGCTGTGCCCATCAACGATCTGCACGCCTTGTGTCTCCCGAATCTCGCCGCGTGGCAGAACCCGCGCGACGTTCACTTTAAGCCAGTGGGCTGCGCGAAACAGGCGGAGAAAGTCGCCGCAGAAATTATTGCGGCCCTGCCTGTGAAGGCGGGGAAGTAGGCGCAATCTGCGAAGGTTTTCCCGCATTGAGTGCTTGCCCTCACAGGCAGGTCGGATAACAACGCCGCCCTCATTTTTTAACACACACCAATACACAACACTCACATGGCAACTCGCTACGAACTCAAAGGAAAAGTCGGCATCACCACACTCGGCGCTGGCGTATGGAACATCGGCCCCGGCAATGACCCGTTTGGCGGGCCGACTCGCGACGCAATCCCCATGCTGGAGCGTCTGCCCATGCTGGCGGAAGCCGGCATGAGCTACTACGAAGCCCACGACGTAGAAATCCCCGCCGCCGACGCAGCCAAGGCCAACAAGATCGCCAAGGCCTGCGGGCTGAAGTGCGCGATGTACACGCCTTCGTTCTTCTCCGCACCGGTCTTCAAAGACGGCGCGATGACCAGCAACGACCCCGCCGTCCGCAAGCTCGGCCTCGCCAACGCGCTCAAGGCCGTGGACACGACCGTGGACCTCGGCGCAAAGACGATGGTTTTCTGGAACGGACGCGAAGGCTTCGACTTCGTCCTCGCGAAGAACGGACGTGACGCCTTCAAGCGTCTGGTCGAAGGCTTTAACAAAGTGGGTGCCTACGCCAAGAAGACTTACGGCAACAAAGTCAAATTCGCCATCGAGCCCAAGCCAAACGAGCCCCGCGCCAATATGTATATGGCGAACGTCGGCGAGGTTCTTTACCTCATCAGCCGCCTCGAAAAAGACCTCCAACCGCTCTTCGGCCTCAACCCCGAAACCGCCCACTCGCGCATCGCGGGCCTTGATTTCACATGGGACATCGAGCTGTGCCTCGAAGCCGGGAAACTCTTCCACATCCACCTCAACGCGCAGGATGGCCAACGCTACGACCAAGACCTCCCTTTCGGCTACACCGAGCCGCTGAAAGACCTCGCGCTCCTCGTCGTCCTCCAAGACGCGAAGTATGCCGGGCCGATTTGTTTCGACGTGAAAGCGCCGCGCGTGGACGACCCGAAGAACATCTGCGACGTCCTCACCGTCAGCGCCAACAACCTCATGTGGCTCTGGGAACGCGCCCTCGCCGTGGACCGCAAAAAGATCGAGCAGTTCCGCAAAGACAACCGCCTCACCGCGCTCTCCGGCTACCTCGCCCAGTGCCTCTACGGCAAATAGGCGCAGGCTTTTGAACTTAGAAACCGCCGTGCGCTCGCAGGAGTGCCCGGCGGTTTTCTTTTGCCGTGGTGATAGCGCCTAAGCTCCCGGCGCTCGGCGCGCTCTTACTCAGCGCACGCTTTCTTTATAAAATGAACCAACTTTCTCGCCGCACTTTGCTCCGTGGACTCGGCACCGTCATCGCTCTTCCGTGGCTGGAGGCGATGGGGAATCTCAGTGCATGGGCTGCTGGTGCCGATGTGAAGAAGACCGCGCCCACGCGCATGGCGTTCGTCTATGTGCCGAACGGCAAGGACATGGCGAATTGGACGCCGAAGACCGAGGGCGAGAACTTCGAGCTGCCGGAAATCTTGCAGCCGCTCGCGCCCTTCCAGCGCGACATGAATGTGCTCACCGGCCTCACCGCCGATAAAGCGCGCCCGCACGGCGACGGCGGCGGCGACCACGCACGGGCGATGGCCTCTTTCCTCACCGGCTGCCAAGCGCGGAAGACCGACGGCACCGACATCCGCGCCGGGACTTCTGTGGACCAACTCGCCGCCGCGCGCGTGGGCGAACTCACGCATCTCCCCTCGCTGGAGATCGGCTGCGAGCCCGGCAACATGGCGGGCGGCTGCGACAGCGGGTATTCGTGCGTCTATTCCAGCACGATGGCGTGGCGCTCGGCGACTCAGCCGTTGCCCAAAGAAGTGAACCCCAAGCTCGTCTTCGAGCGCATCTTCAGCGGCGGCGACGATGCAAGCCGCAAGCAGCGGAATGCCTCGCGCAAGAGCGTGCTCGATTTCATCCGCGAAGACTCGAAGTCCCTCGCCAAGCAGCTCGGCAAGTCCGACCAGCAAAAGCTCGACGAGTATTTCTCCAGCATCCGCGACATCGAGCAGCGGCTCCAGCGCTCGCAATCCCTAGCACCGCTTGTCGCGCCTGCTGACTTCCCGTGCCCCACAGGAATTCCCGGAAAATATGAAGAGCACATCCGCCTGATGAGCGATCTCATGGTCCTTGCATTTCGGACCGATGCGACCCGCGTCGGCACGTTGGTTTTTGCCAATGAAGGCAGCAACAAAGCCTACGCCGACATCGGCGTTCACGAAGGCCACCACGAGCTCTCCCACCACGGGCGCGACGCGAAGAAGCTGGCGAAGATTCGCGAGATCAACAAGTTCCACACCCGGCAATTCGCCTACCTGCTGGAGAAGCTCAAAGCCGTCAAAGAGGGCGACGGCACGCTCCTCGACAACTGCATGATCGCCTACGGCAGCGGAAACTCCGACGGCGACCGCCACAACCACGACGACCTCCCCATCATCCTCGCAGGGCACGGCGGCGGGACGATTAAAACGGGTCGCCACATCCGCTACGCAAACGAAACGCCCGTATCAAATCTTTGGGTCTCCATGTTAGAGCGCATCGACGTGCGCACGCCCGTAGGCGACAGCACTGGCGGGCTGAAGCTGGGGTGAGGCGAGCAGTGTTGTGATTGGTGACTAGTGAGAAGTGATTGGTCGCAAGCGCGAAGCGCACGATCTCCTGTGAAGCAAAGCACAGCACGCTTGCGACCAGTCACTTCTCCCCAGTCACAAATCACTGCCCGCCTACTTCCCCGCTGGCGCAGGAGCCGCCGCCTTCGGGCGGACGACGATGGCGAACTTCTCGTAGCTCACTTCGAGGTTTGCGAGGGTCGCGACGTATTTGAGGGCTTCGCTGGCGGGGACTTTGTTGAGCGAAATGGTGACCTTCGTGCCTTTGTCGGCATCGCCGAGTTGCTGGACGATGTTCACTTTCGCCCCGCCTCCCGCAGTCGCGATCTTCTCCCCTAGGAACTCCAGCGCCTCGCTCACCGTCGCCTCGCGAAACTCGACCTTATCAATGATCGTCGCATCCATCGTCTTGCGGAGACTCGCCGCCTCATCGGTGCCCGTTTTCTTTTCCTCGATGGCGATCATGCGGAGATAGTTCGCAGCCATCCGGTTGTTCGGCTCGGTCTTTTGGCTCCCCGCTGTTTAGAGTGGGATTCAGAGAGGAACGGCATTGATGAACTGGGCCGGATTCTTGGGGGAACAATTACGCTGACGCGGGAGAGGAAAACGCCTACCCAAAGGAGACACCATTGGAAGCAAACGCATTATTCGAAC
>CAMDQC010000206.1 GCA_945905735.1 Prosthecobacter debontii | reverse complement strand
CATGGCCCGAGGCTTCCGCAACTTTGAGTTCTTCCGAGCCATCTCCTACCTCAAAGCCGCCTCTCTCAACCTCAATCTCCCCTCCCTCAAACCCTCATGATTTTACCCACTCTAAACAGCGATGAGCCAGGGAAACCCTATGGCATTCGATCCTACTAAACCACAAAACGGAGACGACATTGATGCGGTGGAAATCCGCACCCAGTTCAACCCGAACGCCGCGATTGTTGCCCGCAGATTGCGCAGATATACAGAAGTGGAAGTCTTTCCGAGTTGGGATGCTTTTGTCCCGCTCTCGAATGAGGCACGGCCCACAACATCTGCGCAATCTGCGTAATCTGCGGGCCAAAAGCGGCGTTCGGGTTCAACGCACTGAACGACCTCATCGTCGCACTAGAAGCCGCCCTCGCCAACACCGCGCAAAACCCAAACCTCGGCACATTCAACATCACCCTAAGCGATCCACCGACGCGCGCGTAGGTGCAGGCGATCCTCGATGTACTCAATACGCTGATCAATCAGATCACGCGGGTGTAGCGCTGGGGCAGAATCGGCTCTGCGTCACTGGCTTTCAAGCGCGGGAGCCGCGGCTACTTGAGTTCGCGGAGGTAGAGGTTGCCGAGTTCTACTTCGGCTCCGCTGTGGTGGAGGTGGATGCGGGCTGGGCCTGCTTGCGTGGGGGGGAGGGTGAGCGTGGCAGCGTCGAGGGTGCCGGTGAGGGTTGCTCCGCGTCGGGTGAGGGTGAGTCGTTTCCATGCGCTGCGTTTGAGGCCGCTCTTTTCATCAAAGCGGAGGGCGATATTGGAAGCGTTGCCGATTGCGATCCCACCGGGCGAATCTTCGGCGGGTGCGTCTTTTCCGAGCTTCACATCGGCGATCAGCTCAAAGTCGCCGTATTCTTTTTCTGTGGAGATGGACTGCCCGGCGGGCCCGGCTTTGAGCACGAGCCGCCAATCGCTCGGGATGAAGTTTGGCGCTTTTTCCGCGCCCTGCCAGCCCCGGAGGTCGAGGCCGTTGTAGAGCGGGGTGTGGCCGCGCGCTTCGTCGGCGGTTTGTTCTGGGGTTGCGGTGTTGCCGGGGAGTTCGCGGATGCGGACGAGTCGCCATTCCGTCGGGGCGCCTTCGCTTTCGAGACCGACGTAGCCTTTTCGCCAACTGCACTGCTCGCCGCCGCTCACTTCCTTGCCGTTCACGCTGAGCCGCAGCACGCCGTCTTTCGCGGAGATGTGGTAGTGGTTCCACTCGGGGGAGGGCTTGCTGCGCTCTTCGCTGGGGAAGCTGCGCATCCCGTTATGCCGCCCAAACGGGACCATCGAGGAGCCGTGAATGGGGAAGACATCGCCGTGTGTGGTGTAGCCTTTGGTGTTGCCGTAGCCGTGGTCGAGCACTTGCACTTCGATGGCGCGGAGAAAGGGGACGCCTTTCGCGGCGAGCGGCGAGGCCCAGATGAAGATGCCGGCGTTTCCGCCGCTTTTCATGTGCCGCCATTCCACCTCCAGCTCGAAGTTTTCATACATCTTCGGCGTGCGCAGTCCGCCGGTCGGCTTGCCGGTGCAGCGGATGATGCCGTCGGCGACGCTCCACGTCTCGGGGGCGCAGTTTACGTTCACCCAATTAGAAAGGTCTTTGCCGTTGAAAAGGTTCACCCATCCGTCGTCGGCGGCGAGCAGCGGTGTTGCGAAGAGAGTGAGCAGGAAGAGGCGCATAGTGGTGAGCAGCGAAGCGGGAGTGAGGCGGTGGCGTCAACGGAGAATGTCCGCCCGGAGGTCGCGTAGGATGGCGTTCTCTTCGATGAAGGTGCGGGCGATTTTTGCGACGGTGGCGGGGATGGTCGCGAGGGTGTGCGTGCAGTCGCGGAGGAAAGGGGCGACGGCGTTTGCGCTGAGGCCGCACTCGGTGGCGAGGTTGGTGAGGGTTTCGATTTTGAGCCCGTCGTCTTTGATGGTGCCGATTTCGGCGATGATCCAGCTCAGGGCGTAAAAGCGGGGCGCGGAGAAGTAGAGGGGCTCTATCCCGGTGGCGGCGGCAGGGACGACGTTGTAGCGCGACTCGACGACGGCTTTTGTCATGTAGGGCTGGAGCGCGGCGTCAATGCGCCCGGCGGGGCGGAGTTGGATGAGCCCTTCGAGGCTTTGCGCGTAGATGCTCAGCCAACGGAGCTTCCGGCGGAACTCGTGGACGCCGAGTTCCAGCTCCTCGAAGTCGAACTCGCCAGCGCCGTAGTCGTCTTCGATTTCCTCCAGCTCGGCGGCGATATACTCCGCGATTTTCCGGCGATCTTTGGTGGCTTTGTGCCAGTCCACTTCGGCTAGTTCCTTCATCATCGTTCGGATGCGAGGGAAGTCGCCGTGCAGCCACTCATCGGCATCGAGGAGCGTTTGGAGCTTGGAGAGTTCATCCGCTTTATGCCGCTCCAGCGCGGTATGCAGCACCTCGGGGAAGTCTTTTTGTGCGGCGGCATCCTTCAGCCAGCCGTCCCAGTAGTCCACGGCACCGAGCTGATCTTCGAGTGCCTTGATGGGGGCGCTGAGTGCCTTGAAGGGCTTTTTGTCCTGCACGTCGCGGTAGATGCGGCAGAGGGATTGGAGGTAAAAAAGCCACTGCCTCGCAGAGCTTTGGTAGAGTGTGAGGGCGGGCTCTTTTGCCGCAGCGGCCTGCCCGAGGCAGGGGAGCAGTCGCCCCATCTGTGTGAGAAAGCGCTGGTGACCGGGTGGGAGGTTTTTGGAGGCCAAGGTGGTTTGCAATGATTCCGCAGCGGATGACATGCCGGAGCTTTTCGCAGCCCTGTGGCATCGCGGCAAGACACACGATGCTTGCGGGATAAAACGAAAACCCCGCTTGCCGTCGCGGGCTGCCTGCGACTAGAGGAGTGCCCCGTGGAAACCCCGCTCAAACTGGACACGCTCCAAACTATCGAACTCGCTGAAGGCGTGCAGGTGCAACTGCACCCTGCGGGTCCGTTGCCGCGTGCGGTGGCGCTGATGGTGGATATGGTCCTCGCCGCGCTGATCTTTGGCGGGCTGATTTTGGTCTTGCTGTTCCTCGGCAACCTCGTGGGCATGGAGATGAGCGTCGGGCTCATCTTGCTGTCCGCCTTCGGGACTTACTGGGGTTACTTCATGCTCTACGAAGTCCTCCGACGCGGGCAGACGCCGGGGAAGAAATACATGGGCCTCCGGGTGGTCCGCACGTCGGGCGCGCCGGTGGGCTGGGGCGCGGCTTTTCTGCGCAACCTCGTTCGGTTTGTGGACATGATGCCGCTGCTGCCGCAGTGGCAGCTCGCGTGGTTGGTGTTCGGCTTTTATTTGTTCGGGGTCACGAGCTGCCTCTGCACGCTGCGCTTTCAGCGGCTGGGCGATTTGGTGGCGGATACGCTCGTAATTTACGACAAGACGACGGAGCCACATTTCACGGCGAAATCGCTCCAGCCCATCGCGCCCGCACCGCCGCCGTTTGTGCTCACGCGGGAGGAGCAAGTGGCCTTTATCCAGTTCGTCGAGCGTGCGCCGTCGTGGTCGGACTCGCGGAAGGAGGAACTCGTGCAGCCGCTCGCAGAGCTGCTCGGCATCGAGGGGCGCGGCGCAGTGCAGCGCGTGCTCGGCATCGGCGTGTGGCTACGAGACTCATGAAACGCGCCGACTTTGAAGCTCACAACGAAGCCAACTGGCGCGAACTCGAAGCGACCGTGGCCGAACTCGACCGCAAGCGCCCGCTGCTCGATGCCGAACGACTCCCGCGCCTTTTTCGCAAAGTGTGTGGCGACCTCGCTCTCGCGCAACACCGCATGTATGGGCGGAAGCTCTGCGAGCGGCTGAATGGAAACGTCATCTCCGCGTGGGGCCATTTGCACTCCGGGCTCAATCGCGGCTCTAGCGGGTTGGCGCTCTTTTTCGGCCACACATTCCCCGCAGCCGTCCGCGCGGAATCCCGCGTCGTGTGGCTGTGCCTCGCGATGTTCTGGCTGCCGTTTTTCGCATTCATCGCGTCGGCGTATTTCGAGCCGAAGTGGATTTACGCGCTCCTCTCGCCCGAGCATCAGGCGATGATGGATATGCAGTACGGCACCGACAACGTGGATGAATTCATCCGCGAGAAATTCGGCAGCAACTTCGGGATGCTGGGCTTTTACATCATCAACAACGTCTCCATCGCCTTCCAGAGTTTCGCCTGTGGCGTCCTGTTCGGCGTCGGCGCAGTGTATGCGCTCGGGCAGCAGGGAATCATCCTCGGCGCGATGTTCGGCTACGTTCACGCCAACGGAAACCTCCACCGACTCTACACCTTTTGCGCCAGCCATTCCTCGTTCGAGATTCTCGGCATCATCCTCTGCGGCGCAGCGGGCACCGTCACGGGGCTCGGGCTCATTAAACCGGGGCGGCTCTCGCGAAAAGACGCGCTCACTGCGGCTGGAAGACGCGCGCTCCCCATCCTCATCGGCGGCTCGATGATGGTCGCCCTCGCCGCCCCCATCGAAGCATTTTGGTCCCCATCCAGCATCCCCGCCGGGATGAAGCACACCGTCGGCATCCTCGGCTGGCTGGGCTTCGCCGCATACTTTACCTTCGTGGGACGAAGACAGGATGCGGCTTGAGGATGTGGGCGCGGTGATTCGCCCACGCGGGATTTGAATCTCTCCGGTTTTTTCCTTTTCGTTGCCTGACCCGCTTTTCCCTTTGGGATAAAATTGCACGTCATTCTGGCTCGTGTCGTCTATTTCGAAGTGGAATCTATTTCGTTTTTTTTACCTGACCCCGTTTCCATTTAGCCTGCCCCCCAGCTTACCCTAGCATTCAATTTGTCTTGGAGTTTCTGTTCGACTGCGAACACGGCATCATTAGGAGATACGCCCGCAAATAGAACGGACATAAAGGCGGGATAATAGCGGTCTGGCACGTGTAGGCTAACGGACACGAGGTGACGAATAACTGCGTCGTCGAGATTGCCTGTAGGGTATGGTGCAGCAGCATGGAAACGAATCTCGCCATCGTCCATGTCGAACTCAAAACTGCCGATTTTCATTCCGTAAGAGGCGCGGATGCAGACTTCCGCGATGAGTAGTCGCTTATCTTCGGGCACGACGGACGGGAGAACAGTGAAGCACTGACATACATCGTCGTCCTCGCTGACGGATATAGCACATCGAAATTGTGCGTTTTCTCCTGTATAGCCTGCTTGAAGGACTTGGTCCTCATCACTGCGTTCAAAATTCCAGTCGTTAGCGGTGAAGTGATTGATTAATGCTTGGTATCCTTGGTTCATGACTTGTAGTCTTCTACGGATGAGTGGCGGAAATTGAAAGCTTTGGCTTCATTGCACGCTGATTTTTCATCGTCTCTAAATCCCATTGCGGTGAGACATGATGCGCTCATAGGCATCCTGAATGTCTCGAAATTTAGCGACGGCGAGTTTGGCAATTTCCGGGTGAATGTCTTTACCGGCCATCTTGTCTGGATGAAATGTCTTTACGAGTTCGCGGTATCGCTTCTTGATGGTGTCCGTTTGGTCATTGGGCGAGCACCCCAGTAACTCGAAATCTGAGGCGTTCGCTCCGGATCGTCCAGTTTCTTGCGGTTGGAAAGCTTGGTGTAAATCGGTATAATCAATGCTCAAGACACTACAGGCGTACTGCACTCTGTGAATCGAACGCAAGGGCGGAGGACCGTCAGCATGCGCGAGATGGAGAAGCAACATGCAAAGCGCTCCTCGAAAATCAAAGTCATCTTCGGCCAACTCCGCGAGGATTGCGAGTCCCTCTTCGTAGGATAAAGCCCCAGCTTTGTATTTAGTGAAGATGCGTATGGCATTCTTGAAGTCTTCGCCCTTAAGTCCAATTTCAAGTAGAAAGCCTTCGATAGTGGCAATTTCTTTCTTGGTAACGATGCCATCCGCTTTTGCGAATTTCGCAAGAATGGCGACAGCAAAATAGACTGAATTGGTGGAAAGCTCTTTAATTTCGGCTTCTTTCCGCAGATCGAGCGGTGTGTGGGAGGGGGCGTTGTCGCGATAGTCGCTTGTGGCTTTCTGGTTTTCCATCCGTTCGCGAGCGCGCGTATCGATGTGGCGTTTATCCATCGCATCGTCCTTTTTGACGGCCCACACTAAAGCGATTACCCATCCCAAAAATGTCCATCCAAGAAAAAGATTGAAGACAATAATCGCATTTAAGTTAGTTTTCCCGTTCTTTCCAGCTATGATTGATGGGATGAAGTAAATGATAAGCAGGGCGACTAAAAGTTTATTCCCATACCCATCGCTTTGTTTCTCTACAGCCTCCCTGTTTTCCTGTTCTTCGCGGGCTTGCTCGGCTAGTCTAACTTGTTCGTCAACAGCAGCCTTGGAACGTTGCCGTTTCTTGTCGGCAGCGGCAATAACTTCAGTCTGACGAGCGGATTCGGCTTGTTTAGCCTGCTCTTTTTCGAGTGAAAGATTTATTGCAGCTTGTCTCTCCTCGCGCTCCTTATCTTCTCTCTTCCGTTGTCGTTCTCTCTCAGCCTCGGCAATTGGTCGCTGGTACTCCACAGCAGGCTTTAGAGGGCGCTGCATTTCCTGCTCGTATGCGACCCGTGTCGTCCATTTGCCATTGACGAGAACTGAGCCTCGCTGGAACGCCGATGAAGCAGCCTGATTCGCTTGTAAGTATGGTAACAGAAGCTTTTTTGATGAGGGCCATTCTCTGATCGCTGCGGTGATTGCTGTAGTTCGGGTAGAGAGTCGTGCCGCATCCTCCGGTGTAATGAGGACTGTCGGACATTGGATTTCCGAGTAGATGATTTCCGAGATGACCAATCCAGAGATAATCCTTTTCCGGTCGCCATCAGGTGTTCGGACATTGTAAACCGTGTTGAATCGTTCAACCGACTTATATTCTATTGCCGTCGCCTTGGAGTCAGCATCCCAAGAGTATTCCTTCGCGATGAGCAGACCCTGCCCGTAGCCGGTGGTGGCTATAACGCTGAACAGCAGGAACAAAAGAAGGTGCATACGTGGAAAAAGTGTTTTTAATACAGGATGGGGGAAACGGGGTCAGGTGAAAAAATGGAAAACTTTCCGGCTTCGTTGCGTGTCATTTTTCTTTTTTATCGCCCGTTTCCCCGACCGTGTGTGGCCACTGCTTCAACCGATCTCCAGCACCGAGACGCCTTTTGGTAGATTGATGCACACGGTGACGCTTTGGCC
>CAMDQC010000205.1 GCA_945905735.1 Prosthecobacter debontii | reverse complement strand
CGTCGAAGAGCGCACTTTCGCTCGCGTCGTCCAATGGATGTCCCCAGCCGAATGGCTCCAACTCCAGCTCACCGGCGACACCCACTGCGCCATCGGCATGGCCACCGGCACCGGACTCTTCAACCCCACGACTCTCAAATGGGATGCCCCTCTATTAAAAGCCACCGGCATCACCGAAAAACACCTCCGCCCGCTCAGCGACGCGCCCACCTACATCAACGGAGAATTCGCGCAGGACCACCCCGAGCTCAAAGGCGTCCCGTGGTTCCCCGGCATCGGCGACGGAGCCGCCAGCAACCTCGGGAGCGGTGCGACCAAGCCCGGCCTCGCCGCCATCAACGTCGGCACCAGCGCCGCCATCCGCCTCATGCGCGAAGGTGCCGAAGCGACCGCACCGCTCGGCCTCTTCTGCTACCGCGTCGATGCAAAACGCACCCTCGTCGGCGGCGCAGTCAGCAACGCCGGCAACCTCCGAGCTTGGTGCCTCCGCGAACTTCGCCTCACCGATGGCGCCGAACTCGAAGCAGCCCTCGCAGCGCGCCCCGAGCCTTTGCACGGACTCACCGTCCTCCCGTTTTGGACCGCCGAGCGCGCGCCCACTTGGAATGAAGACGCCACCGGTGCCATCCACGGCATCCGGCAGAGCACCACGGCCCTCGACATCCTCCAAGCCATCACCGAGGCCACCTACCACCGCATCGCCCGCATCGCGGACCTCCTCCTTGCTGGAGAAAAAACCCCGCCGAAACTCATCGTCAGCGGCGGCATCCAGAAAAGCCCCGCCGCCATCCAGCGCCTCTGCAACATCCTCGGCCAACCCGTCTATCCCAACGACGAACCCGAGGCATCCCTTCGCGGTGCCGCCGTCTTCGCCCTCGAAAAAATCGGCTTCCCCATCGCAAGCGCCAAACTATCCAACTGCATCCGACCCTCCGTCAAAGCAGCCCGCCTCTACGCCGTCGAACGCGATAAACAACAGCGCCTCGAAACCCTCCTCGCGTGAGCCCCATGGTTCGCCTTGCCGCCCTGCTCGTCCTCGCGCTTACCACCGCTGCGCTCGCCGAGCCCCAGAAATTCGCCTTCGAGAAAGCCGAGATGGGCATCCGCTTCACCGTCACCCTCTTCGCCGAAAAAGAAGACGTCGCCAAGCAAGCCGCCGACGCCGCATTTGCCCGCATCGCCGCCCTCAACCACATCTTCAGCGACTACGAGGACGACAGCGAACTCGCCCTCCTCTCGCGCACCGCAGGCTCGGGAAAAAAAGTCCCGCTTTCCCCAGAACTCGCATTCGTCCTTGCTCGCGCACAGCACTACGCTGAGCGCAGCGGCGGCGCTTTCGACCCCACCTGCGGGCCCCTCACCGCGATGTGGCGGCGCGCGCGGCGCAAAAACGAACTCCCTTCCCCGGCCCTCGTCGAAGAGATGCGGGCCCGCTGTGGATGGCGAAAACTTATCCTCGCCGATGGCACCGCCACCCTCCTTCTCCCCGACATGCGCCTCGACCTCGGAGCCATCGCCAAAGGCTACGCCTGCGACGAAGCCCTCCGACTTCTCCGCGAGCGCGGCTACCCCATCGCACTCGTCGCCGGGGCAGGGGACATGGCCGCCGGCGACCCACCGCCGGGCCGCAAGGGCTGGCGCATCGCCATCGACCCCCTCGACGCCGAAGACGGAGCGACGCCCCCGCCCACCGTCATCATCGAACTCGCCAACAACGCCATCGCCACCAGCGGCGACCGCTATCAGCGACTCAAGCTCGACGGAAAACGCTACTCCCACATCCTCGACCTCCGCACCGGCCAACCCCTCACCGACCACAACCTCGTCACCGTCCTCGCCCCGAACTGCATGACCGCCGACGCCCTAGCCACCGCCCTCAGCGCCCTCGGCCCGGAGAAGGGAAAGGCCCTTTTAGCCGAAGAAAAAGCCCTCGCCCGTTGGCAACGTCAGCCAGCCGCCGCCGTCGAGATCGTCACATCTCCCGGCTGGGCCGAGCGAGAAGTGCCCGTTGGAAAATAGGCGCTCCCTTCTACAGCTTCACGCCGAACTCATCGCCGTCCGCCACGCTCTCTACGAAGCCGGTGACGAGGTCTATGGTCTTCTCCACGTCGGAGAGTTGGCACATCTCGACGATGCTGTGCATGTAGCGCAGCGGGAAGCTGATGAGCCCGCTGGGGATGCCTTCGCGCACGTCGAAGATCACATCGGTATCCGTCCCGCTGTAACGGCTGCTGCTCTCGTGCTGGAGCGGTATCCTCTTCGCGGCGGCGACTTGCATGATGCGCTTCATCACGTTCGGATGATTGCAAGTTCCGTGGGTAATCGCGGGGCCACCACCGAGTTTCACTTCGCCGTGGATGGCGTGTTCGATGCCCGGTGTGTCGGTCGCGTGCGTCACGTCGAGGACGATGGCGACATCGGGCATGAGCCGGTGTGCGGCCATCTTCGCGCCGTAGCCGCCGATTTCCTCCTGCACGGCGTTGACGGCGATGACGGTCGCAGCGGCGCGCTTTTTCGCCAGACGGGCAATAACTTGCGCGATGATGAATCCGCCGAGCCGATTATCGAGCGCCCGCCCGCAGACGCGGTCTTTGCCGAACTCTTCGGCGGAATCCGAATACACCGCCGGATGCCCGACGCGCAGGCCAAGCTCGGCGACTTCCTTATCCGTGGAAGCGCCTACATCCACGTAAAGCTCGTGGATTTTCGGAGCCTTCTCATCGGCCAGACTGTCCTTGCGCAAATGGATCGCCGTGTTGCCGATGATGCCGCGCACGGTGCCTTGATCGCCGAGGAAATCGAGCTTGCGCCCACGCGCCGTCGCCGTGTCGCTGCCGCCCACGCGGTCGAGGCGCAGGAAGCCTTCTTTGGTGATGTGCTTGATGATGAACCCGATCTCGTCTGCGTGTGCTTCGATCATCACGCGGCGCGGCTTTTTCGACTTCCCCTTGAGCGTCGCCCAAGCGGTGCCGTAGGCGTCGCTTTCCACCGAGTCGGCAAACTGGCCGACGTATTTTGCCCACACACGTTGCCCCGCGATTTCAAAGCCCGTGGGGCTCGGCGTGCGGAGGAGTTCAAAGAGAAATGCTTTTGAGTTTGCGTCCATAAATGTGGCGCGCAGGCAACGCAACCGCCCCGCTGGTGTCGAGCGAGATTACGCGCGGCTTTGGAAAATCCACTCGTTCGCTTTGAGCCAATCCACCGTGCGCTCGACGCCCTGCTGGATGGTGAGTTTTGGCTTCCAGCCCGTCGCGAGGATGCGCGCGGTATCGAGGAAGATGAACGGATTATCGCCCACCCATCCACGCTGTCCGCCCGCGAAGTCGAGCCGTGGCGCGACACCCATGCGGGCGCAAATCCATCCGATAGAATCGCGCACCGCGCAATGCTCCGACGTGCCGAGATTGAAGATTGCCACGCGATTGCTGGCCTTCGCTGCGAGCCCCTCGCCGACTGTGTGAAGCAGTGCCTCGACGCAATCGCCGACGTGCAGGTAGCTCTTGCGCGCCGTGCCGTCGCCGAGCACGCGGAGGTGGTCCGGGTGCTCGCGGAGTTGCTTGTAGAAATCGAAGATGTGTCCGTGCGTGTAACGCTCGCCGAGGATGGAGACGAAGCGGAAGATCGTCCCCTCAAACCCATAGCCTTCGCAATACGCCTGGATGAGCCCTTCGCACGCGACCTTCGACGCGGCGTAAAGCGAAGTCTGGATGGGGAACGGCGCGTTTTCCGGCGTAGGAATCTGCTCCGTCTCGCCATAGACGGAGCCCGTGGACGAGAACGCGATGCGCTTGATTTCATTGGCGCGCATGGCTTCCAGTACGTTGAAAGTGGCGATGGTATTTTGCTGGAGGTCGCGCTCGGGATGGTTGAGCCCGAAGCGCACATCCGCATTGGCTGCGAGGTGGAAGACCATGTCGCAGCCAGCCATCGCCTTCGTCAGCGCGGGCGCATCAAGGTTGTCGCCGCGCACGAGCGTGTAGCCGGGATGCCTGCGGGCGGTCGCGATGAACTCCTCTTGCCCCGTGCAAAAATTGTCCCACGCCACCACCTGCTTGCCCTCCGCGAGCAAGCGGTCTGCGAGATTGCTGCCGATAAATCCGGCTGCGCCGGTGATGAAAACTCGTGTCATTCTTCGTAAGCGATGAGGTTGGAGCGGAACGGCCCAAAGCCCAAGCCCGAATACGCAGTCCGCGCCACGCGCCCCGCTGGAAACATGGCACGCAACGCGCCGGGCGTGACGTGATTAAGGTTCTCCTCACGGCTCCAATGCTGCCAGCGCGTCCGCGCCATGAGCCCTCGGAAAAGCCGCACAGGCAGCCAGTGAACGAGCGGCAGCGCAGTGTGATGCTCGACGGGGAAAAGGCGATTCGGCACAGCGAGGAAAACGCGGCGACCCACCCGGCAAAGCTCATGGATAAAGGCGCGCTGGTTGTCCGCGCTGCCGACGTGTTCGAGCACGGCGTTTGAGTAGGCGATGTCAAATTCGCCGTCGCGAAATGGCAGCGGCTTGGCGGCTTCGATGCGCGTGTGGCGGATGCCGGGATACGCAGCGACAATCCCCGCGCCCTCGCCGAGACTCGCGCAGACGATGCGCTCCCGGTGCGGGTGCCGCTGTTCGAGCATGTTGCTCTCCACGGTGATCTCGTCGGACACACCGACATCAAGGATCGTCGTCTCCGGCCCCGGCCGCATCACCTTTTGAAAGAGCCGGTAGTTCTCCTCGCGAGCCTTCGCGGAGATGCGGCGCAGGAATGAAAGGTTCCCGGCGTGGGCGTAATAAATCTCGTCGGTCATAGCCTCGCTCATAGGCCCAGAGCGCGCCTGCGCTCCATTTCAGCGAGCGGATTGAGTTTAGAAAAGCGGAGCTTCAGGCAAATTTTGATCCACGAAATCGGGTCGGCGATCATCGTCACTTTCTTGCCCTGCTTGAACGAGCGCGAGCGGTAGTTCACGGGGATATCGATGGGCACGTAGCCCTTTTGCACGAGCCGGATGAGCAACTCGTAGTCGAAGTCGAATCGGTTGCACGCGAAGGTGAGCCCGTGGAGGCAATCCCGCCGGAATACTTTATACATCGTGAACGGATCCTTCAGCTTCAGCTCGAAGAGCACGTTCACTAGCGTCGTGAAAAACCAGTGCCCGAAATTCAGCACCCCGCTCAGCCCTGCTTGCCCGGAAAACTGCCGCATTTTCCACACACTGCCGCTGTGCCGCGAGCCGAGCACAAACGCCTGACGCCCCGCGATGAGCGGCTCCAGCAGGGTGTCGTAGTCATCGAGGTCGTATTCGCGGTCTGCGTCTTGGATGAGGATGAAGTCGCCCGTCGCCGCTGCCAGCCCCGTGCGGACGGCGTGCCCTTTTCCTCGCGGGCGGTCTTCGAGGATGAGCTTCACGCGCGGGTGATCTTTATACCGCAGAGCAAGTTCGCGGGTGCCGTCGGTGGAGTTGCTCTCTACGAGCACGATCTCGATTTCAAGTCCGGCGATCTCTTTCGCCAGCACGGCCTCGAAGGTATCTACGAACGTCGCCGCTTCGTTGAAAGCGGGCAGCACCACGGTGAGCTTCCGCTTTTCCTTCGCGGGAATCGCGCGCGCAAATGCCAGCATATCGCTCCCCTCGACAGGACGCCGAAGTTCGCGCAGCGGCCCCGGTAGCACACGCTCGGCAAGCCGCGCCAATGCGGGCCGCCAGCCCCGGCGGCCCATCGTGTAGTTCGCCATTTGCTCGACGCTCAGTCGCCGCTGACTGCGGGAAACGATCACTTGATCGAAGTCCGCAAAGAACAGCGCAGTCTCCAGCGCCTGCCGATTAAACACCGTCTGCTGGAGCGTCTTAAAAGCGGGCCACTCCTCGCACAGCACGCGGGCGGGCATCGAGTTCATGTCCGGCGTGATGACGCCAATCACTGCATCTTTCGCCAATTCCGCGTGGGCGGCGCGGAGCAGTGCGAGCGGGTCGGACGCACGGCCCAGCGTGTGCCAGAAGACGCAGACATCGAACGCCCCTTCCGCCGCTGCACCCGCCAGTTCCCCCGGCGAGACAGCACGCACGCGGTATCCTGCTTCCGTCGCCACATCGGCAAACGGACTGTCTTTCTCACAAATCACCAGCATCGCACCTCCGTGCGAGCCCCGATAGCGCAGCAGTTGGGAGAGGAAGTAATCCGCCTTCTCTCGCATCACTCCCGGCGGTTCTCCTGTCCCCGAGAAGCCCGTGACGTCGCTCGGATTCAGGAAGATCAAATTGCATTCCACGCATTCCACGTACCGACGCTCGGCACGATAAAAGGCGTAGCGTTGGCGCTTGCTGGCGCACAGTGGACAATGAGTGACAAGTGTCCGCATGATTGATTGGGCTGTCTGCATGACGGTATCGGGCTCCGGTTTTAGCAACGGGTGTGCCATCCGCCGAGCTTCAATTCCGCTACTCCTTCAAGCACGCCACCTGCTTATCACTGTTCAGTATCATGCCCGAAGCCACACTATCTAACGACCTCGACGCTGCCAGCGACCTCGACATCAAGAGCATTCTCCTTCTCGACGACGACATCGAACTTGCCGACACCGTGAAGCTCCTGCTCGAAGCCCACAACTTCGTCGTCACCACCGCCAAGAACGGCGTCGAGGGACTCCGCGAAGTCATGGCCATGGATTTCGACGTGATCATCTGCGACATGATGATGCCGACGATGCCCGGCGATATGTTTTACCTCGCTGTGCAAAAGGTGAAGCCGAACCACTGCAAGCGATTCCTCTTCGTCACCGGTCACGGGCGCGATGCGAAGATCAGCGACTTCCTCCAAAAGACCGACGGCCTCGTGCTCTTCAAGCCCGTCCCAACCGATGAGCTTTTGCAGATGATCTCGCTCGTTCTCCAGCGCAACGGCAACGCGGCGAAACACGCGTAGCTTTCGCCTACGCCAGCAGCTCCTTCACCACGCGCGCCGCTTCCGTCCCCGTGAGTTTCGCGTCGAGTCCCTGCCACTTAAAGGTCAACCGCGAGTGGTCGAACCCCAGCAGTTGCAGCAACGTCGCGTGCAAGTCGCGCACATGCACCGGGTTCTCCACGATGTTGTAGGAAAACTCGTCCGTCGCCCCGTACACCGTCCCGCCTTTGATCCCGCCGCCCGCCGCCCACATCGTGAAGCAGCGCGGATGATGGTCCCGCCCGTAGTTCGCCTTAGACACGCCGCCTTGGCTGTAAATCGTGCGCCCAAACTC
>CAMDQC010000204.1 GCA_945905735.1 Prosthecobacter debontii | reverse complement strand
CAAACTCCAACTCGCCAAACGCATGGCCCGAGGCTTCCGCAACTTTGAGTTCTTCCGAGCCATCTCCTACCTCAAAGCCGCCGCTCTCAACCTCAATCTCCCCTCCCTCAAACCCTCATGATTCTACCCACTCTAAACAGCGATGAGCCTAATTAACCACACTCAAAGTAATCTCACGATGACTGCGACGATACCGGAAAGTTTCACGCCGTTCCTAGGCTCCTTGACGCTCATAAGACCGACCCCGGACGCTGTGCCGCTCTTGATCCTCTGGGCCGACGAACATCAGATGCTCCCCAGCGGTGAAAGCCGCATCAACAAGAGCGTGGCACTTTACCAATCGGAGAAGGTCGAGGTCGGTTTGCAGGGAGTTCGAAAGAAGATTATTCAGATACTCCAATCAGCCGAACACGAGGCGAACGAGCAGATTGCCGATGCTATCCTCGGGTGTGTGGTTAAGGCAGCGCAAAGCGGCGAAAAGCGGGCGGACTTCCTGCGGGATGTCTTGAATCGCTTCCGGAGTGTCGAGACGAGTCACTTCTACATTCTGCCGAACGTCGCCGAGGCGGATGCGATGCAGTTCGATGGTTTCTCGATGGGTGCGCTGAATACGGGTGTTTTGCTCTCACGATGCAATCGTGCCTCGTCGAATTATGGGACGCTTTACGCCGGACGATTCAAAGGCCGGATGGCGCTCCAGAGCCCGGATTTTCAACGAGTCGTCATCGATTTTCTCACTCCGGCGAGTAACGCGGGACTGATGGCGAACTCAGCGTGGAAGGACTTGCTGCTCAATTATTTCGAGCTTCTTTCCAGGAAGCACTTCGAACGGATGTGGTCCGAACTTGAACGAACCCAGCTCTTCTCCGCACCGTTTCGTTCGCATATTATTGATGTCGAAAACTTGAGGGATGACTGCGCGGGATTTGCGACGAGTGTTACCGTTTACCTCGAAGTCATGCGCAACGGTCCGGGCTACGTTGTTCCGAGCGAGGGTTCTTTTATCCTCAATCAACCCGGTGCGGACTCGGAGGTATTTCGTCGGTTCACTCAGCACCGTGAACAATATCGGGTTTGCGAAATAGGCGACTCCGAGCTTGGTCGGGCCTTGGCGGAGGTTTCGGGCTTTTGTCAGCAGGCGAACCGAATGCTTAACGAAGACCGCCACAATGACGCGGCTCTCTACGCGACTATCTGCCTCGAACATTTATTCTCCGAAAAACAAGCCACGACGAAAGCAGTGTCCTCGCGGACTGCCTGCCTAACTCATCTTCGACTCGCACCAAGCTACGCGGAGGCAAAGGAGGAACTGTTGAAGCTTTACGATGCGCGAAGCAAATTCGTTCACGCCGGAAAACCAGTCTCGCGGGTGCAGGCCGAACGACTCATCGAATACGCGAGAGAGGCGATCCGAAGCCTCCTTGTGCTCCACTTGAAACCCGAGAACCGCAAAGAGGGCTTTCTGGAGCAATGGACCAAGGAACTGGACTTCATCATCTACGGTTTTGAAGCAGGGAAGTCCTTTGAGAGCTCTCTCCTTGCCGACGTAGGTATTTTCCGATCATAAACGCTGCACGTCATCACGCCGAATGGCTTTCGCTGTGGAAAGCGGTTCAGGCGAGAAAAACGAAATGAACAGCCACTAAGCACCCTGATGCTTTCCATTTCATCGCCTTTGGGATAACGCGACAGGCAGATGGCCCAGTTCTACACCGCCCCGTTCACCAAATTCCACACCGGTTGCCCGAGCAGGGCGCGGCGGCAGTTTTCGCTGCCTTTGATGCGCATATCCATGAGGCCTTCTTCGCTGTAAAATGCGGAGTGCGGATTGAGGATGAGGCGGTCGTGGGCGGGGTGCACAGGGTCGCGCTAGGCTTGCAGGAGCGGGTGTTCGGCGGATGGCGGTTCGGTTTCCAATACGTCGATCCCGGAGCCGCCGAGGTGGCCGCTGGTGATGGCGTCGAGCACGGCGAGCACAATGCGTATGGCCGTCCGTGGAAGTTCACCAACCAAGAGGCGGAAACCACGACGATTGAATACGACGCCATCTAAATGCCGACAAAGTTTTCCATTTTTCGCCTGACTTACCCCGTTTCCGTTTCTGCGCTCACGCAAGTGGGCGGGGTGTTTTTGTGCTCTTACCGTGCGACGAAGTCCACCTTTGCGCTGAGTTCCGGCGTGAGGAAATGGTCGGGGTTTTCGATCTGCACTTTGATTTGCAGCGTTCCCTTTTGCCGGTTTGCTTCTGGGGCGATTTCGGCGACGTAGCCTTGATAGACTTTATCGAGATACGCTTCGGGGCTGATGCGGCAGCGCTGTTTGAGCGCGATTTTTGGGAGGTCGTTTTCGTTGATGTCGATTTCCACCTGCAAATCGTTCGGGTCCGCCAGCGCGAGCAGGGCGGTGCTCGGGCCTTTGCCGCCGCCAAAGCTCTGCGGGGTGACGAGTTCGCCGGGGTCGGCGAGTTTTTCTAAAACGACGCCGTCAATGGGCGACTTGATCACCGTCCAATCGAGGAAGACTTGCGCGGTGGCGCGGGAGCCGTCGAGTTGCTGGAGCTGGGCTTCGGCGCTGGCGACTGCGAGGCGCGCTTCATCTTCGCGCTCGGCGGTTTCGTTCTGCGTGGCGCGGAGTCTTTTCACGCGTTCAAAGCCGACTTTGGCGCGCTCGATGGCGACGCGAGCCACGGCCATTTGGCCTTCGATTTCGGCGATCCGGGCCTTTTGCTCTGAGTCGTCGAGCTGCACGACGACTTGGTCCTTCTTCACCGTGTCGCCCTTTTTGACGCCGATCCAGCGGACTTGGTTCATCACGCGCGGGCTCACTTCGATCCGCTCGCGATTGACGATGTAGCCGCTCACGGTGAGGACGACGTCGCCGGGCTTGGCATCCTGCTTCGGCTTCGCGGGGAGCGCGGGTTGCGTGGGCTGGGCGGCAGCGGTGGCTTCCGCGTTGGCCAATGCGCGCGCGTCTTTGGCCCAAGGTTTAGCCACGTAGAGAGCGCTGCCCGTCGCGCCGAGCACGAGGAGGAGAATCCACCAAAATGCGCCTTGCGAGCGCCGGCGCTGCGCTTCCGAAATCTGTATGCTTTGCAGCTTTGCCGCGTCCATGAGCGCGCGACCGTAGCGGCTATCTGGTGGTCTTCAACGCCGCATTTACTAACGGGATTCCTTTCAATCAGTCTGGCCGCTGTTTTCCCTATCTTAATCGCGTTCAGCGATGCTGCGTGTGCCGCCTTAGCCTGCAACCTCGCGGAGGAAGAAGTCGAACGGCAGTGCGCTTGCGCCGGGGGCGGTCGGGCCGGCGGCGAAGGATTCTTTGGTGGTCGGCTTAAAGGCGTAGGTGCGGGTGCCGACTTTCGCTTTGCCGATGACTTCGGCGACGAGGCCGAAGTGGTCGCCGCCTGCCACGCTGCCGAGCGCTTGGCCTTTGATGACGATGCTCGCGATGGTGGAGAATTTCCCCGTCACGTCGTTGCCGATGGTTTTCGTGTCGTCGCTGGTGCCGGTGAGATTGTCGAGTCCGGCGTTGGTGCCTGCGCGGAGGCTGCTGGCGAGCCATTCGCGGCCCACGGCGAGTTTGCCGAGCGAGGCGTCGGCGTTGTTGTTGCGCCCGAGGATGATGGTGTTGTCTTCCACGTTGCCTCCGATGGTGAGTTTGCCGAGCACGAGGTCCGGGCCTTTTCCGGCGTTCGCGGTTTGGGCAAATGCCTCGATGGTGCTGCCGATGAGGTCGCCGCCGATGGCGATGCTGCCGATGCGGTGGGTGGCTTGGATGCGGCTATCGTCGCGGAAGCTGCCGCCTATTTTAATGGCTCCGATTCCGGTGTTGGTTTGGATGGTGCTGTCGCTGACGCTGCCGCCGACGGTGAGGCCGAGGAGGCCGCCGCCGATGTTGTTGGCGTAGATGCCGGTGCTGCGGATGTCGGTCTTGACGATGAGTTTGCCGATGCCGTGTTCGCCGTTAATTTCGTCGCCGCTCGGAGATGTGCCGCCGAGGGTGCCGAGGGAGTGGACGGTGAGGCTGACGATGGCGACGCGGTTGCTGAAGTCGTCGCCAGCGTCGATGTCTTGCAGTTCGCCCGCGATGGTGACCTTGCCGAGGTCGGTGGTGAAGGCGTCGATTTCGCCGACGTTGACGAAGCCGTTGCCGCCGCCGGGGCCGGGCTTGGCGGTGATGGTGAGGTTAAACGCAGCGTTGCCGGGCGCTGGGGTGAGGATGAGTTTTTCCAAAAGCCCGCCGCCGCTGGCTGCTGCGGTGAGGGTGAAATCGCTCGGCGAGAAACTGCCTGCGGTGCGTTTCACCGTCACGAGGTCGCCGTCCACATCGGTGAAGGTGGCGGTTTTGCCATCCACGACGAGGTTCGCACCGCCGAGGGCGACGGTGGGCGTGGTGGAGCCAAATTCGCGGATGATGAAATCGAACATCGGATTCTCCGCACCTGCGCCGTCGAGCGTGGGTGCTGCGAAGAATGCTTCGTTGCTTCCTTTCACAAAAGCGAACGTGCGCCCGCCCACTTTCGCTTTGCCGATCTGCTCGGCGAGCACGCCGAACATGTCGCTGGAATTGTCTGCATTGCCGAACGCTTGGCCCTTGAGCGTGAAGCTGCCGATGCTGGCGAGGATGCCTGCGACGTTGCGCACGGGCATCGGGGTTCGGATGTCGTCGTTGGTGAAAAGGACGTTGTCCACGCCGCTGGCGTAGTAGCCCGCGATGGCGTTGCTGGCGATCCAGTCGCCGCCGATGCTGATGCTGCCGATGCTTGCGTCGGCATTTCTGCCCACGCCGCCTGCGGCGATGGTGGTAAATTCGACGCTGCCTTTCACGGTGATGCTCTTGATGCCGAGGTCCACGCCTTTGGTCAGCGCGACGAGTTGGCCGAAGCCTTCGATGTGAACGCGTTCGTTCGGCTGCCCGACGATGGAACCGCTGATGGCGACGGTGCCGAGCGGCCCGGCGGTTTTGATGTAGGCAGCGCTCTCTGCGCGGATGTCGCCGGTGATTTTTACGCTGCCGATGCCCGCTGCGGCAAAGATGCCAGCATTTTGATTGGCGGCACCTCCGATGCTGCCGCCGATGGTCGCTGCGCCGAGTTTGCCATCCGCGTCGGTGATACTTAATTCTCCGCGCAGGTCGCCTTTCACGGTGAGTTTGCCGAGTGCGCCTTTGATGTCCGAAGTGAGCGTGCCGCCGGAAATCTGCGTGCTGGTCCCGAGCATCCCGATGCTTTGCACGGCGAGCGTTTTGAGCGCGGGCACTTTCGCACTGCCGCCGATGGTGCCAGCGTGGATGCGCCCAAGGTCGCCAGCGAGGGTGACTGCCGCGAGGTCCACCCCGGTCGCGTCGATGAAGCCGATGTTCACAAAGCCGTTGCCGCCGAGCGGGCCGGGCTTGGCGGTGATGGTGATGCTTGCGCCCGCGAAGCCCGCGTCGAGCGTGAGCTTCTGGAGCTGCGCACCGCCGATCTCATTCGGGTCGGAGAATTGGAGCCGCCCGGCGGTCAGGCCGCCTTTGCTGGATTTGATCGTCACTGTGTCTCCGTCCACGTCGCGGTAGGTCGCGGTTTTCCGGTCCACCGAGATCTTCGCATGCCCGGAGCCAAAGACCACGTAGCTTGCACCGGAGGCAACGCCGTTCGGGTCCGCGCCCCAAGCGCCGACAATGAGGTCATCGATCCCATCGCCATTGATGTCGCCCGCTCCGCTCACCGAAATGCCGGACCTTTCGCCCCCTGCGCCGCTCAGTTTAAAACCATTGGCGCCTGCAAGCCCTACGAGATTCACGTTCGCCGCAGACGGCGTAATGCTCCCAAAGACCACGTAGCTCGCGCCCGAGAAGATGCCGTTCGGGGTCGCATAGCGAGCACCGACGATGAGGTCATCGATTCCGTCGCCATTGATATCCCCCGCTCCGCTCACCGAAATGCCGGAGCCATCACCTTCCGCGACACCGCTAATCTTGAATCCGGTGGTGCCCGTGAGACCAGAAAGATTCACGTTCGACGCAAAAGGCGCGGTGCTCCCAAAGACTACGTAGCTCGCACCGGTCCCGTCCGAATAGGGAGCGCCGACGATGAGGTCATCGATCCCATCGCCGTTGATGTCGCCCGCTCCGCTCACCGACTTGCCGAAGTTGTCGTCCGCCGCGACGCCGCTGAGCTTGAAGCCGTTGGTGCCGTTGAGCGTCGAGAGATTCACATTCGCTGCAAAAGGCGTGCTGCTGCCGAAGACCACGTAGCTCGCACCGGAGTTGGTGCCGTTCGGGTCCGCACCGACAGCGCCGACGATGAGGTCATTGATTCCATCGCCGTTGATGTCCCCGGCTCCGCTCACCGAAGTGCCGGAGAAGTCGTAGGCCGCGACGCCGCTGAGCTTGAAGCCATTGGTGCCGTTGAGTCCGGCGATATCTACATTCGCCGCAAAAGGCGTGCTCCTCCCAAAGACCACGTAGCTCGCACCGGAGGCAGCGCCGTTCGGGGACGCAGGTTGAGCGCTAACGACTAGATCATCAATCCCGTCGCCATTGATGTCCCCCACTCCGCTCACCGAAGACCCGGAGTACTCACCACCAGTTGCGCCGCTGAGCTTGAAGCCGTTGGTGCCGTTGAGCGTCGACAGATTAACATTCGCATTAAAAGGCGTGCTTCTCCCGAAGACCACGTAGCTCGCACCGGAGCGGAAGCCGTTTGGGCTCGCAGTGCGAGCGCCGACGATGAGGTCATCGATCCCGTCGCCGTTGATGTCGCCCGCTCCGCTCACCGAAAAGCCGGAGTTGTCGCCCGCCGCTTCGCCGCTGAGCTTGAAGCCGTTCGCGCCCGTGAGCCCCGAGAGATTTAGATTCGCCGCAAAGCCACCGCTGCTCCCGAAGACCACGTAGCTCGCACCGCAGTCGACGCCGCCCTCATTGGCAAAGGGGGCTCCGATGATCACGTCGGCAAAGCCGTCAGCATTCACGTCTCCGGCACCGCGCAAAACATGATCCTGAGTGCCGGACTAAATTTCGGAGCAGGCTCAACACTGAGCGTAGGCAGCGTGACAATTAATGGTTCATTCCTCCAAAGCCGCATCGCCATCGGTGCGCAATACGGTGCAGACAGCAAACCCGGCACTGCCGACGACGTGCTGAATGCCGCATCTACTCTTAACAAACTCATCATCAAAGGCGCAGTCTTCGGCACCGTGGGCGGCTCGGATTATTTCGGGATACTCGCCGGGAAAATCGCCAGTGCCACGCTATCCGGGAGCAAAATCGCGCTCGCTCCCGGCGCTCAAAATCTCAACGTCGCACTGAGCAGCGACGTCTTTGTAAAAGACGCCGCTTAGCCCAAGTTCCGCAGTTGGCGGGGGCTGATCTTGCATTCATGCGGGTTTTGGGGCGAGGGAGGCGGGTTTTCTGCACTACATTTGCACGGCTTGGGCGGCGCTTGGCGCTGTGGGGGCGGCGAGGATTCGGTTGCGCGTGGGCAGG
>CAMDQC010000203.1 GCA_945905735.1 Prosthecobacter debontii | reverse complement strand
GTCCGCGTGCGGTGAGGCTTCGGGAAAAAGCTAATTGCTCGCCAGTCTGCGGATATTACCCGGACCATGAACCAACCTGTATTCGTCCTCGCCGTCACCATCGCCGCCGCGCTCCCTGTCTTTTCGCAGAACGCCAACATCGACGCTCGCTACGGGCTGGAGAAGGCGAAGGCGAATATGAGCACGTTTAAAGTGGCGGACGGTTTGCAGGCTTCGCTCGTCGCGGCGGAGCCGGATGTGCAGAACCCGACGAACATCGACATCGACCATCTCGGGCGCGTGTGGGCGACGGAATGCGTGAATTATCGCCGATGGGGAAAGCTGCGCGCTGAGGGAGATCGCGTGGTCATTTTAGCCGACAAGGACGGCGACGGTGCGGCGGATGAATCGAAGGTTTTCTATCAAAGCAAAGAGCTGACGAATCCGCTCGGCATTTGCGTGCTGCCGCAGGCGAAAGGGACGAAGGTCATCGTGAGCGCTGCGCCGAATGTGTGGCTGCTCACCGACGCGGACGGCGATGACAAGGCGGAGGATGCGAAGATCATTTTTAAGACGACGGGTGTGTGGGATTACGATCATCAGGTCCACGCGTTCGTGTTTGGGCCGGATGGGAAGTTCTACTTCAATACCGGCGACGCTGCGACTGGCGTGACTTGGCCGGACGGCTCGCCGGTCGTGGACATGGCGGGGAACAAGGTGACGAACAAGGGTGAGCCTTATCGCAAGGGCCTCGTGTATCGCTGCGACATTGATTTGGCGTCGGGGAAGGTGACGAACTTTGAGACGCTCGGGCACAACTTCCGCAACAACTACGAGGTGACGGTGGATTCGTTTGGCACGATGTGGCAGAGCGATAATGACGACGACGGCAACAAGGGCGTGCGCATCAATTACGTGATGGAGTTTGGGAACTTCGGCTACACGGACGAGCTGACTGGCGCGGGCTGGAGCGCGAAGCGGACGAACATGGAGAAGGAAATCCCGCAGCGGCATTGGTATCAAAATGATCCGGGCGTGGTGCCGAATTTGATCGTCACCGGCGCGGGCTCGCCGACGGGGATTGTGTTCAACGAAGGCTCGGGGCTCGGTGCGAAATTTCAGAACCAGATGATTCACTGCGACGCGGGCCCACGCACGACTCGCGCTTACCCGACGAAGCCGGATGGCGCGGGCTACACGGGCGAGATGGTGGATATTTTAACGAGCACGGATTCGTGGTATCGCGTGTCGGACGCGGGCATCGCGCCGGACGGCTCGCTGGTCATCGCCGACTGGTACGATCCAGGCGTGGGCGGGCACAACATGGGCGACAATGAGCCGGGGAAATTGATGGGGCGCGTGTATCGCGTCTCCGCTGGGAAAGTGGCGACGCCAGCCGTGGATGTGTCCACCGCAGCGGGCGCGGTGAAGGCGCTGCAATCGCCCAATTACGCCACGCGATACATGGCGTGGACGGGGCTGAACGGGATGGGGGCAAAGGCAATCTCCGCGCTGGAGGGGCTGGCGAAAAATGACGATGCGCGGTTGCGTGCGCGTGCGTTCGGCGTTCTCTCGCAAATCAAAGGGAACGAAGGCAAGGCGCTCCGTGCGGGACTCAATGATAAGGACGAAAATGTTCGGATTGCCGCCGTTCGGCTTTGTTACACTTTGAGCAAGCGTGGACTGGAACTCGATTCAGTATTTGACGACGAAGCGTTAGTTGCAAAGGGCCTCAAGGATACGCCCGCCGTCCGCCGCCAGATTGCGATCTCACTGCACGGCGGCTCGGGCATTGCAAAAATTTGGGCCGCTCTTGCGGTTCAGCACGACGGCAAAGACCGCTGGTATCTCGAAGCGCTTGGTATCGGCGCTGCGAAAAATGAGGACGATTGTTTCGACGCTTGGCTGGCAATGGTCGGCGACAAATGGAACACGCCCGGCGGACGCGACATCGTCTGGCGGATGCGCTCGACGAAGGCCGCTGGCTACCTCGCCAAACTTTTGCAGAACAAAGAAACCGCCGACCTTCGCTACATGCGTTCGTTCGACTTCTTGCCGAAAAACGACGCTCGCACGGATGCGCTCGTGGAACTCGCCACTGGCGGAAAAGCCAGTGAGGAAATCGCCCGCGAAGCGCTCGGACGCTTGAAAGGCTCGAACAACGAAGCCGTCGCCAAAGCCATCGCCGGAGCGATGGACAAAGCCAAAGGCACCGCTGCATTCATCGAACTCGCCCGCGACTTCGGCGTGAAAGGACAAGGCGCAGCACTGCTCGCCACCGCCGTGAAACTCGGCAATGACCCAGCGGCTGGCGAGGCGATCAAACTCATCCTCACCGGCAGCGATTGGGAGAAAGTCTTCAATGACGGCCTCGCCAGCCCCGACGCCACAGCCGTCGCAAATGCCCTCGCAGCCAGCGGCAGTGGACGCGCCACGAGCCGCCTCGCCTCGCTGCTCGCAGACGCCACGCAGAAACCCGAGCTGCGCAAAGTCGCCGTCGCCGCGCTCTCCCGAACACAAGCGGGAGCCGAGGCGCTGGTGAAACTTGCGAAGGACGGCAAATTCCCCGAAGACCTCAAACTCACCGCGAGCAGCGCATTCGCCGCAGTGCAATACGCCGCGCTCAGCAAAGACATCGCCGCCCTTTTCCCGATGCCCAACGCGCAAGGAGGCAAGCATCTCCCGGCCATCGCAGAGCTTGCTAAAATGAACGGTGATGCCGCAAAAGGCCGCATCGTTTTCGAGAAGGTCGAGAGCACCTGCATCACCTGCCACAGCGCGGGCGGCAAAGGCGTGGACGTGGGCCCCGGCCTCTCCGAGATCGGCTCGAAGCTGGCGAAGGACGCGATTTTTGAAACCATCCTAAACCCCAACAGCGGACTCTCGATGGGCTTTGAAACTCAGCTCTTCACCTTGAAAGACAACGGCGTCGCCAGCGGCATCGTGCGCAGCGAGACGAAAGATCAAATCACCGTCGTCCTCCCCGGTGGTGCGACGCAGACCGTGGCGAAAAACAACATCGCCAAGCGCGAGAAGCTCACCACTTCTCTCATGCCGGTGGGACTCAGCAACATCCTCTCGCAAGACGACCTCGTGAACTTGGTCGAGTACCTCGCCTCGCTGAAAAAGAAGTAGTCTCCTTCCTCCACAACGAACCGGCGAAGTCGCAAGTCAACTTGCGCTTCGCCGTTTTCGTTTCTGCGGGTGGAGCTGCTTTTACTCTGCTGGCTCGGCGAGCAGTTTCTCGATCTTCTCCTTCAAGTCGCCTCGCACGTTCATGTCCACGACGATGCCTTTCTTATTCACCAACCACATCGCGGGGATGGCGGTGATGCCGAAGCGCTTGGCGATTTTGTTGTCCCAGCCGGTGCCGTCGAAGTATTGCGGCCATGTGATTTTGCGGCGCTTGATAGTCTTTTCTAGCTCGGCTTTTTCTTCGTCGAGCGAGATGCCGATGATCTCGAATCCTTTCTCCTTCAAGTCTTCGTAGGCTTTCAGGACGTTGGGCAGTTCGGCCATGCAGGGGCCGCACCAGGTCGCCCAGAAGTCCACGAGCACGACCTTGCCGCGCAGCTTGGTGAGGTCCACTTCGCGGGCGTCGAGGGCTGTGAACTTGAGATCGAGCGGCTTTGATTTCATCTCGGCCTTGGCTTTTGCCTCGGTCTGGTTGTCGCGGGCGAGTTCGGCGATTCTTGGGTTTTTGTTCGCAGCGTAGGTGGTCAAAAGAGCGTCGAGTCGCTCGGGTGCGCGCTCTTCGACGAGCTCGACATTCATCTCGGCGATGACGACGGCATCGGGGAAGTCGGGGTTCGCTTTGAGAAAGGTTGCGGCGTCTTTTTCCCACGCTTCGAGCGGCGTTCGGCCCTCAAAGACCTCGGCGGAGAGGAACTCCAGGCGCGTCATTCCCGTGCTTGTCTTCACGTCTGCTGGTGCGTCGGGAGCGGCGAGGATTTCGTCGAAGATGGGGAGCGGAGTTGCCACTTCTGGGACGTTCAATCCGGCCTCTTTGCGCATGCTGAGCATCATCGCTTCGTGGAAGCGAATCTGCCAGCGGAGCGGGTGCTCCGGGAATTGCTTGCGGAATTGCTTCGCGAGCGCGTCCACGCCGGTGATCGTCTTTTTCAGGATCACTCGCATCTGAGCTTCGTCCACGACCTCCGTCGGGCCTTCGTCGGCGAGCAGCGCGTCGATGCGTGCGAGGAGCGCCTCGGGCGTCTCCTCGACAGCCGCTGGCGGTTTCTCTTGTGCGTGGGAAGGAAGGGCGGGAGCGAGCGCAAGGACCGCAGCGGCGATGAGGATACGCATAGACTATTCTGCGAGCGCCTTCTCCACTTTCACCGCGAGGCCTTCACGGGCGTTGGTGGAGACGACCATGCCTTTTTTATCAATGAGCCACATGGCAGGGATGCTGTTGATGCCAAATTTCTGGGCGATTTCGTTCTGCCAGCCTTTGCCGTCGAAGAATTGACGCCAAGGCATCGCTTTGTCTTTCACGAAGGCGTCGAGCTTCGACTTATCTTGGTCGAGGGAGATACCGATGATCTCGAAGCCCTTTTCGTGCAGCTTATTGTAAGTCGCGACGACGCTGGGTACCTCTGCCACACACGGTCCGCACCACGTCGCCCAGAAATCCACGAGCACGACTTTGCCGCGCAGCTTGGCGAAATCAACCTCGGTGCCGTCGGTGGCGGTGAACTTCAAATCGAAAGGCTTCGACTTCAACTCGGCTTTGGTCTTCTGGGTCTTCGCGGAGGCTTCGAGTCGGGCGTTCATTTTGAAGTCTGGATAGGCCTTGATGTGATCGGCCACTGCCTTTTCAAACTCGGCGAGCGTGCCCTTGCCGTTTTCCAGTGCGTCGCCCATTTCGCCTACGCTCATGAAGCTTGCGAATCCCTTCGTCTCCTTATCCGCATCGGGCGCGGCGAGGATGTCGGCGACGAGCTTGGCGACGGCTGCTTCGTCCCGCTCAGGCTGGCCGACAAATTTGCGCATTCCGTTCATTTTGATCTCTTCCAGCGAGAGCTTCCAACGCCGCCCATCGGTGGGGAAGTCCTTGCGGAAAGAGGCCGCCTTCGCGTCGAAGTCCTTTAAGTGTGCGGTGTAAATCTCCACGGCTTCCTCCTTGCTGGTCGGGCGTTTCTTTGGTCCGACAAGGATTCCTTCGATGGCCGCCCAAGCTTCGTCGCCGGGCTTTGCTTCAGCCTTCAGCGCAATGCCGGGAGCGGTGGCACCGGGTGCGGCGAAAGATGTAACGGTGAGTGTGGCGAGGATCGTTGAGTAGAGAATTGGCTTCATAAACGGAAGAGGACAGTGGCGATTCGTGGAGGGAAAGCAACCAGCGAGATCGCCCTATCGCAGCCCTGCGGCGGCGAGCGCCAGGCCACCGATCGGCACCGAGTCTTCACCGAGTTGCGCGAGGACGACGGGCGGTGCGCCAAAGGCCGACATCACCCAGCGCGGCAGGGCGTCGGCGATGCGCTTGCGAAGCGGCTCGCCGATGAGGTGCAGCCCGCCGCCGACTACGATCACGGACGGGTGTACGAGGTGGACGACGTGGCTGAGGGCAAAGGCTAAATCGCTCATCGCCGCCGTGAGCACACGGTCCGCGACTGGGCAGCCCTCGCCCAGCGCGGGCAAGAGCAGTCGTGCCTCGCCGCCCGCATTCGCATTACTCACGAGCCGTGCGAGCACCGAGCCCGGCTCACTTTTTACCGCCTCACGAATCGCACGATCCACCGCCCAGCCCGAGCAGCGATCTTCCACGATGGTCCCATCTTGACTGAGCCGAATATGCCCGATCTCCAGCTCGCCGGGGATCGCCCCGTGGTAGAGCGTCCCATCTACCACCAACCCGCCCCCGACGCCGCTCCCGCAATTCACCCACGCCACGGGGCTCATGCCCTTCCCCGCGCCATGCAGCGCCTCGCCGAGCGCGGCGACGTTTGCATCATTCTCCACGAAAACAGGGAGCCGCGTCTGCTCCGTCAGCCATTCACCGAGGGGGAAATCGTCCCATCCTTTGACGTGGTGCGAGCACTTGATGCGTCCCGTTTTCCAATCCACCGGCCCGCCATAGCCCACGCCGATCGCCTGTGGCTGCCAGCGCGCGATCAGTGCTGGCAGCGCTTCCGCTATTTGCGCCCGAATGCCCTCGCCGCCTGCCTCCCGGTCCACAAAGAACCGGCACCGCTCCAAGATCGCTCCCTCCGCATTGCCCGCAAAGACCTGGAGCTTCGAGCCGCCGATTTCGATGGAGATGAGATTCATATTCGCGGGATGCCGGAGAATCCTCCGAGTGGCAATTCACTTCGCCACAAACTCCACGGGCTCGCTCCAGTGGCTCCAGCGGCCTGTCACGTCCTTGTGGCGGACTCGGGCGCGGTAGGTGTGAGCGGGGGCGCAGATGGTTGGCGGGATGCGGATTTGCGGGACAAATGTGGGCGCTTCGGGGCTTTGCCAGATGGGTTCTAGTTCGTAGCACCACGGCTTGTTGGCGGGCGTGCCGATTTCCCCGATGCGCCACTGCATCGCGGCGAACGTTCCTTTTCCCAAAAAGGCGCTGCTTTCAAAGCCTAGCGCGCCTGCGGGGAATGTGGCGGGGCCGATGTATTTGATCGTGGGGCGCTCGGGGATGTCTTTGTCGGCGGCTTCGATGGAGAGGTAGCCCCAGCCGTAGCCGAGGGGTTTTTGGTCGTTGATGGCGTAGTCTTTTTTCGGGCGCGTGTCGGTGCAGAAATCGAGGACGTATTTTGCGAAGCTCGGGAAGTCGGGTCGGGTGCGATAAAACGCGCCTTTGCTGCGGGTGGGCGGCGCGTGGTTCCAGCGGGCTTGGTCGAGCTGCGCCCAGCTCCCGGCGGCGGGCTCGATGAGGCGCGTGTATTCGGCGACGAGCTGGCCGATTTGCCCACCGGTGGGTCGCGGGTCGCTGGCGAAGAGGTCGAGGATTTCGCGGGCGCGGTTGCGGAAGTCGCGCTTGAGGGCGGGGACTTCGAGGCAGCGGATTTGGTCAATGAAGCCGGGCTGGTGCGTGCGCGGGAGGAACTGCATATCGAGGTCCCACGGGACGGGCGACCAGCCGCGCTCGGGGTGGCGGTAGAAGTAATGGTTCGCGCCGGGGCGCAGGTCGATGTTGGCGACGAGACGGTTCATGGCGTGGAAGCTGTAGTAGCCTTGCACGTCCATATTCTTGCGCCACCACGCCTCAGCGTCGCCGCGTGGGCCGCTGGAAAAATCCCCCCACTCGCGCGCGGCGTCGCCTGCGTAGCCGCCGGGGATGTGCTGGACGCCGTGCTCGTGGGTGACGGTGATGCCGTCGGGCCAGCGGTGGTTTTTCAGCCACGCGCCGTCGGGGTCTTCGATGGCTTGGTAGAGCCCCCAGAGGTCGCCGTCGTATTGCGTTTTGCCCTGCTCTTCCGCCGTGGCTACGACGCGAAAATGCACCGGTTGGCAATCCGCCGCCGCCAGCCCGGCGAGCTGGTAGGCGCGGAAAGAAATCGCCTCGTCGAGCCCTGCCATGCCGCGATTTTCCTGCACCCACGGCGAGGCGCAGCCGTTCATGGCGAAGCTGTTCCAGCGTTCTTTGCGGAGGCGTCCCCATTGGTCGCGCATGGGCAGTTCGTGGGCGGGCAGAA
>CAMDQC010000202.1 GCA_945905735.1 Prosthecobacter debontii | reverse complement strand
GCCCATCGTCGCGCCGAGATAGACGCCGTGAATCCAGTTAAACGCTTGGAAGACGAGCGGCATCGTCGTCGCCCGGCGTCCGCCGAAAATGATCGCGCTGATGGGCACGCCCGCCGGGTCGTTTGCCTCGGTGGCGAGCGACGGGTTGTTGTGCGTGGGGGCGGTGAAGCGCGAGTTGGGGTGCGCCGCCTTTTCTTTGCTGGCGGGCGTCCACGGGTTGCCGCGCCAGTCGAGGGCTTCGGCGGGCGGCGGTCCGTCTTTGCCTTCCCACCACACGTCGCCGTCGGGGAGGAGCGCGACGTTGGTGTAAATGGTGTCGCGCTGCATGGTGAGCATTGCGTTGGGGTTCGTGGCGTAGTTGGTGCCGGGGGCGACGCCGAAGTATCCGTTCTCGGGATTGATGGCGCGGAGTTGGCCGGCTTCATCCGCCCACATCCACGCGATGTCGTCGCCGATGGTGGTGATTTTCCAGCCCTCAAACGCGGGCGGCGGAATCATCATGGCGAAGTTCGTTTTCCCACACGCGCTGGGGAATGCGGCGGCGACATACGTCTTCTCGCCCTCGGGAGATTCGACGCATAAAATGAGCATGTGTTCCGCGAGCCAATCCTGATTCCGCCCAAGCCAGGAGCCGATTCGGAGAGCGAGGCATTTTTTGCCGAGTAGCACATTTCCGCCATACCCGCTGCCGACGCTGATGATGCTATTCGTCTGCGGGAAGTGACAAATGAACCGCCGCTCCGGGTCGCAATCGAGGACGCTGTGGACACCGCGATTGAAGTCATCGCCGTCGCCAAGCTGCTGCCACGCGACCGCGCCCATGCGGGCCATGATGCGCATATTCAGCACGACGTAGATGCTATCGGTAATCTCCACGCCGACTAGCGCCAGCGGCGATCCGGGCGGCCCCATGAGATACGGGATGACATACATCGTCCGCCCGCGCATCGAGCCTTCGAGGAGGTCGTGGAGCTTCGCCGTCATCTCGCGAGGGTCGGCCCAGTTGTTCGTCGGCCCCGCTTCATCGCGGCCTGGTGTGCAGATGAAAGTGCATTGCTCCACGCGAGCGACATCGTTCTCGTTGGAGCGGTGGTAGTAGCAACCGGGTAGCTTCTCTTGGTTCAAAGGCACGAGCACTCCGGCAGCGACGGCTTCAGCGGTGAGATGTTCCTTTTCCCCGATGCTCCCGTCGCACCAAAAGATGCGGTCTGGCTGGCAAAGTGCTGAGTATTCTTCCACGAACCTTTGGACATGCGCGTTGGCGCAGTGCGTCTCTCCATATTTCATTTCCATGCGAAGAGTGTGCGTGGGGTCTTGCCTCATGTGAAGTCTGCGGTCGGAAAAATCCATTTCTGAAAACAAGGAGACGGCTGCTCAAGTCGGAGCGAGCCCGCCGTGAAATTGCAGAACTGAGACCGAGAAGGGTTTTGGCGAGCGACTTCTCATGAGGATTATCGCAGTTTGCGGTGACGTTCGTATCGCTGAATAAAAACATTTTCTGCCGAATTGAGGTGCTTGGTTTATCAGCGAAGTGTATCTGTAGAACAAGCTGAGTAACACTTCCGTAAACAAAAGATGGCACGTTAGATAAAAACTTCATTGACGTTCGGGAATAAAAAACGCTATCAACTCGTCCATACAACGAACACACATCGTTGCAGAAAGATAAAACCACTAAAAACAAAACAAAGGTGACCCGCAAAAAGGTCGCCGCAAAAACAGAAAGTCAGGGTAATTATATGTCACGTTTCGAAGACTCAGATTCAGGATTCAAACAATACATGCGCGAAATCGCAAAGACCCCACTCCTCACCATCCAAGAGGAAATCGTGCTCGCCGCAAAAATCAAACGAGGGAACAAAGAAGCGCGAGCCACGATGATTAAGGCGAACCTTCGCCTCGTCGTCAAAATCGCCCATGACTACAGCAACATCGGACTGCCGCTCATGGACCTCATCTCGGAGGGCAATATCGGCCTTATGAAGGCTGTCGAACGCTTCGACCCCGCAAAAGGTGGCAAGCTCTCAACCTACGCCGCATGGTGGATCAAACAATCCATCAAACGCGCTCTTGCCAACCAATCGAAGACCATCCGCCTGCCCGTACACTTGGTGGACAAAATCTCGAAGATCCGCCGCGTCGCCCTGAGCATGAGCGAAGCACTCGGACGCGAACCCACCGACGAAGAACTCGCCGACGAAGTGGGCATCAACGCCGCAAAACTTGCCCAACTACGCACCGTGAGCATCCGCCCCGCGTCCCTCGACGCACCAATGAGCGAGGAAGACGGCACGCAATTCGGCGAAATCGTCGGTGATGACAACGCCGTGGACCCAGCGGAGAATCTTTCCGACAAGAACATGCAGGAAGAAATCGCGGACCTAATCAACGTCCTCGATACCCGCGAGCGGAAGATCATCATGGCGCGATTTGGCCTCGACGGCGGCAACGCGCGCACATTGGAAGAAGTCGGTGAGAAATTCGGCGTTACCCGCGAACGCATTCGCCAACTTCAAAACATGGCACTTGCCAAGCTCCGCCGAGCCCTTCGCAAGCGCGAGCATCCATTCGAGCACCTCATCCAGAAATCCGCGGATGCAGACGACCTCGTCGCAGTGTTCTCCAATAATTAACGGCAAAAACCGCCGCGAACAAACCTTGGGGCCGGATGATCATGTGAAAGCATGTCACCCGGCCCCCGAAGTTTTCAGGTAAGCGATGCGGGTTTACGTAAAGAATTTACCCCTTTTAGCAGTTTCAAATAGAAAACCGCTTGCCAAAATCTCGTCATTCCCTATTGATGCGCACCCTCGCTGACGCCGCAATGGCGATTCGGTAAAGGCTGGATAGCTCAGTTGGTAGAGCAGAGGATTGAAAATCCTCGTGTCCCCGGTTCAATTCCGGGTCCAGCCACCTCTTTTTGTTATTTCGAAGATTCCTGCAAAAGCCTCACGACGACCTTGTCGCAAGTTGCGAAGGCGTTGGCGGCTGCGGAATTTGTGGTCACGACAACGGCGGTATTTTTCCCCGGCAGGATCCACATCACCGCCATCCACATCGTGTTGGAGCCGACCATCTGGACGCAGTGTCCGCCCATGCCCGGCATGTCGTGCACGAGCCAGCCGCCGACGCCGTGCTTGCCGCTGTTTGGTAATGTGGAGTGCAGCTTCGCGTCTTTGTTCTGCAGATGATACCGGGCAAACTTCGCCCAATCGCCGATGGATGCGTGGACGGTTCCGGCGGGGCCGATGGCGTCGGGGTTGTCTCCATCGACTGGCGTGTTGTCTTTGTGCCCCCACGGTTGGTCCGGCTTCGGCGCACGAAATCCCGCGCTCTTCATATCCAGCGGCTTAAAGATTTTTTCGCGCATCAAATCTTCCCACGGTTTGTTGGCCAATGTCTCCAACATCACGCCTGCGACGGCGTACCCTTGGTTTGAATAAACGGTCGTAGTTCCGGGCGCGTAGTCGGGCTTTCGGTCGAGCAGCGCTTTGGCAAATTTCTGCCGTTGTCTGATGGGTGAAAGCTTCCCTTGATCCGCATGTGCCTGCGCCCAAATTTCCGGCGGACACTCCTTGGGAAATCCGCCGACATGAGCGAGCAACTGCTCAATGGTCACGTCTTTGAACTCTTTGTGGATGCCGCTTTTCAGCACGTCGCCGATGGTCGTCTGCCAAGTGAGCACGCCCTCTTTCACGAGCATGGCCGTGAGCGTGGCCGTCATCGTTTTGGTGCAAGAGCCGAGGTGATACTTGTCATCGACGGTCACCTTCGCCGCGCTTCCCACCTTGCGCAACCCGACCGCTCCAGCGCTCTCAATTTTGTCTCCCACCACCAAAGCCGCCGCGATGGATGGTAGTTTGGATTCCTCTAAAATCGGCTGAAGCAACGGCGCGAGGTCTGCCGCACGGAGGGTGTGTGCAAAAAGGAAAGCAAACGCGGTTTTTGAGAGAAAGTGTTCCATGAGATTATTGACGTCCTTATAAACTGACATGTTCCCGCCGGAAACCGAACGATGTTTTTCCATTGTATCACGACAGTGGAACCGGAAACCCTCGCACGATTTCTATTTCGGTTCGACAAATTCGGCGGACGGCGGTGCATCAACGGGAGTGAAGCTGAAGGCGCGACGATGCTCGTGGAGCTTGATGAGATAGACTTCGGCTTATGTCAGTTCGAGTTCGAGTTGGTTATTTTTGTTACCTTTGCTCCTCGAGCAAGTGGACATGGCGGCGCGCGCAGCCAAGTGCTGGTGCGCAATCACGCCGATGGCGCAAAGACGCGGCAGGTGTATGGTCTCGGGCTGCATCTCGCGGAAGATGACGACGACTAGCGATCCTTGGCCACCGCACCTTCGGCGAAAGCGACAGCCCATCGCTGGCGAGCGGTTTTCATCCAGCCGTCGAAGCGCCCCACTTGATCCGGGCGCAGGACTTGGCGGAGCCGGAGTTCCGCGCGGTCTAAGATAGTCGCAATCTGCGGCTGCACGGGCTTCGTCGCCGCATCCAGCTCACCTCCCGTCTCCGTGAGTATCTGCGCAAACAACTGCTGCTGGTCTTCATCCAGCCGGAGGCCGTCCTTCGCGTGTTGGACGAGCAGTTTGCGCACAGGCCCAGGGCCGCTGCCAAAGGCTTTCGTCGTCACATCCCGAAGGGTCGCCGAGCTAGACAGCGCACCACCGACGATGACGCCGCTGAAGAAAATCAGACCGACGATGAAGATGCTTTTGAGCTTCCGCTTCATGGCTCCCCTGTGAGGTAAAAGCTGACGACGGGCGTTCCCGCCAATCGCACGGCGTCGTAGAAGTTTTCCGTCTCCGGCAGCCCATCACGATGCCCGTAGAACCACGCACCCGCCGCCACCGCCAGCGCGGTGAAGAACGGGCACAGCCGCCACGCCCAGCCCTGCCACGAACTGCGACGCTCTGCGCGGATGCGGGCCAGCACGCGCGTCTCAAAGCCAAACTCCGCGCGCGAAGTGTCGGGCGCGTCCTCGCGAACCGTGCGGAAAAGTGCGTCGAGCGGATCAGGATTCATGGCTCTCCTCGATGATGAGTTTCAATTTCGCCCGAGCGCGAAAGGCGCGGACCTTCACCTTGCTCTCCCCCCAGCCCGTCACGTCTGCGATTTCGCGGATGGAACGCTCCTCCAGCTCCAGCAGCGTGAGGACGAGTTGGTCCTCCGGCTCTAGCTGCCGCATCGCCCAATCCAGTAACTCTTTCGCCCGCCGCGCGCTCAGCGATTCATCCGCACCGACATCGCGCCGTTCGCTGGTCTCCACATTATACGCGAGGTTCTCCCGGTGCCGCCGCTCCTTGCGCAGGTAGTCGTAGCACACGCTCACCGTCAGCGTCGCCAGCCAGTGCTCAAAGGGAGCCTCGCCGCGAAAGCCAGAGAGCTTCCGATACGCCCGCAGGAACACCTCTTGGCAAATGTCGTCGAGCTCGTGCGAGTCCCTAGCAAACCGCGAGCATGTCCCAAAAACGCGCGATTTATGCCGCCGGATCAGCTCCGCAAACGAGCGCTCATCCCCACCGAGGATGTGCCGCACCAGCGCCGCATCATCCGGCGGCGACTCAGCCCCAGCGTCGTGGCTGGTCGCGGCAGAGATAAACGGCATGGGCCAAGCGAGTACGGTCATAGTTCGAGAGCAGAGACGCGGAGCGCGGGCGCACGGTTACGATATAGAAAATGCACGAACCACACAAAACCCGAACACCCCCCGCTGCACAAGCGACGATATTCCTACCGCCGAGGGAGTTCAGCGCGGATGGAGTTCTCGACAACCCATTGGGAGTGATTTACCGTCAGCGCATGAACGTCACCGCACTCCGAACCCTTCATCAAACAAGTCCTTTTGTGCCATTTACCATTTGCCTTGCAGACGGGCGAAAACTGTTTGTTCGCCACAATGAATTTCTCAGTATAGCACCCAGCGGGAGGGTCGCAGTCCTTCACCACGACGACGACACCTTCACCATGATTGATGTGAACCTCGTGGTGACCGTGGACACCGGAGTTGTCACCGCAGGCATGCCGCAGAGCAGCTAGACTTCTTGCCCCCCGGCCTCACAGCTTCAGCTTCGCCAGCGTGGCCTCCAGCGCGGCCTGCCACTTCGCGTAGCCGAGCGCGTTCGGGTGCAGCATGTCGGGGAACTCTTCTTTTTTGCATGAGCCTTTGCCGTCGTCGAAAATGCCAAACGCATCGCAAATGGTCAGCCGCTTGTCCGCCTTCGCCAGTTCGTCGAGCGCCGCATTCAGCTTCGCGATGCGGGCGGGGAAATCATTCTCTGGGCCGCGCGGCATGACGCGGTTGAGGATGATGGGCACGCTGGCGTTCTGCTTTTGCAGCTCGGCGATGACGGCTTTGATGTTCCCGATGATCTGCTCCTGCGTCCCGCCGAGCCCGAGATCGTTCGTGCCGATGAGGATGCTTACGGCTTTCGGGTTCAGGTCCAGCACATCCTCTTTCAGTCGGTAGCGGATACCGCGTGTGGTGTCGCCGCTGATGCCACGGTTCGCGATCTTCCGCGTGGGGAAGTCCTTCTGCGCGGAGCTCCAGCCCTGCGTGATGCTGTCGCCGAGGAAGACAATCGCGCCTTTCTCTGCATCCTTCTTTTTTGAAAACTCCACGCGCCGCTGCTGCCACAGTTTTTTAAACCAGTCCGCCATCGGCACCGGCCCAGCGCCGGGGAAAACTTCGAGATTTGGCAATGCCAGCACGGTGAGCGCGCTCGTCGCCAGCTCCATCTGCGCGGGTGTCCCTCGCTTTTGCGCGAACATCCAAGGGAGGAAATTCGGCTCGGAAAAGGCGCTGCTCCACGAGTCGTGCGCGATGCCTACATACTCCGTGTGGACGACGTGCCCGCCGGTTGCCGCGATAGCGTCCACCATTTCTTTCGTGCGGATCGGCTTCACCACATTATCCGCCGAGCCGTGAAACGCCCACACCGGCACATTCTTCGCCGCCGCGCCCTTCGACTTATCGCCGCCGCCGCAGATGGGAGCCGCCGCCGCCCACTTCCCCGGAACCCGAGTGATCAAATCCCACGTCCCATACCCGCCCATACTCAGCCCGGTGAGGTAGAGTCGGTCAGCGTCGATGGGGAATTCCCCCTGCACTGCATCCACTACGGCCAGCAGCATCTTCTGAGTAGCCCCCGCGTCCGCAGGTGCCACCACCTTTTCGGCGGACCAATCAATTTCCACCCACTTCTTGTCCTTCGCGCACTGCGGAACGAGGACGAACGCGGGATATTTCTCCATTACCTTCGGGTCGGAAAAAAGTCCACCGCCCCATTTGAGTTGCGCCTTGTTGTCATCGCCGCGCTCCCCCGCCCCGTGCAGCAAAATGACGAGCGGGTACTTCTTCGCAGCATCAAACCCAGCGGGCTTGAGGATGCGATAAGGCAATCGCCCATCGGCAGACTCGAAGGTGCGGGTTTCATAGAGATCATCCGCAGCGAATGCAGACGTTGCGGCGAGCGCTAGAAGGAAAGACGAGTAGTTCATGGCTCGCCCTCCATACACCCGGCCGAGCCAGTGACCAGACAGAAATCGTTCACGTCACCGGACCCGCCCCGAATGCCAATGGCGCGCATTGCGCGATCACGCTGCGCTCATGGGTGTGATGCCATCTCCCAGAAATAGAGAGACTGAGATATGGCGAAAAGGCGGCGCGGGGAATAGGGGTAGGGAC
>CAMDQC010000201.1 GCA_945905735.1 Prosthecobacter debontii | reverse complement strand
ATGAACGGCACGCGATGCCCGCCCTCCCAAGCGTCGCGTTTCACTCCTCGCAGCGCTCCCATGCTGGCGTGGCCGAATTTCTGAATCCGTTCAAACGCGCCAATGACGACCTCGCCGTCGATCTCCGGACCGTTGTCGCTGGTGAAAATCACGAGCGTGTTTTCCGCAGCACCCGTCCGCGCGAGAGCCTCCGTGATTTGCCCGACGACCCAATCCGTCTGCACGACAAAGTCGCCAAAAGCCCCCGCGCCGCTCTTGCCGATGAACTCTGGCGCAGGCGCGACGGGGTAGTGCGGCGAGGTGAGCGCGAAGTAGAGAAAGAACGGGCGCTTTTTCTCCGCCGCCTTTTCGACGGAAGCCACGGCGCGGCGTGTGAGTTCGGGGAGGATATTGACGGCGCGCCATCCGGGCATCGCCGGGCCGCGATGGTTGAAGTCTTCAGCATTCGAGAGGTCCGTGGGGATGCCGAGCGTGCGGTCGTTTTCGATAAAGCAGAACGGCGAGTAATTCGGAACGTCCGTGCCGAAGTAGGTATCAAAGCCACGGCTCGTCGGCCCCTCCGTGATGGGCTGCGTGAAATCAACGTTGCTGTGTGGATCGTCGCGACTCGCGGGCGGTTTGCCGTCCTTCGTCGGCCACGTCATGCCGAGATGCCACTTGCCGATCGCGGCGGTAGCGTAGCCTTTCGTGCGAAGCATCGCGGGAAGCGTGAGCCGATCCTTTTCGATGAGTGCCGCGCCCCACGGTGGTATCACCCCGCGCTTCAGCCGCGAGCGCCACGGATAGCGCCCCGTGAGCAATCCGTAGCGCGTCGGCGTGCAGACCGCAGACGGTGAATGCGCATCGGTAAACCGCGCGCCTTCCCGCGCAAGCCGGTCGAGGTGCGGCGTGGGAATTTTCGAGTCCGCGTTGTAGCAACCGAGGTCGCCATAGCCGAGATCATCGGCGAGGATGATGACGATATTCGGCGTCTCCGCCGCCCGGCCGTTGCCGAGCATTGCGATGAGTAAAAGGAAAAGCAGACGTTTCATGGATTGGAATGAAGGCACGCGGCAATGTATGGCCCGCCCGAGCGGCGACAAAGCGCGAAATCAACACGCCATCGCTCGATTCACAGCCGCCTGCATCTGCTCGCGCTGCGTCGTCCCGCCGATCATCTCAAAGAAACACTTCCCGCCGCTTCGTTCCTCCCACAGCTTGCCCACGCTTACTATTTGCCAGACTCAAAGTGCAAAACTCACCCGCGGCCAGATCTGGGCCGACTTCATCGCGAGATTCGGCGGCAGTTGGCGCTTCATCGGCATCTTCGGGGCTTTCCTTTTCATCTGGATTCTTTTGAACGTCATCGTCGGCTCGCGGGCCGCGGACCCGTATCCCTTCATCCTTCTCAACCTCCTCCTCTCGTGTCTCGCCGCGATTCAGGCCCCCGTAATCATGATGAGTCAAAACCGCAAGGAGGCCAAGGACCGCGCCCGCAGCGAGCACGACTACAAAGTGAACCTCAAGGCCGAGCTCGAAATCCGACACCTCCACGAAAAAATGGACTTCCTCCTCAAGCAACAATCCCAGCGCCTCTTCGCGCTTCAGGAGTTGCAAATCGAGCTCATGGAAGAACTCTCACGCCGCCCTTCAAACGGCGAAAAGCCTGCACCAACGCCCGCTGCTCCGAAAGCGGTCGCGATTTGAAACCCGGCGGCTCGCTCTACAAAGAATAATCGGTCTGTCTCTGCCGCTCATCTCCCAGTCTCCGTGTCTCCCCGTCTCCGTGTCTCCCCGTCTCCCAGTCACCCCATCTCCAAGTCTCGCAGTAATTGCCATCGCGCCGCAGCAGCCCTAGACCCTTCCCTATGCCTCCAAAAGCGAAGCCCAATAAAGACACTTCCGCCGCCAGCCTCGGCTTTGAGGTCGCCGCGTCGCGCGGTAGCGCATCCGAATCCCACGTCGTCCGACTCGGCGACATCAGCATCTACGGCCAGGAGAGCCGTAGCGAGGGGGAGACAGACGAAGTCAAATCGGCGCGTCGGCAGCGCCCATTTGGTCTCGCAATGCGAGCCCCCGGCGTGAGGCTGCGGGGGCAACAGGCGAAACAAAGTAACGCCACCCCCCGTCTCGCCATGACGAACCTCGCCATCAACGGCATCGAGGCCGACATCGGCTCCCAGCAAGAACGCAAGCCTGACTCTGGCTTCCGCAGAGCCAACCGTTTCAAGGTCACGCGCTAGGCCCGTAAGGAGGTAGTCGCTAGCGATCACAATTACATGCCCGCCAGCTATCATACCATTCTCGATAGTTCTTCCCGAAACAGCTTGTTCGGCTTTCTGCATCATGGTTCCTCCGCCGAACTATATTGACCTCAACCGACGGTTCGAAACCGTGCCGCAGGAAGCGGTCGCGGAGGAATCTGCACTCCGAAGTTATGCAGTCGGCTCAACTTGGATGGGACGGCGCAATGCGCTGACGTGGGATGAAATCCTAAAACATCAGTTGGTTGTCTTGTTGGGGGAACCGGGTAGCGGCAAGACCTACGAATTGCAGTATCAAGCCACTCTGTCCTCGCCGGGCTGTTCGCGATTTTACTTTCGTTTGGATGAGTTGGCTGCAGGTGGAGAACCGTTCCGTCTAAACGATGACGATGCGGGGCGCATTACAGATTGGCAGGGTTCTGGCGACAGGGCGGTATTCTTCCTAGATTCAGTGGACGAGGCAAAAATCCGCCAAGCCGCGGACTTCTATCGCGCACTCGACCGCTTCCTCGATTATGTCACCCGCCGTGCGTTGACCCGAGCGACGATCGTTATCAGCTCTCGAATTACGGAGTGGCTCCCTACGACGGATGGCCACGAAGTTCGAGTTCGCTTTCCTCGAAAGAACGCTGGTGCCACGAAGCCGCCCAAGGAGGGCCAGTCTGAGGAGCAATATCCCCTCGTCGTCCAATTACTGCCGCTGGATGAGACGGCGGTTACGACATACGCGAAAGCGCGGGGAGTTGCGGACGCGCAACATTTCCTCGATGCATTGGAGAAAGCGCATTCATGGGAACTCGCCAGACGTCCTGCGGATGTGGACGACCTGCTCGCATTCTGGCGCGAATCAGGCGGCCTTGGAACCGTCACTCAAATCCTCGACTTTGTTTGCGAAAGTCAGCTGAAGAAAACGTCTGACCGTGAGCGAACTGAAGTGCTAGCGCTGGAGCGGGCGCGAATCGGTGCCGAGTGCCTTGCCGCCGCGACCATACTCTGCAAAAAGTTCATTTTTCAAATTCCAGGTGAGATCAACCCAACCGGTCAAGCAATCGATGCATTGGCTTGCCTGCCGACGGACTGGCGTAATGAGGAACTCCGGGCACTATTGAATCATGCGCTGTTTGACGGTGCCAGTTACGGGCACATCCGCTTTCATCATCGGCGTCTTTCCGAGTTTCTCGCGGCTCGTTGGTTTAATGGTTTGATGGCCCGAGGTTGTCCGGTCGGCGAACTGGAAGACTTGATCTTCGATGCACGAGATTCTGAGCGCATTCTTCGTCCTTCTCTCGCTCCGCTTGCTGCATGGCTGTGCGCAGGATCATCGAGGTGGAACATGATGGTTTGCCGTCGCGTCATCGAGGCAGCTCCAGAAATCCTTCTTCGTTACGGAGATCCTGCGACGTTGGCCGTCGATGATCGGCGCGCCTTGTTGAAAGCGCTCTTACGGAAGGCTGATGGGCGGCAGCGCCTCTGGTGGGAAAACGATCAAGCCACGCTCTCGCGACTTACTGACGGTGCGCTGGCTGCGGAAATCAACGAGCTGATGTCTGGTCCTTCTAGCGGGCGAACCCTTCGGGAGCTTGGGTTGGATATTGTGATCGCGGGGAGGTTGACGGAATGCTCTCCAGCAGTTCTCAAGTTGGCGATTGCCGATTTGGCAGAGGGAATAGTTTTCGCGACTGCCGCGCGGGCTTTGAAAGTTGTTGGCAGTGAATCGGACCTGCGGCTGTTGGCTGCGGCTGCAAAAGACGTGGAGCGATTTCCAGGGCGTGTTTGTGTGCCGCTCTGCGGACTGCTCTTCCCGAATATCTGGTCAGTCTCGGAGTTGTTTCACGCGTTAGGTCGAATCAAATCGGGATCGCGGAGGGGAATTGGCTGGGACTACGATCTTTCGGAGCATCTCGCTTCAGTGACGAACAAGGATAACGGGCTCGCCCTCCTGAAAGGCCTCCTTGGCCACCCTGCCGAAGAACCTGACGACGAAGATGACTTCACGGCGCCATCAAGTGTGCGAACCGCGCTCGCCGTTTGCATCGTCATGCTCGACTGGCCAGTTCTCTCGGAAGCGGAAGCGTCAGCCATCGCCGAGGTGCTCGTCCGAATGGGTGATCGCCGAGGCTATCTTAGCAGAGAGGATTTTGCCTCTGAGCTGACCGAACGGCACCCGCAGGTGCGAGAGCGCTATTTTCGACGTGCGGCGGAGCAGGTGGAGAAGGAGCACGGCTACACGGTTGTTCACTTCTCAACCGTCGTGCATTTGTACCCGATGTTAACCCCGACAGTAGGTGATCTGTCGTGGATTCTAGTATGGCTCAAGACTGCGCCGTCAGAGCACGAACGCCGATGTGCGCTTGAATGGGGTTTAGATCTTTGGCGGCAAACAGGACGTTCGCCCGGATGCTTGGCTCGAATCAAGGGCGTGGGGAAGGAGTTTCCGGATGCGCGAAAGCGACTGTGGAAGTATTTCCATCCTGGGCTCGTCGCTCGTGCCAAGGCATTTTGGGATAAGTGGATCCGTTACCGCTCATTCCGTCATCGCTGCCGAATGGCTTGGCGGGTGGCGACGAAGCCATTTTTCAAATTTCGAGATGCGTGGAACCTCTGGCGCTACCGCGAAAAAATGCGCTCAGGCGAGTATGCCAGACTCCTCGGTCTTCTTGTTTCCGAGTCGCACGGGGAATCCCAACACCAGTGGGCAACTCGCGACTGGTCTTTCCTTGAAAAAGCGAGAGGCAAAAAGTGCGTGGTGGCAGTGAAGGAAGGATGTAAGCACGTTTGGAAACGCTACGAACCACTCTTAAGGCACGAGAAAAAGCAAAACGAAGGCACGGCATATCACACCATCGCGGGCATTGCCGGAATCACGGTAGCTTGGGAGGAGGGCGTTCTGCGGTTCGAAGAACTCTCGTCGGATGACGCTCGCCGCGCGACTCGATACGCCCTCAGCGAACTAAACGGATTTACCCCTTGGTTCGATGACCTGATTCGCACGCAACCGGAAGCGGTGCGTTCGGTTTTGGCTGAATGCATCTCCGTTGAGTGGGAGATTCCTGCGGGTTCCGAGCACCATCATCTCGTCCTCTCCGTTCTCGCATCGACTGAGAGCGCCGCCAGCGACTTAATCAAGACAGCGCTCATGGAACGCCTTGCGGACAGCGAGCCAATGAACGCTCACGCGCTGCGAGACGCACTTTGCGTTGTCGTCGCACCACCGTCCCCACAATCGGCCGCGCTCGCGGCTTTGGCAGAGCGCCGTTCCGCCGCAGTTCCGGTGTGTGCGCCGAGTTTTCCTTCGTGGATGGCGCTGTGGCTTCAAGCCGATGCCTCTCCCGCGATCACAGCGTTGGAATTGCGACTAAGCTCGGCGACCGATCCTTCTCGGGCGATGATGTCGATCTGCGCAAACCTCGGCGGCCGCTCCGGCTATCGCCTGCCGCTCTTGCAAAAGCGCTCGTGGCTGGAACCAACGGCGATGAGGCGATTCATACCGCTGGCTTACCGCTACATACAGCGAAAGGACGACATTGAGCGCTCGGGTGGAGGCTCCTATTCCCCAACTCCGCGCGATGATGCTCAGGATTTTCGAAGTGGGCTACTAGAGAGGTTGGTAGCTACAGGAGGACCGGAGGTTGGGGAGGTTTTGCAGGAGTTATTGTCTGAGCCGCTACTTTCGCATGTTTCTGACTACATCCGGCATCTTCTTGAGAAACACCGTGAAGAGTTGTCCGAGGGACGATCTTGGCGAGCAAGAGATGTGCGGGATTTTGCGAGCGACTACGAACGCAACCCTCAAACAGATGCGGATCTGTTCAGGCTTGGTCTCCGGCGATTGCTCGATCTAAAGCGCTGGGTAGAGGTCGGCGAGGACAGTCCGCGACGCGAAGTGCATGCTGAGGACAACGAGGCTGGCTTCCGTGATTGGCTCCGTCGAAAGCTGAATGAGACAGCGAGAGGGCGTTACGTCGTTCCGCCTGAATGGGAAATTGTCGGCGGGCGCCCTGACCTTCGGCTGGTCATTCCGGATGCTGCCCCCGTTTCGCTTGAACTGAAGGTAGCTGACAACTGGACTCTTCAGCAATTGCTGGATGGCTTGGAAGAACAGTTGGTTGGCACCTATTTGCGAGACCACCGCGCCCGCTACGGCATCTACGTTCTTGCGCTGTTCGTTCAGACCCACAAATGGAAGCCTCTGGAAGCAGGACCTATGATTTACCACGAGCAGATGCTTGCCGTGCTCCAAAAACGTGTTGAGGGAATCTTGGCCGTGCGGACCGATATTGATGCCCTCGATGTTGTTTTGATCCACTTCTCCCCTCAAAGGCAGTAAAAAGGGGGGAAAGCGCGAGATGACTCGAACAGATTGAAGCAGCAATCCGCCACCTCGTGAGAAACGTCGTCACCACCGAGGGCCAGGTGATCGCCGTGTTCACTGCCGCCGGATTGGCGAAGCCGGACATTTGACTCGTTGATTCGGTCGTCGCCCACGACTCCTCACGCTCCCCATGCTCCCTCGGCTCTACTACGCCCTCGTCACCAACGACAGCGCCGCACAGGCCATGGGTGACGCTAAGCTGCAAATCATCGCCGCCAAACTGATCTCGCAGGTGAAGAAGAGCGTGACCATCAACTGGAAGCTCCGCAAAAACAATACAGATTTCCACACTCTCGGTTAACGCTCCGAGCGAGCGGCGACGCGGTTTTTACAGGGGGCTCCGGCGACCGGTTGGAAATCGGTCCCGCTTTGCGGGTTTTCTGAAAGATTCCGCCATTGCTCGCGTATTGTCTGGATGAAAACGAAGACTCCAGAGCATCCATCGGGCAAGAAGACCAAGCGGCGGCGGGATAGGGATTTGGCGGTGCTGGCGACGCTGGGGGTGAAGGTGCGGTGTTCACCTTCGGCGGATTATTTGCATCCGCTCGGGCCGGCGCTGGCGGCGGAGATGCGGAAGTGGCTGCAAAAGCATCGGCTGAAGGCGGCAGGGGTGGTGAAGCGGGCGCAGCTCTCGCGCGAGGCCTTGCGCAAATTGGTTTCGGGGCGGTCGTGGTTTTCGTTCAATGTGGCGGCGCGGATTTGTGAGGCGATGGGGCTGGATCCCATCGCAGCGGTGCTCGCGGCGGCGCGGCGGTGCGGGCGGTTACAGAGGAAAAAGTGCCAACTTTAGAGTCAGTGACCGCAAACGGCGTTTGTGGTTTTCTTTCCCCATGCACAAACGCTTCGCCATCGCACTTCAAACTGTCCGCGGAATCGCGGGCGGGGCGTCTGGTCGGGGCGTCTGGTCGGGGCGGGCCGGGGTTGGGAAATGGCGGGAAACCGGCGCGGCGGTGCGGGGATTTGTTCGTCTCTGATGGCTCTGAGACGGGACTACGCGAATTTCCATTGGAAACTGGCGGTGGGGAGACTCGGGGGAGGGAGTTTCCATTGGGAATTGGCGAGGGGGAGACTCGGGCGAGGGAGTTTCCATTGGAAATTGGCGAGGG
>CAMDQC010000200.1 GCA_945905735.1 Prosthecobacter debontii | reverse complement strand
GAGGAATGCTTTCAGCGCGCCTTTATCGGCGTTGGCCGCACGAAAGGCCGATACTCCAAGGTCTCGGTAATTATCGACGAGCGGGATACCGGTTTTCGCACACCATGCCCGTGCCAGTTCCGTTTGTCGGCGAAAGGAATCTCCCTGGATTTGATCCGCCGTCGAAAATCGCAAATACGAGTAAGCCTTCGGCTTCTTGGCTGGCGAGGTGGAGTCTGCCCCGCGAGCTAATCCCGATGGAGATTTCGTGCGCTTTGCGCGTGGCTGATGCAATTGGGTCTTCGGCATGAGGTATTTATGCCTTCCGACCTATTGGTAGTAAAGGGAATAGATATGAGCATCCCGTGCCCGCCAGCGGCAGCGATCTCGATGGCCCTTTTTACGTGGCCTTGCCCGCGCACGTCGGAAAAATCCACGTCGTAGTTTTGGTGACTCTGGAAGAACGCGGCGAGGTCTTCGCGCACGGGCTTCATCGTGCTCTTGCCGACGAGGATCGAGTAGGCTTCGCGCAAGTTTTTGACGCCATAGACTTCGATACCATCGACCATCGCAGCCTCACGGGCATTCGCTTCCGGGACGACGACCTTCAAGTGCCCACGCCGCCGCGCCTCGATCGCTACAGGCAAAACTCCGCGCACTGGGCGCACCGAACCGTCGAGCGCAAGTTCCCCGACAAAACAAAAGTCGCCCACATTTTCCAGCGTCTTTTCTTCCTGACAAATAATCATTCCCAGCGCGATGGGCAGGTCGAAACTGGGCCCTTCCTTCTTCACATCCGCAGGCGCGAGATTTACCGTCGTGCGTCCGCTGGGCCAAAAGAAACCGCTGTTGGAAATAGAGGTCGTCACGCGGTCCTTCGCTTCTTTCACCGCAGTATCCGGCAAACCGACGACGACGATCACGGTGTCGATTCCGCCACCGGAGTTCACCTCGATTTCCACCTCATTGGCATCCACGCCAAAGACGGCGGCGGAGTATATTTTGGCAAGCATGGGGGCGCAAAGTGGCAGGCCGAGCTTGCGGGGAAAAGCGATAAAAGCGGCGGGTTTCACGCTCGACGTCGGGATGAGGCTCCTGCTACCGACCCCGCAACTCAGAAGCTCTATGATGCGTTCACTACCCAAACCACGGACTCAAAAGTTGACGATTATCGCACAGGACCCCAGCGCAAAGGACGGCGCGGGCAGGATCGTCCGCGCGCGGGTAGAAATCCCCGCCGAGTCGCTCCAGCCCGGCCCGTGGGGCTATCGCGTGCAGGTCGTGGATTTCGACGCTGCGACGGACACGCTCTGGAAGCCTCTCGAATACAAGAAACGGAACGGCATCGTGGAAGACCCTTTCGCCACCGCGAGCGACGCGGAGTTGCTCGCGGACCCGCGCTTTCACCAGCAAAACGTCTATGCGATTATCATGCGTGTGCTCGGGCGGTTCGAGTTTGCTCTCGGGCGGCGGGTAAGCTGGAGCTTCGGCGGGCATCAGCTCAAGGTCGCCCCGCACGCGACTGCGGACGCCAATGCTTACTACTCGAAGGAGGATGAGGGGCTGTTTTTCGGCTACTTCGTGGACCCGGCGACGAATGGGCTCGTCTTCAGTTGCCTGTCGCACGATGTGGTGGCGCACGAGACGACGCACGCGCTCGTGGACGGCCTCCGCAGCCGATACACCGACCCGTCTTCGCCGGACCAAGCGGCTTTTCACGAAGGCATCTCGGATGTCGTCGCGCTGCTCTCGATTTTCTCCCTGCGCGAAGTGATGGCGGGGCTGTTGAGCGGCTGGAAGGGCACCGGCAAAGTCTCCGCCAAGAAGCTCTCTCCCGCGAGTCTCCGGCAGTCCGCGCTCTTCGCGCTGGCCGAGCAAATGGGCAGCGCGATGTCGCAAGCACGCGGCCAGGCGTTGCGCAATTCCGTCCGCATCGTGCAGAATCCCGCCCTCATTTCCTCCGCAGAATACCAAGAGCCGCATCGGCGCGGGGAGCTGCTCGTCGCGGCGATGCTGAACGCGCTCATCGAGATTTGGTCCGAGCGGGTCACGGGCTTGTTCCTCAGCGCGGGGGAGTTGGACCTCTCCCGTGTCGTCGAGGAGGGCCAGCGCGCCGCCGACATTTTGCTGACGATGTCCATCCGCGCGCTCGATTACTGCCCGCCGGTTCACTTAGGCTTTGGCGATTACCTCAGCGCCCTCGTCACCGCCGACCGCGAGATTCGGCCCGACGATTCCACGTATCATTTCCGCGCCCGGCTGCTCGCGAGTTTCGCAGCCTACGGCATCAAACCCTCGTCGCCCGGCGATGCGGAGGAGCCCGGCATCTGGACGGCGGCAAGCGGCGCTTTTTCGCACGAGCGGTCGCATTTTGAGCCCATGCAGCGCGATGCGGATGAAGTCTTCCGCTTCATCTGGGAGAACCGCAAGGAGCTCGATCTCACGGAAGGCGTTTACACCGAAGTGCAGTCCGTGCGCCCGTGCATCCGCGCGGGCGGCGATGGGTTTTCCCTCCGCGAGACTGTCGTCGAATACGTGCAAATCCTCCGCCTCATGCCGCCGGAACTCACCGATGCGGGCTACACGCGACCCGATGCCGAGCTGCTGCCCGACGACAGGGAGGTCTTCATCCACGGGGGCGGTACGCTCATTTTCGACGAGTGGGGCCAGCTCAAATACCACGTCCACAACCGGCTCAACTCCTACGACAAACAATCCGCCCGAATCGCCTACCTCGCGGAGTCCGGCTATTACCTCGCCCGGCGACCGAAGTCCGAAGCCGTGCGCGTCACGCGGCAGGGGCTCTTTTCCCAAATGCACCTCAACCGTGGGCTGAACCGCTCCCGCAAACTCACCGATACGTGGGCTGGCGCAAAAGCCCCGCCGCAGCCCGTGCCCGCGCACGTCTGCGGCGTCCACTCATTCTTCACCACCGAGGAGGAAAACGACGATGCCAACGCCTAAACCCACCAGCCTCTCCATCCGCAGTTACCAAGTCGGATTTGGCGACAGCTTCCTGCTCACATTTCACTACCCGAAAGTCGCAGGGAAGCCCAAAGCAGTCCACATCCTCGTGGACTGCGGCAGCACCGCGATGCCCGCCGCCGCCACGCATTCCCTCGACGACATCGCCCAACAGATCGCCACCGACTGCGGCGGCAAACTCGACGCCGTCATCGCCACCCACCGCCACGCCGACCACATCAATGGCTTCGGCACCAACGCCGCTGGCGACAACTCCGGCGACATCCTCGCTAAGCTAAAACCCGCGCTCGTCGTCCAGCCGTGGACCGAAGACCCAGCCCTCGCCCCCGACGCGATAAAGCCCACCGGGAAATTGAAAGCCCTCGCCGCCCACACACGTGGGCTGCAAGCGATGCACGCCTGCGCTGCACTCGCCGCCGACGAGGCCGCACGCCTCGGCAGCGCCCTCCCCGAGCGCACCCGCAAGCAACTCGCCTTCCTCGGCGAGACCAACCTCGCCAACCTATCCGCCGTTAAAAATCTCATGACGATGGGGAAGAAAAACGAATACCTCAGCTACGGCGCAAAGACGGGCCTGACGAAGCTACTCCCCGGCGTAAAAATCCACGTCCTCGGCCCGCCCACGCCAGCCGACTACTCCGAAATCGAGAAGCAACGCAGCAAAGACAAAGACGAGTTCTGGCACCTCCTCGGAGCCACCGCGCAGAACCCCCAAACAGCACGCGCACCTTTCGACAAAAAATTCGCCGCCAAGACCCGCCCCGCCCACGCCCGCTGGTTCGCCCAGCGCGTCACCGCCGCACACATCCAGCAGCGGCTCGAAATCGTCCGCGCGCTCGACGACGCATTGAACAACACCAGCCTGATCCTGCTCTTCGAGGTCGGCGGGAAAAAGTTCCTCTTCCCCGGCGACGCGCAGATCGAAAACTGGAACTACGCCCTCAAAGACGCCCCCGAAGCCGCCGCCAACTGCAAGCTCCTCGCAGCGACCGATTTCTACAAAGTCGGACACCACGGCAGCCTCAACGCCACCCCGAAAACACTCTGGAAGCTCTTCGCAAAGAAGGGCGCTCCCACGAAGAAAACCACACTCACCACTGTTGTCTCCACCATGTCCGGCAAACACGGCAGCACCTCCGCCAACACCGAAGTCCCCCGGGCCACGCTCGTCGCCGAGCTGGAGAAAAACTCCGTCTTTTTCACCACCCAGCGCATCAAAAAACCACCGCTATTTGAGAAGAGAGATTTCCCTCTTTAACCGCAAAACAAACCTCCGGCGTGAGACGAAGCATGGCGGCCAATAGCGATCTTCGGCAGACGCGCGCTGTTGCGACTGAGTCCTAAAAACATCTTGACGGGAGCGGCGATGTTGCGATTAAGTCGCAATCTCACATGAAAAATATCATTACCGCTATCGCAGCCGTTTCAATTCTTGCCACCACCGCTTTCGCGGGAGACCGCAAATTTACTTACTCCTACGGGGCCACCACCGCTCCGAAGGGTACGCGGGAATACGAACAATGGGTGACTTGGAAAACCTATCGTTCGGGTACGAACAAAGACCGTTTTGACTTTCGCCACGAACTGGAATTCGGGCTCACCGACCGGCTCCAGCTTGGGGTTTACCTCAGCGATTGGTCCACGACACGCGAAAGCGGAAAGACCACATCCGTCTGGAAAGACGCTGCGGTGGAGCTGATCTACAACCTTTCAAATCCCACGACTGACCTGCTCGGCAGTGCCATCTACGGAGAAATAAAACTCGGCGACGAACTTTTCGTCCTCGAAGCAAAACTGCTCCTCCAAAAAAACGTCGGCCCATGGACGTTCGTCTATAACGCGGTTGTGGAAGCGGAGTGGGAAGGTGCTGACTATGAAGAGGAAATTGGCGTCTTCGAGCAGACTCTCGGCATCAGCTACGATCTGTCCCCATCCTTCAGCCTCGGCTTAGAAGCAAAGCACGAGCTTGAATACGAAGGCTGGTCCGGCAGTGCCGACTCCGCTGTGTATGTCGGCCCAGTCGCCGCATGGCGCACCCAAGGGTTTTTCATTGCCGGGACCGTGCTGTTTCAAGCATCCGAGATAGACTCCGAGGCGGATGTGCAAACCCGAGTGATCTTCGGGTTCGATTTCTAAATCGCAGCGACCACAGCGCGCAGTTCGGCGAGTTCTTGCTCGAAGCCGCCGCTCAGGATCGGCCAGCGGCACCAGGTTTTTGGGTCTAGGTTTTCGTCGTCGAGATGGAAGCTCGGGGCGTAGCGTTCGCGCTTCCACTGGTTGCGACTCCATAGGCGGAAAAATCGCTCCACCCACGCGCCAAGCTGCACGGGCTCAATCGCGGCGAACTGCACGCGCATAAGCTGGAAGACCTCCAGCGGGCTCTGCTTGTCGCGGATGGCGGCGCGCTCGATGGCGTCGAGCAGCGGGTAGGGCATAAGGTCGGCCTCGTCGGTCTGCGCGCGTTCGGCGGGGCGCAGTTCGGCGGTGGGCGCTTGCTTATTCACGGCGGAGAGGGCGGCGAGCGCGAAGCCCTTTCCGCCGATGAGCGGGCCGTCGGTTTCCACCCAGCGGAGCCATTCGCGGAGCCATGCTTTATCGATGCCGGCGATGGGCGCGAGGCCGCCGCTCGTGTCGCCGTCCATCGTGGCGTAGCCGACTGCGGCTTCGCTTCGATTGCTCGTGGAAAGTAGCAGCGCATTGCGGAGATTTGCGAGCATCCAGATGCCGGGCGAACGCACGCGGGCTTGGATGTTTTGCAGGGAAATATCGTCCGTCGCCCACGAGAGCGAGCGGCCTAGCGCGCCTTCGATCATGGCCAAATAGCCGCGATGAATCGCCGAGACATCGAGCTCCAGATGCTTCGCGCCGAGCGCCGTGGCGACTGCGCGGGCGGCGCTCTTTGTAACGTCGCCGCTGTTCTCCGTGGCCTGATACGCCGTGGTGAGCAGTTGCTCCACGAGCCCCGTCTTTCCAAGCTGCCAGCCAGTGCGAGCGATCTTTCCGATGAAGCCGTCCACTCCCAACTCTGCCACCGCCAGCTCCGCCATCAACGCGATGAGGCACACAATCGCCGCCGAGTCCGCGCCGCCGCTGAGCGACACCACGAAGCCGCGCGATCGGCTCTTGCGCATGTAGTCGAAAAGCCCGAGCGCCTCCGCCCGTGTGAACTCCTCCTCCTTCAGCCGTCCGCTGCTTTCCCAGTTCGCCGGGTCGCGCAACTCCGTCGCGCCGGGAGTCAGCGCGGGCCATGCAAATTCAGCGCGCACTTCGAGCGGATTATCCCCCGCGAGGTCGGGCTGAAAACTCGCCGTCCGCGCTTGGCTCATCCGCGTGGCATCTACGTCCACCGTCGCCTTTGTCACCAAGCAATCGCGGAAGGAAAACCGCATCCCTTCACCGATGAGCTTCCCGCCGCTGGCGATGAGCGCCTCGCCGTCGTAGATCGCGCGGCCGGCTTCGTTGCCGAGCAAGTTCGCATACACGTAGCTCACGCCGAAAGCACGCGAGCCTTCGAGCACGAACCGCTTCCGCACTTCCATCTTCCCGAAGGCAAAATGGCTGGCGCTCGGATTTAGGATAATATCCACGCCGTGCCGTGCCAGTAAGGCTCCGGGCCGCTGGGCGACCCAAGCATCTTCGCAAATCTCAAAGCCAATCCGCACGCCGCCGACGTCAAACATCAAGTCGCCCATCGGCACCGCTTCGCCCGTATCCGGCGCATGGAAAACATCCCGCAGCGCGACCGGCCACGCTTTGAACCAACGCGGCTCGTAATGAATCCCATCGCCCGCCAAATGCCGCTTCGCCACGAGCCCTACGAGCTTCCCGTCCACCGCCAGCGCCGCGCAGTTAAAGAGCGCGTGCTGGTGCAAAACGGGGAGCCCAAACGACACCACCATCCCCGCCGTCTCCGGCAGTAACTCCCGCAGCGCCGCCCAAGCCCGCGTGTTCGTATTCGCGCTGAGAAAGGCATCCTCGCAGCCGTAGCCCGTGAGGCACAGCTCCGGCAGACACAGCACCGAGACGCCCGCCGCCCGCGCATCGGCGATGGCCGCGCGTGCGTTGGCAGAGTTGTGCGTCCAGTCGAGAGGGGTCTGGTTCAGCACGGCAGCGGCAAGTCGGATGAGCTTCATATTTCGGTGCTAATGAAGCAGCCCGCCCGCAGCGAGGCAACCTTCCTACGACTGCTTGCGAGGGAGCGCGACCTTGCCGGTGCGGGTCAGCGCAGCGATGCCGAACGGCTCCATGAGCGAGATAAACTTCGTGATCTTGCTCTCGTCGCCCGTCACTTCGATGGCGAAGTTCTTCGATTGAACGTCCACGATTTTCGCCCGGAAGATGTCGCAGATTTGCATGATCTCGGCGCGCGTCTCGCGGGTTATGTTCACGCGCATCAGGATGAGTTCGCGGTCCACATACTCGCCATCCATGAAGCCTTGCACTTCGATGACGTCGATCAATTTACCCAGAAGTTTGGCGACTTGGTCGAGCACGCGGTCATCGCCCCGGACGACAATCGTCATGCGCGAAGTAGATGGATCGAGCGTCGGGCCGACATTGAGCGAATCAATGTTGAACCCGCGACCACTGAACATGCCGGCGATGCGGGTGAGCACACCGAATTTGTTTTCGACGAGGACTGAAAGCGTATGGCGCATAAGAAAAGGGGGCGGAAGGTGGAGAACGAGATGGATGGCGTCAAACTGAAATTCCGCCAAACGCCCCGCCGGGGGCGTGATAAAACGTGGATGCGCAAAGTAAGACAGGTTTCCAACCTGTCCGGGCCGCCGAGACAGGGAGCATCCCCGCGCCGGGGTCGCTGTGACAGGTTGGAAACCTGTC